>JBJEQU010000258.1:0-35957 GCA_051881935.1 Porcipelethomonas sp. | reverse complement strand
TATTGAGTGGGTAGGTGTCGGTGCTCCAGGTATTGCAAACAATAAGGAGGGAATTATAGAATATTCCTGCAATCTCGGATTTGACAATACTCCGCTGGGAAAGTATATCGGAGAGGCTGTTAACAAGCCTGTTTATGTTGAAAATGATGCAAATGCTGCGGCATACGGCGAATATGTAGCCGGTGCGGCAAAAGGCGCTGATACAGCTGTGTGCATTACTCTCGGTACCGGTGTCGGCGGCGGAATAGTTATTAATGGAAAAATTTATTCAGGTTCTAACTTTGCCGGAGCTGAGATAGGTCATATGGTTATTGAGGTTGACGGACCTCAGTGTACATGCGGAAGAAAAGGCTGCTTTGAGGTGTTCTCTTCTGCTACCGGTCTTATAAGGATGACGAAGGAAGCAATGGAGGCCGACAAGGATTCAGCAATGCATAAGCTTGCTGAAGAGAGAAAGGGCAAGGTTACTGCAAGAACATCCTTTGACGCAATGAGACTGGGAGATAAGACAGCTCAAGAAGTTGTTGACAAATATATCAGATATCTGGCATCAGGTATTACAAATACAATAAATATTTTCCAGCCGGATATTCTCTGCATAGGCGGCGGCGTATGCAATGAGGGAGACGCTCTGCTTGTTCCTGTCAAGGAGCTTGTAAAGAATGAGGTCTATACAAGAAACTCCAGCAAAAACACCGAGATCGTTATTGCAAAGCTTGGCAACGACGCAGGTATTATCGGTGCCGCATTCCTGGGACACTCATACTGATTTTGTACATATTGAAAATAATGCAGGACATTCCGATGAGGAATGTCCTGTTTTTCATATTATCAAAGGCTGTTTCCGCAGCTCTGGCAAAATCTCTGGTCCGGAGTTACTCTTGCCCCGCATTTCGGGCATTTTGCAGAATTTTCAATGGCTGACAATTCACCCTGAAGCCTCTGGATTTCAGCGTTTGAGTTTCTTATATTGTTAAACTGTTCTTCATAGCCGGCGGGGGCAGCGGAATTTTCGTTAAAAAATTTTTCTCCAATAGTCCTGTAACAATTGCTGATTTTCTGTTCTTCATTTTTGATTGCTCTTTTAAGCCTTGATTTTTCAGACATTTCCTTTGCGCCTGTGGAAACGTCTCTTGCTGCGTCGTTAAGTGCATTAGCCGCATCGTTAGCGACATTTTTTACCTTATCCCAAAGATCCATAGTAGTCTCCAATCTGCCGCACGCATAGCCTCTTATATTACGGAATAAATTCTCTGCTGCGGCGTGTCGGGAATTTGTTCCGTCTTAATATACATTTTACACCCTGATATCCGATATGTCAATAGAAAAATTCAGCTGATAGTTTTTATGACAACGGGGGTAACCTGCGGTTTTTTGTCGGATATTTCAACAGCGCTGTATGCCCTTTTGGCAGCGTCCTTCAGGTCAGATACAACTGAGGAATAAAGAGTCATAATTACCTCGCCGCTTTCTGCGTGGTCTCCCACATGTTTATTCAGAATGATTCCGGCGGAGCTGTCAATGCTGTCTGATTTGGATTTTCTTCCGGCACCGGTCATAAGAGAAGCCATGCCAATCTCCTCGCTGTTTATTGAAGAAATATAGCCGTCCTTTTCAGCGGTGACCTCAAGCTTATATTCCGGCTGCTTATACAGGGAATAGTCGACAGCTGTGTCAGGGTTTCCTCCCTGTGCCCCGATCATATCCATAAATTTTTTCAGGGCTTCACCGCTTTCTATTTTTTCTTCAGCCATTTTCCGGCATGACTCAATGTTACCCTTGCCGCCGAGTTCCAGCATGTTGGCCGCAAGCTCTGTACACAGGTCGTAAAGCCGCCCTTTTGATCTTCCTGAAAGGATTTCACATGCTTCGATGACCTCCAGGGAGTTGCCAACCGCATTGCCAAGAGGCTGATTCATATCCGTAATGACAGCACGGCATTTTCTGCCGGCATTTTTTCCGACTATGACCATAAGCTCTGCAAGCCGTTGAGCATCCTCTATGGTTTTCATAAATGCACCGCTTCCGCATTTTACGTCAAGAAGAATACAGTCAGCCCCCGTTGCAAGCTTTTTGCTCATGATGCTGGAACAGATCAGAGGAATGCTGTCAACAGTTCCCGTCACGTCCCGCAGTGCATAAAGTTTTTTGTCGGCAGGTACAAGATCGCCGCTCTGGGCAATAATGGCAGCACCGTTTTTATTTATAATATTGATATATTCATCAAATGTTACGTTTACGTGAAATCCGTCGATGCTCTCAAGCTTGTCTATAGTTCCGCCGGTAAAGCCAAGACCCCTCCCCGACATTTTCGGCACATGCAGTCCGCAGGCTGCACACACCGGAGCTATTACAAGGCTTGTCTTGTCACCGATGCCGCCGGTGCTGTGCTTGTCAACAGTAACGCCGTCAACTGCGCTCATATCAAGCTTGTCTCCAGAATCTCTCATAGCCTCAGTGAGCCAGAAGGTTTCCTCCTCACTGAGGGAATTAAGGCACACTGCCATAAGCCATGCAGACATCTGATAATCGGGGATATCTTCATTTACATAGCCCTTTATCATCCAGTCTATTTCTTCTTTTGCAAGCTTCTCCTTTCGTTTGGTTTTAAAGATAATATCGATCATATTCATGGTAATTCTCCATTCTGCCGCAGGCAGTATCAAAATATCTGTCCGGTATATAATTTCAAAATATACAACAAGGCACTGCCGGAGAGAACCGGCAATGCCAATCTTTAGAACCTGTCTTCACAAGCGTATGCACATGTCTTATGAAGACAGGTTCTTAACTATAGTACTGACATGTAAATTTCGGCGATTTCAGTCCAAGACAAATTTTAAATTCATTGCCCTTGACTGTGACCTGACCGTCTATCACAACACTTGCAGCGTATCCGCCGTCACCTTCAATAACCTGGATCCAGTTATTGGGGTCATCGGAAAGTGCTATGCCGTAATTGCTTTCGAGAATATATTTCACTTCGGAAGCGCTCATTGCTACGACTGTACCGTAATGAGGGTCACACTGTGCGTCATAGTCACAGGAAACGCTTCTCAGATACGGGATATCCTCATAGAAGATGTCATAGCATGAAGCTGTTGCACCGCCGCTTGATGCACCGAACATAGCAAGTGCATAGCTGCCGTTATAATAGAGAGCTTCGCCCAGAACCTGACGTACTGCATTTACTACATTTTCCGGGGGATTGGAACGGGGACAGAGATCCGGTGCATTGCCGCCTTTGTATTTTATGTACGAATACGCAGCAACCGCCTGCGCTTTCATGGCCTCGGCATTCATGCAGTCTGACATTTCGTTGTAGACAACCATTGAAACAATGTCAAGCACGTTTCCGCTTATACCGCCGGCTGTAATTGTTTCACCCGATGCAGTACCGGTATTCTGAATATATGTTCCCGGATAGTAATGGGCAAGTATAGTCTGGTAACCCCAGCCGCCGTAGGTTGCATAGTAATTGGCACCGTTCTGGCTAAGACCCAGACCGTGACCATATCCGTATGTCGTAAATCCGAAGTTACCGGATTCAATGCTGGCAGGTTCCACATACTCTCTCTCCGGGACTGTATAATTTGTAGCACCGTTTACATAATCCAGCCTGTAGTCACTCTGAACAGCTGACTGTTCAGCTGCCGCAGCATTTTCCGCAGCGTTTCCGGAACTTTCAGTCTTTTTGGCTTCTTCAGTGTCTTCATCTCCGGCATCTACGATCTCGTAGTTGGTGAGTGAAAAGCTGCTGCTGTAATCTGACAGTTCCGCTTTCCAGAGGACAACCGCCTCTTTCAGTATGGAAGCCGGTTTGTTTCTGTTTTCGCTGGCACTGGCAGCATGGGTATTATTTGCTGGTTCATCCTCAACAGCACGGATGCTATAGCTGCTTAAAATCCCGCCAAAAACAGAAGAACCCAGGAGCAATGCAGAAAGTATGACTGCTGTGCATTTTTTACTTTTAAAAAAATTCATAAATAAACTCCATTCGGGGATTTTTATTCTTCGGTTTCTTCTTCACTGACTCCGGCATCGCCGCTTTCAGCATCCGCAGTTTTATTCATAAAGTCTTCCGGCGTTTCGTCGTCACGAAGACGTCTGCCGATTACAAGGAAGCGAGAATTATCTTCATCAAGATGGCAGGTCTGGAGGGTCAGCAGCTGATCTCCGTATTTTACGTCAATGCCAGGGGATATGTATGAGCGTTCATTGCATACCTCAACATATTTGTTGAATTCCTCTTCGTTCATATTTTCCATATCCCAGTATGCAAATTCCTCTCCGTAGCTGCTTTCACCATAGCTTCCGCTGGTAACGAAATATGCAAATATGACATATTTTGTATTCTCGTAGTTGGAGCTGAACTCGATAATGGGACTTTCTTCATAGAATGAATCGTCCTGTCTGTAATAATGAAGTGTTGCAAACTTTGAGCCGTTTAACATGTTGTGCCCGTAAAGTACGAGGTTCTGTGACTGCTTGCTCTTATCAGGGACAAAGACATCACGATAATCCATGAATATAGTACCCGATTCAAGATAATTTCCGTATATATCGGTGTCCATGTAGTAGGCGTTGCCCTGTGTATCGAGATCCTCACCGTCATACTGTGTTACCGGATAGTCAACGTTGGTACCGGGGATCTTAATGTATCCGATGATATCGTCGTTGATAGCTCTCAGAGCCTTTGCACGTCCCAGCATGCCGTTTGGCTCATCCGAGAAGCTTTGGATATCAGGGTATTCCACAGCGACAGCTTCAGTAGCTGCCTCAGTGGGGGCAAGCTCATCTGCCGCCTGTGAACTGCTCTCCTGTTTTTCGTCACAGCCTGTCACAGCCATAGACGATATAGCCATTGCTGCCACGGCAGCATACGCTGCAAATCTTCTGAATTTACTCATTGTTGTTACCTTCTTTTTTTTATTTTTTCTTTCATTCCGTTGTCAGAGGATAGCTTTCAAACTCTGCATCGGGATCATAATTGTTTTCATTCCACTCATAATAGATAGACGGCCAGAGGATATTGTCATTGACTCTTACATTATCTGTTCCCTCATATGGGTCTTCGCCGTCCCTCACCATTCTTGCCATAACAAAAAATCTTGCAGTACTGAACATGCTGTGGCAGGTCTGCAGGGTCAGCAGCTGGTCGCCGTATCTTACATCCACATCATTGAATGTAAATGAACGCTTTTTTGCATTGTTTACATATTCATAGAACTGCTCTTCACTTTCAAAGTCAAGAGTGTTCCAGCAGTCGAATTTGGTTTCGGTCTGATCCTCAGCGTCCACAATAAAATAAGCAAATATCTTATATTTATATGTCTCATAATTTGAGCTGAGTTCTATGATAGGATGTTCACTGTAGTAGCCGTCATAATCCTTGTAGTTTTTGAGAGTTCCGAACATTGAGCCGTCCTTCATCTCATGACCATAGATTATGAGGTTCTGGGAGTTTTCAAGTACCTTCGTACCATCAACTATATAATCAAAATAGTTTCTCCAGTCAAGGAATATTGAACCGGCATCGGCGTTTTCCTTGTCTATATTTTTTTTCGTGTAATAATCGTTTCCGTCCTCCTGTTTTCTCTGAACAACAGGATAGCTGATAACAGTGTCCGGGATATTTATATAGCCTACAACATCGCTGTTGCGTTCCAGCAGGGCTTTTGCACCGTCCTTGAGCGTCCACACCTTTTCTGTTGCAGATTCTTCCGGAGAAGACGCAGCAGGAGGCGTCGTTTCAGCCTGACTGTAGAGATTCTGGAGATCCTCCCCCAGCTTCTGGTTTTTGTAATTGCCCCAGTAGTAGTCCACTACAAGGAAGAGGCACACAGTAAAGATAATGACCGAGCCAAGAAAGACAACCTTCCTTATAATCTGAGAAGCAGAATCGCCCTTCCATGGAATAAGTCTTTTTGCGACCTCTGTACCCTTCGACTCGCTGACGGTATTTTCCGGAAGATCGTCCGGCATTACCGAAACCATCTGCCTGAGAAAATCAAAGACTCTGTAGGCAACATTCATTCTTATGTTGTCACGGCTCTTGTCCTCAAGCTCCCAGAGCCTTAAAAGCTTTACTATTCTCTTTCTGCCGCAGCTTATCCCTACAAAAACGGTACCGACAGGCTTTTCGGGGGTTCCTCCTCCCGGACCTGCTGTTCCGGTAACAGAAATGCATATATCAGCTCCCGACTGTTTCTGAAGCCCTGCGACCATGGCGAGGGCGACCTGACGGCTTACTGCGCCGTATTGCTTGAACAGCGCTTTGGGAACGCCGAGGTATTCATGCTTTATTTTGTTTGAATATGTGCACACGCCGATCTCGAAGATTTTCGATGCTCCGGGTACAGACGTGATAAGCTCTGACAGGAGTCCCCCTGTACAGCTTTCGGCAGTAGCTATAGTAATGCCTTTATACAAGAGTAATTGTACTACATCTTTAACCAACTTGTCAAGATTTTCAGGGGTTACTTTGGCAGGTTGCCCTGTTTTATCTGCGTTTGTATCTGATTTTTTCATATATTCACCAACTTTGCGAAAAGATGACCGATGGTTTTTGAAATCTTGAAACAGTATGTCCATTTTATTCCATATGCGGGCTGCATCCGGAGGAACTGATCCTCTCTGTGCCGCACTGGAAATCGGACTATACTTCAAGATTGAAAATTTTCAGTTCTGTATTTTCTACAGCTTCATCGATCAGCTGTGTAAAATCAAAGCCAGCCTCTGCCGCTTCAACATCTGCAACAAGGGGTCTTACCTTAGGATGACGGGGAGTGAAAACAGTGCAGCAGTCCTCATAAGGCTGTATGGAAGTCTCAAAGGTATCGATCTTTCGGGCAATTTCAATAATTTCTGTTTTGTCCATTCCTATAAGAGGACGGAATACCGGAATATCGCATACCGCATCTGTACACATAAGAGCATTCATTGTCTGACTTGCAACCTGTCCCACGCTTTCGCCGGTAATAAGGGCAAGACATTTTTCCCTCTGACATATTTTCTGTGCGATCTTCATCATAAGCCGTCTCATTATAATAGTGAAAAATTCTTCGGGACAGTTGTTCTTTATTTCCTCCTGGATTTTAGTAAAGGGTACGCAGAAAAACGCTATGCTTCCGCAGTATGGAGTGATTTTTTCGCACAGCTGCTCAACCTTGAGTCTTGCTCTGTCGGATGTATAAGGAGGACTGACATAGTGTATTGCGGAGATGTGCACTCCTCTTTTTGCCATCATATATCCGGCAACCGGACTGTCAATACCTCCGGAAAGCAGCAGCATTGCATGTCCGCTGGTTCCTACCGGAAGTCCTCCTGCACCCTTAAGATTCTCCCCGTGGACATATGCCTTTGTGTCCCGGATCTCAACGGTAACTGTTATCTCCGGATCGTTTACATCGACCTCAAGATGAGGGAATTTTCCAAGGAGTACGCCCCCCAGCTCCCGGCATATCTCAGGGGATTTCATAGGGAAGCTTTTGTCTGCCCTTTTTGCAGTGACTTTGAAGGTTTTTGCATAGGAAAGAGTATCTTCAAGATATTCACATGCAGTTTTTGAAATATCCTCAAAATCCTTTTCGCACACAACAGCACGGCAGAGAGCGGCAATGCCGAATACCTTTTTCAGCCTTTCTACTGCTTCGTTCACATCAAAGCTGTCATCAGCGGGGGTGATGTATATAGTGGACTGTGCCCTTGTTATTTCAGCCTTTCCCAGGTTTTTTATTCTTCTCTTCATGTTTTTAACGAGTATGTCCTCAAAGCTTTTTTTATTCATCCCTTTGAGCGCCATTTCCCCGTATTTTATAAGTATTATCTCCTGCATTTGTTTTTCCTCCGTTTTTGCGGTTTTGTCTATAATATCACAGCTTTTTGCAAGGTGTCAAGTCCTTTACTTTGCCTTTACAAGCTTTTCCATTGCATCCTCAATGCCGTTTACCAGTGCGGACAGTTCAGAAACGGTGGTTTCTCCGCAGATGCTTATTCTCAGCGCAGAGTCGGTGCGGCTGTCGCTTATGCCGAACTGTCCGAGCACTCCGCTTTTAGCTCCCTTTGAGCATGCAGAGCCGCTTGAGATGTATATTTCCTTTTCTTCAAGGAAATGGAGCATTATTTCCGAGCGTATCCCCGGAACAGAAATATTGATTATATATGGACTTGCATCCTCGTCGGAATTTATGAATATGCCGTCCATGGAGGACAGTCTGCCGAGAAGCTTGCTTTTCAGCTGTCTGGCTTTGTCAAGTCTTTCGGAAATATTTCCGTTCAGTGCTTTTACTGCTGCCCCCATAGAGGCTATCATGGGAACATTTTCCGTTCCGGAGCGGAGTCCGTTTTCCTGTCCGCCGCCGAAAACCTGTGGTTCGAGCCGCACCCCTTTCTTCAGATACAGTGCTCCGACGCCCTTTCCGGCATGTATTTTATGGCCTGACATGGAAATCATATCTGCATTCAGTTCAGATACCTTAAAGGGTATCTTCATATATCCCTGTACGGCGTCACAGTGGGTGATACACTGGGGATAAAGCTTTTTTATGCCGTAAAATGCCCGCCTTACCGGGAGGATATATCCCGTTTCATTGTTTACCATCATCATGCTGACAAGGCATGTTTTTTCGTCAACGGCATTTAATATCTGTTCATGGGATATCTGTCCGTTTCTGTCAGGGGATATACGGACGATTTCAAAGCCCTGCTGTTCAAGGTGAGCCATTGTTTTTTCCACAGAGGAATGTTCCACCGAGGAAGTGACGATCCTCGGCTTTCTCTTTCCGTATGCGCCTGCGGTTCCCATTATAGCCAGATTATTGCTTTCAGTGGCTCCCGATGTAAAATATATGCATGCCGGATCAGCGGCAATGGACCTTCCGATGATTTTTCTTACGCTGTCAACAGCTAACTGTGCATTCAGTCCCGCTCTGTGAAGGGATGAGGGGTTGCCGAAATTGTCGGTCATGCAGTCTGCAGCAGCCTTTACAGCCTCCCGGCAGGGCTTTGTAGTTGCGGCATTATCAAGATATATTTCCATTTTATTTTCTCCATCTCACTTAATAATCGTACCTTATATTATAGCATATTTTATCTCAAAAGCCAATACCCATCTGATGTATTTTCAGCGTATTTACGCAAATTTGTCAGGAAAATTACGGAAAAAATGCTGCCTGCGGCATCCTCTGATCTGACCGCTTTGCTGTCAGATCCCGTCTCATGGAATCCCTTAAAGGGATTAGTATAAATACTGCACAATTTTCAGGGTAAAATACATTAAATTTCTATTGCGTTATTCTTTTATTTATTTCTCTGTGCTATTGCATTCCGTCGAAATAAATAGTAAAATAGAAGTAATGTGATTTTTTGAAAGTTAAATTGGAGGAAGCGTTATGCCTATAAAATATGTGTTCGTAACCGGCGGTGTTGTTTCCGGTCTTGGAAAAGGTATTACAGCTGCGTCCCTGGGACGTCTGCTTAAAGCGAGAGGATATAAAGTTACAATTCAGAAATTTGACCCTTATATAAATGTTGACCCGGGTACTATGAGTCCCTATCAGCATGGTGAGGTTTTCGTAACTGATGACGGTGCGGAAACTGACCTTGACCTCGGTCACTACGAAAGATTTATTGATGAAAATCTTTCGGTAAATTCCAATGTTACCACCGGCAAGGTCTACTGGACAGTTCTCAACAAGGAGAGAAGAGGGGACTACCTCGGCGGTACAGTGCAGGTGATCCCTCACATAACAAATGAGATCAAGGAAAGGATCTACAGGGTCGGAAAGGAAACGGATACCGACGTTGTTATTACAGAAATCGGCGGCACTGTAGGTGATATTGAAAGTACCCCGTTCCTTGAATCCATAAGACAGGTCATGAAGGAGGTCGGACGTGAAAATGCCATTTCCATTCACGTTACTCTCGTCCCCTTTATTGCTGGTTCAAATGAGCTTAAATCAAAGCCTACACAGCATTCGGTAAAGGAACTTCTTTCCCTGGGAATACAGCCGAATATTCTCGTGTGCAGAAGCGAATGTGAGATCCCTGATGATATGCTTGACAAGATCGGTCTTTTCTGCAATGTCCGCAAGAAGGATGTTATCCAGAATCTTACTGCGCCGTCACTGTATGAGGTTCCTATAATGCTTGAAAATGAGGGCCTTGCAGAGTGCGTCTGTGAGCACCTGAAGCTTGACAATCCGGAGCCGGATCTTACCGACTGGGTTGAGATGATAAACAGGCAGAAGGCAGCAAAGAAAACAGTCAATATCGGACTTGTGGGCAAGTATGTTGCTCTTCCGGACGCTTATCTGTCGGTTGCTGAGGCACTCCGCCACGGCGGTATTGTAAACGATGCCAATGTAAATATAGACTGGATAAATTCCGAAGAAATAACTGCTGAAACGGCTGGAAAGATGCTCGGTCACTGTGACGGTATTATCGTTCCCGGCGGCTTCGGCGACAGAGGTATTGAGGGCATGATCGACGCCATAAGGTATGCAAGAGAGAACAGGGTTCCGCTGTTCGGCATATGCCTTGGAATGCAGATGGCTGTTGTGGAATTTGCAAGGAATGTTGCCGGTCTTGATGGAGCAAATTCCTCTGAATTTGTCCCTGACGGAAAATACAGCGTTATTGACATTATGGCTGACCAGAAGGATATTACAGATAAGGGCGGAACGATGCGTCTGGGTCTTTACCCCTGCAAGCTCTCAGCAGAGTCGAGATGTGCCGGAATTTACGGTGAATCCCTTATTTATGAGCGTCATCGTCACCGCTGGGAGTTCAATAATGAATTCAGATCTATGCTTACGGAAAAGGGACTTAAAATTGCCGGTATGTCTCCGGATGAAAGACTTGTTGAAATTGTCGAGCTTCCCGATCATCCGTGGTTTGTGGGAGTTCAGTTCCACCCAGAATTCAAGTCGCGCCCCAACAAGCCCCAGAAGCTTTTTGCGGACTTTATAAGAGCATCGGTAGAAAACCATGAGAAGAACAGCAAATAAGCTCAGAGAGCACAAGGAAGAAAGCCGCATACTTGAAACGAAGGCGGATAAAATAATATTCGGCATTTCAGTTGCTGTCTATGCCGTGGTTATGCTCCTTGAATTTCACCTGACCCCTCATCATAATACGATTTCTTCATCCCTTGCGGCGCTGGGAGTATCGGTATTTCTTATCTCAAAGATGATACACGTCTGGAAAGCAAGACCGCCGGTGGATGCAAAGGATAAACTGAAATTTTATGCCATGCCCGTTGTTGCTGCTATTCTGATTGCTTCGGCAGTGTACTGGCTTTTGAAGGAATATGTTTTTTAATATTTTGACACCGTGGTACTTATTGTACTGCGGTGTTTTGCTTTTGAATTTTGTATGTAGTATCAGAAAGAAAACAAAAAATATTGACAATATAATCGGTGAGTGTTATAATAACAGTAAAGAAAAGGATAGAAATAAATGTAAAGGGAATGCGAAAATCTCCATTATGACGCTCGGGAGATTTTCATTCCTATTTGTGCTGACACTCTTAGCGGCAGAATGGAGATTATTATGAAAAAAATCAAAAAACATTAGGCAGTGTGATACTTAACTTACTGTTACTATCGTCTGTGGTTTTAGGCGTTTCTGCTTCTGCGTCGGGATCGTCGATGCCTACCTGTGATTTTAATAATCAGGAAAACAGGGAATTGGTGAATTCTTTAGACCATGTACTTCCCTATGAGCAGGAATTCGTTGAGTATATTAATGATAATACGGTTAACTTTGACGGTTATGATGCTGTAGAATTAAAGCATGTTTACTCTTATCATACCGATGAATTCATAACCCCTAATGATATTGGACTCTTGTCCAGAGAATATATATTTGATGAGGAAGAGGAGGTAAAGCCAGATCTGAAAAAAGCCAGAGTTCTTGTCGGTGTTATTATAACCTGGAACAGGGTTTATTCTACAGATGAAATGTTCTATAAGAATCATTCTGTTGATGAACTGAATGATTTTCTCGATGAGAAAAATATGAAGGCACATTTCGAACCATATGAAGATGATGGCAATGAGAATTTTCATATCTGTTACGATGAAGATGCAACTGAAGAAGATATAGTCTCGGCTTTTTTAAGTTTGTATAAGGAGTATGGTATGCATGTTAGCAGGACATCTGTCTCGGCAACTAAACAATATTTTGAAGAGCCTGAGATCACAACAACTGCCCCTGTAACAACTTCTCCGGAAACGACATCCACCACCGTTTCAATAACAGTATCCGACCCGGAACAGGAACAGACGGAAGAGTATACTGTCCGTGACTGTGCGTTCATTGCTCAAATGCTTGCAGAGGGAAGGAGTCAGGAGCTTCCGGAAACGGCTGATTTTAACGGCGACGGAAAGATCAATATAAGAGATGCGGCAGCACTTGCTTATAAGCTTGCCGGTAAAATAACTGAATAAAATTTAAAGCGGCTCTTTATGGGCCGCTTTTCGTTTATTGCTATTGTGTATCATTTTTTGATTCAGCCCGTTTACTGAAAATACATCCGCAGTAATTCTGACGATATATATTATATTCACGGCATAGCTCCACCGAACGCTTATAGCCGTTTTTCTTTTTAAAGTCTGAGATCAGATAGGCAATGTTTCGTTCGCTTTCGATTGCCTCTCCTGTACGGTTTATGTATGGCGCATTTTTATGGGGGCTTACCGTAAGGGTAGTGGCGAAATAGTCTGTGCCGTATTTTTCAGCTGCCGCCGCCGCAGCTTCCATCCGCATTTTTATGCATACCTCGCAGCGGCTGCCGCCCTCCGGTTCTTCTTCCAGTCCCTTTACTGCACGGAAGAAATCATCCGGAGTATAGTCCCCCTCAATTAATTCCACTCCGGAAAAATCCATTTTTTCAAGGACATCTTTCTGTGCGGAAAGCCTTTTCTGGTATTCTTCCGGAGGCTGGATATTGGGATTATAGAAAAAAAGCTTTACTTCAAAATAATTTGTGAGATACTCCAGAACATAGCTGCTGCACGGTCCGCAGCAGCTGTGAAGAAGAACAGAGGGTCTTTCACCCTTTTCGGTATGCTTTTTTATTATTAAATCCAGTTCACGCTGAAAATTTCTTTTGTTTTCCATTTATTTTTACCTTTACTGCTGCTGTCTGAATGAATCGGGGATCTCCTCAAGAGAGAGAGTAGCCACAGCATTAAGGCTCTCGTCTGCCCTGAAGCCTGCAAGAAAGTTGTAATATCCCTGACATGCGATCATTGCTCCGTTATCTCCGCAAAGCTCAGTAGGGGGGAGGTAAAGATCATATCCTTTCCGAGTGCATGCATCTTCAAATATTCTGCGGACGCCGCTGTTTGCTGAAACTCCTCCGGCAACTGATATTGTTCTGTAACCGAGCTTCTGGGCGGCAAGCATTGTTTTTTCGCAGAGTATTTCTGAGATATTCCCCTGGAGAGAAGCGCTGAGATCATTTTTGTTTACCTCAATACCTTTTTGCTGTGAATTGTGAAGAAGATTTATAACAGCTGTTTTAAGTCCCGAAAAGCTGAAATCCAGTTCGCTTCCGGCAACCTTAGGACGTGGGAGTTGATAGGCATTCCTGTCACCGCTTTGGGCTGCCTTGTCGATATGTACACCCCCTGGATATGGAAATCCCATAGCTCTTGCACATTTGTCAAAGCATTCCCCTGCTGCGTCATCCCTTGTTCGGCCGATAACACGGAACGAGGTATAATCCAGAACCTCTACAATATGGGAATGACCGCCGCTTGCCACAAGACAGAGATAGGGAGGTTTAAGCTCCGGATGGGCAATATAGTTTGCAGCAATATGTCCGGAAATATGGTGCACGGGGATAAGCGGCTTTCCGGACGCCATACTAAGTCCCTTGGCGTAGTTTACGCCTACAAGCAGCGCACCGATAAGTCCCGGGGCATAGGTTACGGCTATCCCGTCAATTTCACTGAGCTTTTTTCCGGCGTCGGAAAGAGCCCTTTTAACAACACCTGAGATGTTTTCGCAGTGTCTTCTCGAGGCAATTTCCGGTACTACGCCGCCGTATTTTTTGTGTTCCTCAATCTGTGTTGATACAACGTTTGAAAGTATTTTAGTTCCGTTTTCGGAGACAGCTGCTGCCGTTTCGTCGCATGAACTTTCAATTCCAAGTATATACAGTTAAATTAACCTTTTTTAAAGAAGCTTATATTTTTTCATCATGAGAATTGCGTTGTCGGGGGGATTTCTGTAATAATTTTTTCTCAGTCCGTTCTTTTCAAAGCCATGCTTTAAATAAAAGCTTACAGCCCCTGAGTTTTTCTCCCTTACTTCGAGAAAGATTTTTTCAACACCATTTTCCATGAAAAAATTCTCAAGAGCATTAAGGAGAGCCGATGCTGTACCGCATCTTCTGAAATTTTCGGAAACGGCAATGTTGAGAAGTTCCCCCTCGTCAATGACCCATGAGCCGTTTACAAATCCGATTATTTTTCCTCCCGACACAGCCTTGAAAATAACAGTATTTTCATTGGAAAAACAGTCGGAAAAAGCTTTCTCAGACCATCCGTCCGGGATATGTTTTTCCTCGAGTCCGGCAATTTCTGCAATGTCGGATATATCGCATTTTAATATATCAGCCCTTTGCTTCATACCAGCTTTCACCTCTGTTTACATCAGCTGTAAGGGGGACTTTAAGCTGCGCCGCATTCTGCATTTCCTGTGAGAGAATTTCAGCCGCCCTGTCTGCATCCGGAGCAGGACACTCAACAATAAGCTCATCGTGGACCTGTAAAATCAGCTTAGCCTCCGGAAGCTCCTCTTTAAGCCGCCTGTATACCTTTACCATAGCAATTTTTATAATGTCCGCCGCACTGCCCTGAATTGGAGTGTTCATTGCGATCCTTCTGCCTGCCGCCTGCATGTTCTTGTTTGAGGCGGAAAGCTCAGGAACGTACCTTTTCCTACCGAACATGGTGGTTACATATCCGTCTTTTTTTGCCTTTTCCACTGTATCATTCATGAATTTTTCGATGTTCGGGAATTTTCTGAAATAGTTTTCGATATATTTTTTTGCCTCAAAGACGCTGACACCGATATCCTTAGACAGGGAAAATGCTCCGATACCATAAATTATTCCGAAATTTACCGCCTTTGCCGCGCTTCTCATTTCCGGGGTTATCATCTCTTCCGGAAGTCCGAAAACCTGTGCTGCTGTTGAGGCGTGGATGTCCGCACCGCTTTTAAATCCTTCTATCATCACCGGGTCGCCGCATATATGGGCAACGATGCGAAGCTCGATCTGGCTGTAATCGGCATCAAGGAACATTTTTCCGTCGGAGGCAATAAAAAATTTTCTCATCTCCCTGCCCAGCTCTGTTCTTACAGGAATGTTCTGCACGTTGGGTTCCGTCGAGGAAATTCTGCCTGTTCTTGTCTCTGTCTGTTTGAAAACAGTGTGTATTCTGCCATCCTCTGAAACATTTTTCAAAAGACCGTCAACATAGGTTGAGCTGAGTTTGGTAAGTTTTCTGTAACGGAGTACCAGATCAATAACAGGATGACTGTCACGAAGCTCTTCAAGAATTTCCGCACTTGTTGAAAATCCGTGCTTGTTTTTCTTTTTCAGTGGTACGCCCATTTCATAGAGAATGTCCCCCAGCTGCTTTGGTGAGGAAATATTAAATTCCTTTCCGCACATAAAATATATCTGGGATTCTATTCCCTCAGTTTCGTCCCTGAGCTGTTCCCCGAAGGATCTTACCCCCTTTGCATTGACCCGGACTCCGGTATATTCCATTGAAGCAAGAACCTCCGTCAGCGGCTGTTCCACCTCATACATAATGTAGTCAAGTCCCTGGCTTTCAATTTCGTTCTTCATTATTTCATAGAGCATGACTATTCCGGCGCAGTCCGCAGCCTCTCCGGCATCACTGCAATAGGGGAGCGAGTATCTGAAACACAGCTTTTCAATGCTGTATTCGCTGGCGGAGGGATCGAGAAGGTACGCTGCAATTTCACAGTCGAAAATGCAGTTTTTAAGGGGAAAATTATTTTCAAAGGCGGTATGATACTGAGCCTTTGCCCCGAAGGTGATCTTTGGAGTATCGCTGCTTAAAATTTTAAGTATAAGCTCCCCGCTGTCCGAATTGTAGATATGGTATAATGTCTCGTTTTCAGGTTCACAGACATATACTGTGTTATTTCTGATAATATAAAAGATTTTGTCACCGCCCAGAAGTCTGCCGAGTATTTCAGCGGTAAGGGGGGCTGTGGTACATTCTGTCTTTTGAGGCTGTTCCTCCGGCTGAGATGGCTGTATTTCCGCCGGTTCAAGACCAAGCTTTGACAGCAGCCTGAACATTTCAAGCTCGGTAAGCAGTGAACGGAGTTTTTCGTCGTCACGTTTTTTCAGAATACAGCTTTCCGGATCTGTATTTATCGGGGCATCGAGAATTATAGTGGCAAGCCATTTGCTTTCCTTTGCAGCATCCCTGCCGTTTTCAAGCTTTGCGGTAACGCCTTTTGTAAGTCCGGCGTTTTCTATATTTTCGTAGAGATTTTCAATAGTATTCCACTGAGCAATAAGCTTCGCTGCTGTTTTTTCGCCGATTCCCGGAACGCCGGAAATATTGTCAGAGCTGTCACCCATAAGGGCTTTCAGGTCAATGAGATTGATAGGTTCAAATCCATAGGTCTCAATAAATTTTTCCGGGGTATAGATGATAGTCTCTTTTGTAGTTGCAAGGTGGACAGTGACCTTGTCATTTATAAGCTGGAGACTGTCCTTGTCACCGGTCAGTATATGGCATTCATCACCTTTGTCAGTACACATTTTTGAAAGCGTTCCGAGGATATCGTCTGCTTCGTAGCCTTCGCATTCGATTATACTGATTCCCATACCTGTAAGTATTTCCTTGATAAGGGGCATCTGCTGGGCAAGCTCCTCCGGCATGCCCTTTCGGTTTGCTTTATAGGATTCCACAGCCTTATGGCGGAATGTAGGCTTTTTCAGATCGAATGCCACGGCAACCCCGTCCGGCTTTATAATATCAGAATTTTTGAAATATATGTTCATAAACCCCAGAAGAGCGTTTGTATAAACACCCTTCCTGTTGGTTAGGGCATGTATGCCGTAATAGGCACGGTTCATAATACTGTTGCCGTCAATTGCAAGTAATTTCATAATGATTTCTCCCTAAATAGTATTACTTATATTATAGCAGATTTTTTTGTAAAACTCTATCCTTTCACGAAAAAATGTGATAAAATATTATTATACAAAATTGCGCAAAAGCTTTTAAGGGAGTTTTCAGATGGAATACATAAATATCGGAAATGTTAAAATAAAAAAAACTGCCGCACTGGCGCCTATGGCATCAGTTGCGGACAGGGCATACCGTATTCTCTGCCGTGAATACGGGGCATGTTATACGGTAAGCGAGCTTATTTCTGCAAAGGGTCTTTGCTACAGTGACAGAAAAACTGCAGGGCTTTGTACAGTTACCGAAAAGGAGCGGCCCATGGCTCTGCAGATTTTTGGTGATGATCCGGAGTTTATGAAAAATGCCGCAGAAATATGCATGAAATATGATCCGGATATTCTGGATATAAATATGGGCTGTCCCGTGCCGAAGGTTGTAAACAACAATTCCGGCAGTGCCCTTATGAAGGATACAGACAGAGCGGCTGAGATCGTAAGAGCAGTAAAAAGTGTTTCGGGGGTTCCTGTAACGGTAAAGTTCCGGAAAGGCTGGAGCAGGGACAGCGTAAACGCAGTGGAATTCGCACAGGCTATGGAGCAGGCAGGAGCCGATGCACTGACCGTACATGGGCGTACAAAGGACCAGATGTATTCGGGAAAAGCCGACCGTGATATTATAAAACAGGTGAAACAGGCTGTTTCTGTTCCGGTCATCGGAAACGGCGACATTGACAGCCTTGAAAGCTGCCTTGATATGTATGAGCATACCGGATGTGACCTTGTTATGATAGGCAGAGCGACCTACGGCAATCCCTTTATTTTCAGGGAGATCGACTGTTACTTTGAAAATAAGCCTTATACTCCGCCTTCAGTTGAGGAGCGGATGGAGGTCATGCTTTATCATATAAGGCTTATACTTGAGCAGCCGGAGAAGGGTAATGAAATGCGTGCCATGAAAGAGGCGAGGAAGCATGCATCATGGTATATGAAAGGATTGTACGGAGCGGCGGCGTTCCGTGCTAAATGTTATAGTCTTGAAACCTATGAAGACGCACAAAGACTTGCAGAGGAATTTTTAAGGTAATACCGCATAATTATTGTCGTGCAGATGCGAAGTCAGATTTTTTGCCAGATTGCATAAAAATTTCGCAGGCATACTAGCGTATGTCAAGAAATTTTTGTGTGATATGACGGAAAATCTGCAAGCAGATGTGCGGCAAAGGCGACAGCCGTTAATTGTGCGGTGTTGCCTTAACCTACCCACAAACTCATCCGCCGTATACATCGTACCGTTTTCGATTGTGTCATAAACGCTTTCGGGTACATTATCAAAATACGGCACTACGAATTCATCGCTCTTAGTCTGATAGTAAATCATATCGAGTCCAAGTATATATGACTTGGCAAATTTAATATCAGTTATTTCCTCTTCTGTACTCTTCTTTATTTTTTCGGCTTCGTCTTCAAACTTTATTGTTTCTTCACCATCGTTCAAAACCATGCTGCCTATTGCCTCAAGCTTGCCGTCTTTCTCGACCAATGTTACAAGCTGGTTTCCGCTTTCGGCAAAAATTTTTGTCTCATCTGAAATAAGAGAGCCAAAATTCCCTGTCTCTTCATAGTCGTCAATAATGAAGCCATCTATGATATGGCATTTGTAAATATTGCTGTTATTATCGGAATTGCTTTTGGCTTTACTGAAACTGATTGTTACTTCTTCAAGCTCCGGCATTTCACCGTATATTTCAGAATCATTTAAAAATTCAGCATACTGTTCAAGGGCGTCGTTGACCTGCTCCATTTCGGATTCTGAAACCGATCCTGCCGATACTGGAATACTGAAAGCCAGCATACTTACTGATATGGCAAGGAAAAATCCCTCATAGCTTTACCTTCTCTCATTATCTGTTTGCCAGGGAAATTGCAATTGATGCAGCATCACGAACATTTATAACGCCGTCCTTGTTATAGTCGCATACATCACCAAGCATATCCTTTCTGTTTGATGAAATCATCTTTGCAATGTATGTACAGTCACGAACATCCACATTATAATCGCTGTTTGCATCACCAACAATATATGTATCAGGAATTCCGATTTCTGCGTCAGGATCGTAATTGGATATGTCAAAAATCAGCCTCATCTGCTCGATAAATTCACTTGCAGAATATAATTCTCCGCTCTGGATAATATCTGTATATTCACCGAAAACATCTTCAATGTAAGGTACAACAAATTCATTGCCGTCAGCCGTCTTATAATAAATCAGAGCCAACCCTAACATAGAAAAATTACAGAATTTCATGTCGGAGATTTCGCCATCGATGTCATTCTTTATTTTCTGGGACTCCAATTCTAACTCAACTACACTCTTTCCTATTTGCAGCGTTTCGCCAACAGCTTTAAGCTTACCGTCCCTTTCAAGCAGAGTCACAAGCTGACCTCCGACTTCAACGTATGTTCTGATCTCACCCGAAATAAGCGATTCGAAGCTCTCCGCATCATAATAATCTTTATTGTAAAATCCATCCAGCGCATAGCTTTTGTAAACATTTTCAATGCCGCTGCTTTCAAGCTCGGTATCAAAGGATTTATCGTACTGCCTGATAGCTTCCGTTATTTCTGAATCTGACAACTGTGCTGACACCGGTAAACCGGAAGCAAGTAAGCCGGCGCTTAATGTCAATGAAAGTGCCGCTGATTTTACTGATTTTAATTTCATAACAAATCACTCCTCCTATGTGTTTGTATAGATCGTATGGTCATAAACTCTGCCATTAAAACTTCCATCACAGAAATCATCAAAAGAACAAATATATGTTCTTCCGGCTCCCCACGGATCGTAGTATCCTATACCTTTTGTGCCATCATCATTATAAGTAACCATGTGTATGTAAAATAATTGGCTGCCTGAGCGGTTTCAGTTACAGTTCCACTTTCAATTAACAACAGATCCTTTAACGTCAGCTACTGCGCTGCTTTGCGTTCTTGACCCACTTACCAGATACTTTCCGCTGGTTTCTGCACAAGCCACCCAGCACCAATTGGTTTTTTCCTGTGGATAACCGGTGAAGGAACTGATTTTATAGATGTTACCAGCACTGACTGCAACAGAATTAATTACATATGTATAAATTATTGCCACTGTAATTAAAGCAGAAAGCTTTTACAAAACTTCCTTAACTTTGTCCGTAAACCATCCGCATCCCTTCTTAATAAAAACCATAGTCGTTTTACCTACACCCCAAAAACCTTCTATGGTTATAGTATAATATATTAAGTTTCTTGTGTCAAGCACATTTACAAATTATTCGTAAATTATTTACAGATTTCACAATGTATTTTGAATTGCTTCTGATATTTTGACGAGAGAGTTTAAATTCAAGTTCATAACCTGTCTGTACGCAATTGATGCCCTATATTAAAGCGCAGCTTTTTACGATAAAAATGCAAAAAGAAAAGCCGTGCAAAAATGCACGACCTGAAGATAGATAAAAGATATATATAGAGGGGAATTAAGGAATAATTGATGAAGAAAACTCAAAGGCTAACACTTTTTGTCTCTCCGTCATCCATGATTGTATTATATCAGCTGACCCTTAAAATAATCTTAAGAAATCACAGATAAAACAAAAAATTTCCCTCTGTACAAATTATAATGCTGCTGCCGTTTCAAGGGCAATTTCCATCATGTCTGTAAAGCTTGTCTGACGTTCCTCCGCCGGAAGTGACAGATTTTTAAGGGGGCAGTCGGAAACTGTAACTATACAGAGGGCATTTTTTCCTGACCTTGCAGCGTTCATATAAAGTGCCGCAGCCTCCATCTCTACCCCTAACACATTCATTTTCTGCCATTTTGCAGTGGAATTCGAATCGTCATAGAATGTGTCGCTGGATAAAATGTTCCCTACATGATATGCAGCGCCGTGTTTTTCTGCCGCTTCTGCCGCACCTTTCAGCAGTTCAAATGATGCTGTGGGGGCATAAGTCCCCGGCAGTTCAAACTGTGAAGCATAATTTGAATTTGTGCATGCACCCATTCCGATTATGATATCACGAAGCTTTACATGGTCTGCAATCGCACCGCAGCTGCCTATTCTTATAATATTTTCAACGTCATATTCATTGAAAAGTTCCCATGAATAGATCCCGATAGAGGGCATTCCCATACCGCTTCCCTGTACGGAAACCTCTTTGCCCTTGTATTTGCCGGTAAACCCCAGCATCCCTCTGACGTTGTTGTAGCAGACTGCATTTTCCAGAAAATTCTTTGCGATAAATTCAGCTCTCAGCGGATCGCCGGGCATGAGAACTGTCTTTGCAATGTCGCCTTTTCCGGCGCTGTTGTGTGGTGTAGCCATAAAAATTCACTCCTTAAATTGAAAAGCCGTACCGACAACCGGCACGGCTCCGATACTGATCACATTTCACTTCTGTTTTCCAGTGCTTTGAAAAGTGTAACTTCATCGGCATATTCAAGATGTCCTCCGACCGGTATGCCAAAGGCAAGCCGTGTGACCTTAACCCCCAGAGGCTTGAGCAGCTTTGCAATGTACATTGCCGTTGCTTCGCCCTCAACAGTGGGATTTGTCGCCATAATAATTTCGGAAATGCCGCCGCTGTTTACCCTGTCAAGAAGCTCTTTTATATGGATATCATCAGGACCTACGCCGTTTATTGGAGAAATAAGCCCGTGAAGGACATGATAAGTTCCGCCGTATTCGTTGGTACGCTCAAACGCAGAAACATCCTTCGGGGTTTCCACAACACATATAACAGAGCTGTCACGGTCGGGATCACTGCATATGGGGCATGTCTCAAATTCCGTAAGATTACAGCAGACCCTGCAATAGCCTACATCTCTTTTGACCGAAATAATAGCGTCGGAAAACTGCTTTGCGTCATCATCGCTCATGGACATGACCGCATAAGCCAGCCGCTGTGCGGTTTTCATGCCAATGCCCGGAAGCTTTGCAAACTGCTCCGCAAGAATTACAAGGGGCAGTGCGTTGTTGTCAGCCATATTATCAGAATAATCCCGGAAGTGCTACTCCGCCTGTGATCTTGTTCATTTCATCTTCGGTAGTTTTTTCAACATTGTTCATAGCTTCGTTGATAGCACTTACCACTAAATCCTGGAGCATCTCAACATCATCCGGATCAACAGCCTCCGGCTTGATCTTCAGGGACTTGATATTTTTAGCACCTGTTACAACGACCTCGACAACTCCGCCGCCGGATGTTGCTGAAAATTCTCTTGCTTCAATATCGTTCTGCAAAGCAGTAATTTCGTCCTGCATCTTCTGAGCCTGCTTTATCATCGAATTCATATTTGAAGCTCCGCCGATATTCTTTGGTACTCTTGACTTCATAGTTTTTAATCTCCTTTGATTTTATATACTTTTATCAGGTATTTATTCAACAGCAGTTTCAATACCGCTGTCTATAGCTTTTTTTATAAGGTCGCCCGCCTTCTGCTCTTCATTTGCAGCGGCAGAGCATCTTGCCTTTAAAACGTAGGCTTTTCCCATAACATTTTTTATTGCACCGCTGAGCATCGCAAAATTTTCCGGCACCTTGAAAAGCTTCAGGAAAAACTGATTTTTCGTGTCGATCAGCATTATATTTTTATATACAAAAGCTCTTGATCCGGAAAGCGTACCCGAAATGGAAGGGGAAGTTTTCGTAAGCTCCTCAAGTATTTCAGTCCACTCTATAAGTGGTTTGAAATCGGACGCTTTCAGGGTTTTCATGTCAGCTGCCGGACGTACATTTTCCTGTTCAGCGGCAGGCTGGACGGATGGGTTATTCCCGGCGGGGCTTTCATTATCTATTTTACCATAAATTTTAGTATTGTCAATAGGCTTCTGTTGAATTTGTACTGAACAAAGCCTTATAAGGCACATTTCAAATTCAACACGTTTATTTATTGCCCTGCCCATTCGCTCTCCGCATTCCTGCAAAATGGTAAGCTTTGAGAGAATATCCGAAAGCTCAGTTCCTGAGCTTATTTCTCTGAGCTGTTCAAGCTCGTCGGGCATGCATGCTATAAGCTCCGGCTTGTCCGGGCACACCTTGATAAGCATGATATTCCGGAACTGGTCAGTAAGCTCTGCGCAGAGCTTTCCCATATCCTTGGACATGGAATAGAGTCTGTCTGCAATTGAAAGGGCGCTCCCTGCATCCCTGGAAACAACAGCTCTGATTATTTCAAAGAGACTGTCACGTCCTGCAATTCCGGCAGCGGCTGAAACCGTTTCCGCAGAAATTTCTTCCGAGTATGCGGCGCACTGATCCAGCAGCGAAAGAGCATCCCTCATTCCGCCGTCAGAAAGCCTTGCAACAAGTGCAGCAGCATCTTCATCAAGCTTTATGCCCTCTTTCCCGGCAATATAGAGAAGCCGTGTCTTGATATCCTCCGTCAGGATACGCCTGAAATCGAAGCGCTGACAGCGTGAAGTTATGGTTGCCGGAACCTTGTGTACTTCCGTTGTGGCAAGAATGAATTTTACATATTCCGGCGGCTCCTCCATTATTTTAAGCAGTGCATTGAAGGCGCTGGGGGTAAGCATGTGAACCTCATCGATTATGTAAACCTTGTATCTGCATCGTTCAGGAGTATAGACTGCACCGTCCCTCAGGTCACGGATATCGTCAACACCGTTGTTTGAAGCGGCGTCTATTTCAATAATATCAGAAAGAGCAAAATTGTCAGCGTCCCTGCACACTTCACATTCAAGGCACGGGTTGCCGTCCTTTTCATTGGGACAGTTTACCGCCTTTGCAAAAATCCTTGCACAGGTAGTTTTTCCCGTTCCCCTTGAACCGGTAAAAAGATACGCATGGGCAGTCTTGCCGTTTTTTATCTGATTTTTCAGCGTAGTGGTAATATGGGGCTGGGAAATAACATCATCAAAGGACAGCGGACGCCATTTTCTATATAATGCTGTATACATAACGACTTCCTCCACCTGTACCTTTATGATGTCTTATATCGCTGAAAATGCAAAAAATTCCGGAACATAGGTGTGCAGGCTTGCTGCGGCACACAGAACGATCCGCTTAATGCTGCTCGGTTCCCCGCCTGACATGGTTCACGGTGATCCATTGCACAGGGCCCGCACACCTATATTTCGGAATTGTTACGGTTCGGAAAGGAACCGCTGACACTTTCACAAATGCTTTCAGAAAACCGTCTGCACCGTCACCGGGAAACAGATTTTCTTTAATACCCTACAATTATATCACATTCAGAATAATTTTTCAAGTGTAAATTCAGATTTTTTTTGATGGAAAGTGCAGGCAGCGTACAAAAAGCAGAAAATCGGTTAATTTGTAAAAAAAAGCGTAAAAAATTCGTGAAGATTTTTGTTAAATTGCCATAGCCAAGAGGAAAAATATGTGGTATAATATTAAAGGAGAACTGCGTGTCAGCAGTGTTGTTTTAAAGAGATTATTGTTCAGCAAAGGAGAACGGCTATGGGAAAGGCTGCAAAAATCATTTCAATAATTCTTATTACCGCATGTGCTGCTGGTGCAGTCATTGCAGCGCTGGCTGTTTACAGCAGAAAATTCAGAAAAAAATATATTACGGTCTGTGAATAAGCAGACCCTAAAAAGGGAGTCTTAATAAAATGAACATCAAAATTGAACTGGCTAAAACACTAAAGGATAAGCCGACAGATGAATCGAAACTTGGATTTGGTCACATTTTTACTGACCACATGTTTATCATGAATTACGATACCGGTGAGGGCTGGCATGATGCGAGAATCGTTCCGTATCAGAACATCACTCTTTCTCCGGCGTCAATGTGCCTGCACTATGGTCAGGAGGTCTTTGAGGGACTCAAGGCTTACCGTACAGCGGAAGGAAATATCCAGCTTTTCCGTCCGGATGAAAACTTTAAAAGACTTAACGTTTCCAACAAGAGAATGGTCATTCCGGAAATCAATGAGGAGGACTGTCTTGAGGGACTGCTGAAGCTTCTTGAGATCGAAAAGGACTGGGTTCCCCATTCTGACGGAACAGCACTTTATATCCGTCCGTTTATTATTGCGACAGATCCTTATGTAGGGGTTCGTCCTGCTGACCATTATCTGTTTATGATAATCCTTTCGCCTTCCGGTGCTTATTATTCAACCGGTCTTAATCCGGTAAAGATCTATGTTGAAACAAACTATGTAAGAGCGGTAAGAGGCGGTACCGGCTTTGCAAAAACAGCGGCGAATTACGCTATTTCCCTTGCCGGTCAGGATGAGGCTCACAGGCAGGATTATGAACAGGTTCTCTGGCTCGATGGTGTTGAGAGAAAGTACATAGAGGAAGTCGGATCAATGAACATTTTCTTTGTAATTGACGGAGAGGTTATCACCCCTGAGCTTACAGGCTCCGTTCTTCCGGGCATTACAAGAAAGTCCGCTATTGAAGTATGCCGCAGCAGGGGATACAAGGTAACGGAGAGAAAGATCACTATTCAGGAAGTTTCCGATGCATACGACAACGGCAAGCTTGACGAGGTGTTCGGAACAGGTACGGCAGCGGTAATTTCCCCGGTTGGTCATCTCAAGTGGGAAGACAAGATCATGGAGATAAACGATAATAAGATCGGTACTGTTTCACAGATGCTCTATGATACCATGACCGGTATCCAGTGGGGTAAGATCCCTGATGAATTCGGCTGGATAAGAGAAGTAAAGTAAGTCATATCGTATATGACTGTGAAATAAAAAAGCTTTGACTCTGAATCTGATCAGCGTCAAAGCTTTTTTAGTTTTTTCTTTCTTTATGTTTGTTTAATATCTGCATCTACCTGTGATTTTGCGGTAACACCGAACCTGTCCGTATCTTTCGGCGGACAGGTTCTTATGTACCGTTTTTGCGGACTGCTTCAATACCTCCATTTTTTAACGAAGCATGTCCATTTTCTGAAAATTACTTTTTCAGTGCCTTTGGCTCCTTTGGCTGATGAAAGCCTAAAACAGAAGCTGAAGAAGCACCTGCAGAAGCGCTCTTTCTTGCAATCTTAGCAACTGCACCGAGAACGTTTGCCTTTACTGTCTTTTTCATTTTCGTCACTTCCTTTCTCTTTGTCCGATTTACGGATCATATATATCTATATCATGCAGGGATCAGGTGTACAGACACCAGACCCTGCTGAATAGCAGGATAGTTTAAACCGAAAAGTTTTCCTGCTGAGACATATCTCTGCCCAAAATAAACTGTGCCATTTTTGCAGCATCACGGATATTTTTCTCGCCGTCACAGTTAAAGTCAGCGGTGTCATTTAGCTTATCCGTTTCTTTGGAAGCAAGACAAGTGGCAATATAGGAGCAGTCTCTGACATTCAGTATTCCATCATCGTTTACATCACCGTATTTTATGGAATTTCCCGTTGACCAGTCAAGATCAGGATCGTTATAAATCATATCAATTGCCTGATCAACGCAATACTCAAATTTAACAAATTCCATGATATCCGATTTGGTCAGGTTAGCCAAATTACTTTTTTCTTTTATTTCTATAAGACCATCAACAGTTGTATTCCCAATATACACTTCAAGGAAATCAAAGTATGGGCAATATGTAGTAGAGTCTACAGATTTTTTTGTCCAGACAGGAGATTCAATTACTAAATTATATCCCTCAAACAACGATAAAATTTCTTTTTCAGTTTTGTAAGGAATATAATTATTGTCAGCACCTAACCATGATGGCTTAATCAGACTGAACAATAACCGATCTTCCTCCGAGCTGTGATTGGAAACATATCCTTGATAATCATAGAATAAGTCTGTTGCATGTTTGTCAAGCTTCAAAAAATCTTCATCATTCATTTCCATGAGTTCGGCAAAGGAATACAGCTTTTTTTCACCCGAACCCGACTCATCCGCATTTACAGAAACTCCTTCGAGCATTAATAGGGCCGCTGCAGTGGAAAACAAGAATGAAAGCATTTTGTACATTTTCATAAGATCACCTTCATCTTTCAAAAGTTTCGAGTTGTGAATTGTTATATGCATAAACAAAGCTATTAATATAAGCTCTTGTTGAAGCTGTCTTTTTCATTTTCGTCACTTCCTTTCTCTTTGTCCGATTTACGGATCATATATATCTATATCATGCAGGGATCAGGTGTACAGACACCAGACCCTGCTGAATAGCTGAGCAGATTAATTGAAGAAGTTGTCCTGATCTCCGGATACAGTTTCAGGGACATGCTTTCATTTTTTTTCGCTGTCCTTTTGCTGCAGACCGGAAATAACTATTGCAAACGCAACAAAAAATATTGTCGCATCGAGCAAAACAGTATACTGCAGCCTGAAAATATATATCATGCATGATACAAGCGCCATGAGTATGCACATTCCCCGGCTGATTACCCTGAGTTTTTTTCTTCTGTCACTGCTGATGGGTTTGCTTTCATTCTCTACCGGGGCAAAATTAAATACGGACATTATCCAGAATGTCATTATCATATAGTGCAGTGAACCTTCTATCTCCACCGGAGCGTATTTATACGCAGACAGAGCAAGAAATGTTGTTATAGCAAAGATCGTGTTGCACTTAAAATATGTATCCGCATGATATCCGCCGCATATTTGTCTTGATACGGCAAATACTGCAAAATATATCAGTGACGCCGGAAGGCAGTTCATTATGATTCCGAAGCTGATAACGATAGCGATCGTTATCAGTGTAGAAAAGAATATTTCAAGTCCATAAACGTATATATCCCTGTCTTCAGCGGAAATTATGTTGTTCCTGTTCAGGCTGCAGGTTATTTTATTGGCTATTCTCGTTATCATGGCTCATCCCTTCCTTAATTCCGATTATACCAATATAATTACCATGAGTCAATGGCTTTGTCGTAAATGGATAGTGAGATGACGTAATTGGTCATTTATGTAAAAAACCCGTGCAGAATTCCTGCTGCACGGGTCAGTTTGTCGAAAAAGTTATTTTAAGTATGCGGATAGCAACATTAAAGTTTTTGATCAAACTTTTTTCTGCTGTGCATGCCTTTGGCAAAAAAGTTTGCGGTTTCCAAAGGCGGAGCCTTGGTCGCCCTCCGCAGAGGGCGAAATACCTTGCCTTGGAGGCGCTCCGCACAGGGTGAATTTTCAAACAGTCCAGTGGACTGTTTGAAAAGAGGGGCATGCCCTGTAAGAGAGGGCTGCCCCTAATTAACCTAAAATTAAGTTTTTTCTACAGTCTGACCCGTGCAATTCCTGCTGCATGGGTTAAATCAAATATTATTGCTCCGCCAATTAGACCTTGCCAAATTGGCGGAGCAATATTTTTATTTAAAATGCCATTTTGCCTGCCGATTGCGGGGCAGTCGCAAATAAAGCTACGCAAGAGTATTTATTTTAATGAGAATGTTGGCTGCAAACCAGTTTTCCTCCTCATAAAATTCCTGCATACCGTCATTTTTCTGTACTGCCTCACAAACACTCATCAGTCCGAGACCATGATGCTCCTTGTCCTTCTTAGTGGTTTTGAGGGCTTTATTCTCCTGGAGTACGGATTCTGAAATTCTGTTTTTCATCTTTATGTTAAGATAATTGCCAACTATCGATATATTGAGAATGATCATCGGAAATTCTTCCTTGCATTCGGCTTCGATGGCATTGTCGCACAGATTGGATAAAATTATACATAAATCGACATCGTCAAAATCCGGCAGATCATTCGGTATACAGCACTTGAATCCGATTTTCTTTTCATAGCACTGGCTTTTCTTAAGGTTGATGACTGCATTTAACGCAGGATGATTTGTGCATATATGGCTTGGGGCATTTTCATTGGTTTCTGAGGATAATCTTTCGATATATCTGACAGCACGGTCATAATGGTTGTTTTTTATCAAATCGAGCACACAGCCCAAATGATTTTTCATGTCATGCTGTATTCCCTCAACCTTTTTGTTCCAGATCACAGATTCTTCCATATTCTTCTTTTCGCTTTCTATCTGGATTTTCAGCAGATGATTTTTGAGTTTTTCGTTGTTTTGCGACGCAATAAGATATATAACAGTCAGCAAAAGGCAGTTGATCAGAATAAGGCATGTTGTAATGATAATAGAATTAGTACCTGAAAGATCATTTTCCATCTGGTTTTTCTGGAATATGACTCCTGATATAAATGAGATAAGAAGAATTAAAAAAATCGCTACGCACTGAACAGTGCTGAACATCATCTTTCCTCTTGATATAAGGTTTTCTAAAATGTAAAGGAGAACTACGAGCAGTATTTTTGTAAAGATAAGCAGGAAAACACGCAGAGGACTTCTCATCAGAATCACCTGTTCGATTGAGATATCCAATATATTTGAAACCAGCAGGGAAACAGTTATATTAATTATGTATATGCACATAAATACAAGTATAACCGTTATACACTGGAGCCAGATCTTTCGTCGGAGAACCAGTCTGCAATACACGGTCAGTACGACCAGATATAAAATCGTCAGCAGACCCTCCAGCGTATAAAACCAGTTAAGCATAAGGACAAGCACATTGTAAACAACAAAAGCAGAGGCGGTAACTGTGTATTTTTTTACAGTTGAAATCTCTTTGAACGACAGGGTCTTAATTAAGAAGAAAAAAATAATTATGCTCTCTGAAATCGTGGCGAGCCATTCGGCTATAGTGTAAATCACATTAATCCTCCTCTTGACAGTTTTAAAAAGCTTTCCTTGACCATTTTAATTTTCCGTCTGGGGATGTATAATTTTTCATTATTATTTAAGTAAATGCAGTCATTTTCAATTGAGAAAATATATGTGTAATTTACTAAGCAGCCTGCACTGATAGCAATAAATTTTGAAAAATTGTATGACTTTGCAAAGGAGCTTATTGTGCCTCGTGTTCTGATTATCTCGCTGACATCTTTCAGATGAAAGAGCAGGTCATGGTCATCGCTGACTATGTACATTATGTCATTGGGTTTTATCCGGTATAGTTTTCCGCAGTTTGTGATCGATATTTCATTTCCATTCAGTTTGATTTCTTCTATCAGCTGGGGTAATATTTCGGGAATTTCTTCTTTTGCATGATTTTTTCTTATAAATCCGATAGCTTTGTACCGGAATGCCTGATAAACAAGATCATCTCTGTTTGTGACATAGATTATCGGGATCATTTTATTTACTTTTCTTATTTCTTCGGATATTTCAAATCCGGATCTGACCGGCATGTCCAGATCGATAAACAGCGCCTGGAAATTGGTGGTTTTAAAATCGGATAAAAACTCCAACGGATCTGTATATAAGCCGTTTTCGCATAAAATGTCCGACCCGGCTAAACATTCTGTTATAATCCTGTTGATTTTTTCGACTGCAATCTCTTCATCATCGCATATTGCAATTTTGATCATCATATCACCTCATGTCCCCATAATATCATAATACAGCATATATTTCAATAGAAATTCTTCTGTTTTTTTATTATAAGGGTGGGTGAACGAGCTTTTTCTTGCTTTTTCGACATTTTTCGACAAAATTTAACCGACAACCGTGAAAATACGCAGAAAAACACCACACAATTAACTGATGCTGCATAAAGCGACAGGTGTTAATAATTGTGCGGTATTCTACCTGATATCCCCACCGTTTTCATGGGAGCTGTGCCGGTGGCTCAGCAATTTGTCTTTATATTGCCATCTGAATTCTACCTATGATTTTGCGGCTGCGGGATATTATTGACCGCTGCCGTTGAGATGACAGGAAATAAATTCTCCCTCGTCTTCTTTACAGTCATCCCCTGCTTAAAATGATAGACGATACAGGCTAAGAAGTCAATACTATTGTCGTGATTGGCATGCAGCATGACGTAAATGGTATATATTTAAAAATGTTAATTATAATTTCGTGAGATCAGTATAAGCTTTTAGCCGATAAGCCGGCGTAAGGAACAGTGTCAGATGAATAGTGGTGAGTACAGGCTCATATTCATCATTTGCAGCAAAATTGTCTGATTATTCCCGATGGCATATTATCTGCCATTTCAAGTGCTTCTTTTTCTATGGCGTTGAATGTGTCGATATCTTTGGGATAATTTTTGCTGATTCTGAATCCGGCTTCCTTTTCGGTCATACTCAGATGACGGTGCATCATATCCTTCCAATTTTTCTCGCACCAATTCGGATTGACTGATGACAGAAAACAGGAAATTTCGTCAGCATTCATGTACCACTGATCTCTTAATGCATCGGCTTTTTCTGTTTTTCTCATATTGAGTGCGGAAACCAGATCACCGCCTGTTTTCAGGTGATCGGTAAGGAGTTTTCCGAATCTGTCTGCTGTCTTTGCATCATAAAACATTTTTAAAGCCATTGAGAAATCTGAGGGATTTTCCAGTAATCGGTCTGTTACAAAACTCAGATCATTTAGTTTCTCTACAGTACTGATTATAAACATGCGGGTCCAGTAGACATGCTGTGACCATAATTTCCTCATTTCATTTCTTATCTTTGTCTGATTACAGTTGCATCTGCTGTACATATATCCTGCCTCCTGAAAAAATGTGGATTTTTTATTATTCTATGCAGGAAAAATAAGTTTGTTACTGCATATTGTCTTACGGCATCGCTGCTGTCGTTCAAAACGCTGCAAATTTTCGGATCTGCAGAAGAAATAGTAAAGTCAGCACGGCTGAACCTGAATTGATTAATTACAGATAATATTTTAAAAAAGTACTTTTCAGGTCTTTAAAAAATATGATTTATGTCGAATAATATAATATATCGTATATGAATAAGAAAGATAATGACAATCTGGGAGCCCGAAAAATGAGGAAAAAGATAAAAGAAAATCTGCTTGAAATATTTAAAAGCCTTTTTGAAGCTCATAATGTTATAAAAGAATACATGGACGATGAAAAATATGATAATGCAGTTTCGCTGCTTGGTGAATGTCAGGATACGGCTTTGCAGCTTGGCGGCATAATTGAAAACTCTGAAGGCGAAGATTTTGTAACGATTTCTTTTATTGGTGATTATTGTAAATCGCTTTATGAAGTAGCAGCTAATATTTCGAAGTATGATGGTGATGGTGCCAGGGCATATATAGATGAAAGTCTCATTACTGCTGAAAGCAGTGCGAAAAACCATATTAAAGTTAAACTTGAGGTCGTTTTCATGCCTTATAAGGCATCTATGTGGGATTCATTGGAAAGTGTGTGGAAAGCTGCCGATGAAGACCCCGACTGTGACGCTTATGTTGTACCTGTTCCCTATTATGACAGAAATCCAGATCACTCATTTGACGAGCGCCATTACGAGGGAGATGATTTCCCTGAATATGTTCCGGTTGTACATTATAATAAGTATAATCTCAGACAGAGACATCCGGACGTGATTTATATTCATAATCCTTATGATGATTGCAACTATGTTACAAGCGTTGACCCGAGGTTTTATTCAGGTGAACTGAAAAAATATACGGACAAGCTTGTGTATATCCCGTATTTTGTTGTAAGTGACATGGTGCCTGATCATTTTTGCACATTGCCTGCCTGTGTTAATTCGGACCACATTATCGTTCAGTCAGATCAGGTAAGAACGACGTATATCGAAAACTATGTAAAGACTTTCGGAAATAGCAATAACAATGCCGAATATAAAATATTATCTTTAGGAAGTCCGAAATTCGACGCTGTTGCTGCTGCCCAGAACAGATCTTGTAAACTCCCTGATAAGTGGAAGCAGATAATCGGAAATAAAAGAGTGATCCTCTATAATACAAGTATCGGAGCCCTTCTTAATGGTAATGAGGATTATCTTAATAAGATTATCTCCGTTCTGAATTATTTTTCGCTTCACAGAGATGTGGTTTTATGGTGGCGTCCGCATCCGTTGAGTTCCGCAGCATACAGCTCAATGAGAAGTCATATTCTCAACAGCTACCTGGAACTTGTTGAATGGTATAAGAGAGCTGGTTTTGGGATCTTTGATGATTCATCTGATCTGCACAGGGCGATTGCCTGCAGTGATTCATATTACGGTGACAGGAGCTCACTTGTTGCGTTGTATCAGCTTACGGGAAAACCGATTCTTTTACAGAATATCAGAATAACCGATTATGAATCTGCTAAAATAAACATAGGTTTTGAAGATGTATATGATGATGGCGAGTATCTCTGGTTCAGTGCAATAAATTTCAATGGTTTATTCAAGATGAAAAAAACGGATACGGTGCCCGTTCTGGTTGGATTTTTTCCTGATGAACCAATTGACGGGAAGAGATTGTTCAGCGGCATAACGGAATGTAACGGCAAATTATATTTTTCTCCGCTTTCTGCATCATCAATAGCTGTATACGACCCTATAACGGGCTTGTTTGATAAGATAGGGATAAGCAGGGAATTTGTCATTCTTAACTCTTGCAAGATCTACTCAGCTGTAACAAAAGATCATAGGATTTATTTTATTCCCTATGCATACAATGCCATTATCTGCTATGATACTGAAGAAAAAAAAGTCTCATATTATACGGATTGGGTAAAGCTTGTTCAAAAAGACCCCGATTGCGAAGATTATTATTATTTCAGGAAGGGTGTATTTGCAGATGGAATTATTTATCTGCCAATGATATGCACCAGCGGATTGATGATTTTTGATACCGTCTCTGAAAAATTTTCCCTGTTGAGGGAAGGCTTTGGCAATGCACAGTTCCATAGCGTATTAAAAAAAGGAAAAAAGCTGTACTTATCCCCATTCAGGGGGAATTGTTGTGTTTACGACATTGAGGACCATTCGGTTGAATGCCTGCCTGTAAGTAACGACCTTTCCACATTTTCAGATATATGTGACTGCGGAGATGATTTTCTGATATTCCCATACAGTGCAGATTCTGTCGTTGCTGTTAGTAAAATTGATGGTAGTATTCATAAGAAGGATCACTCATTCCTTGATGATCTTATGCCGGATCAAATGAACGATTACGATGGAAAATATATATTTGCCAAGAGAATCGATGATAAAATATACGCATACAGCGTTGAATACAGCCGACTCGTTGTATTTGATATAAATACATCAGAATGGTCAGTACAGGAGATAGCCGCAGACATGAGGGATTGCTGTGAATTCGTAAAAAGGGTGCAAAGTTTGTTTGCTCGGGTCAGCGAGTCATGTTCAAGGGCTGATGAGACAAATTATCCCGAAGATCTTATCACAATACCAGATCTGTGCAATTATCTCAAAGCTGAAAGTAAATCCTCCGATAATCTGTCTGTCATTGAAAGCAGAGCGTTTGTCCGCAGGAAAAGTCTGTCTAATCCTGATGGAACTGCTGGTATTAAGATACATGAAACAATTAAAAAGATGGTGCTGATTAAATGAACATATCAATGATCCTTTCCGGGGGCGTAGGCAGCAGATTTGGGAGTGATGTTCCAAAGCAGTATAACTTCCTTTGTAAAAAGGAGATACTTTCATATTCTGTTGAAGCACTTAAAGATTCTGCTGAAAACATGGGAATCATCGTATTATGTGATAATTCATATTCCGAGCGGCTTTCAAAGCAATATGATGTTATTTGCACAGAATGCGGAAACTCCAGAAATTCCAGTCTGAAAAATGGTCTTGATTACATAAAAAACAACTACCCTGAGTGTGATAAAGTATTCATTACTGAAGCTGCAAGGCCATTCCTCACGAGCAGCATCGTGGATGATTATTTTGGTCTGCTGGATGAATATGATGCTGTTATAACCGCTCAGCACATAACCGACAGCCTTGGGCGAAAGAATGAGAGTGTTACACTCAGAGATGAATATTATCTCATACAAGCTCCGGAGGCATTCAGATTCGAGATTCTTTACAGCAGCTTCAGTGCTGATTCAAATATTACTGCAACAGTTCAGCAATTGCCTGAAAGCCGGAAAGTTAAAGAATATTATGATTTTAAAAATAATATGAAGATTACATATCCTGAGGATATTATAATTGCTGAACAGCTAATGAAGTTCAGAAACGGAGAAATTTAGTGTGAAAAATATAAAACTTATTGCTATGGACATGGATGGAACGCTTACACAGCATAAAAGTCCTATTGAGAAAGAGTGCAGAACTGCACTCGAAAAACTCCGTGACAAATATAGACTGCTTATGGTCTGTGCAGGCGGATGTAACAGAGTATACGACCAGCTTGAACATTTTGATATTGATATTTCAGGTTTCTATGGAATGCAGTTCGGTGAGGTGAGAAATGGTATCCTGACAATAAAAGAAAATGTTTCTGAAGAGGCAGATCATGATAGAGTAAATGCCTGTGCGGAACAGATAAGGAACGAATTCGGTTTTCATCAATATGCCGGGGAATCGGTTGAGTTTCATTCCTCAGGGCTTATAACATTCCCTATCCTTGGTACAGAGGCAAAGCTCGAAGACAAGCTCAACTATGATCCGGACAGAGCTAAGAGAAGGAAATACTACAACAGAGTATGTGAGTTATTTGCTGATTACAACGTATTTATCGGCGGAACATCTTCCTTTGATATTGCACCCAAGCCATACAATAAATTGTTTGCATTGGAAAAATATATGTCGGATAACCGCATCATGTCCGATGAAGTTGTTTTCTTCGGTGATGATTACGGAATCGGAGGAAACGACAACTGTGTTTTTGAGTCGGATATTAAATTTATTAAGATTGACGATTATAAAAACTTTCCCTCTATCGCAGAGGGAATGGTTTAAAGGAATAGAGGAAGTGTGATTTATATGAAAATAGCAATTTACGGCACAGGTCATCAG
>JBJEQU010000257.1:0-8882 GCA_051881935.1 Porcipelethomonas sp. | reverse complement strand
GCGTATCTGCAAGGGCATTAAAATAAATTATAATAAATGCTGTGCATTTATTATAGCATAAAATCGCAGATTTTTGATATAATCGCCCGATATGCAGGGAGCAAATCTCTGATTTGCGTATCTGCAAGGGCATTAAAATAAATTATAATAAATGCTGTGCATTTATTATATTATATACAAAAATTCAGACCTTTTCAAGAAGCAAAAGGTCTGAATTCATCTTTAGGGGAATTATTCTGAATACGTAAAATGCTGCAGACAGATCCGGCAGTTTTTAATGCTTTATACGTGTGTACTGCATTTACGTATTATCAGCATTTGACTGTTTTCCGGTATTATAGCTGTATCCTGACTTGGCAGATTCAAATTCGCTGCTTTCGCCTTCCTGTGCGTACTGTGAGCCGTTTGTCTTACCGGTATTGAAGCTGAAATTTGTCTTGTCTGCGTTCTCATCAGCTCCTTCAGCATCAGCATACTGCGAACCCTTCTGCTGACCCGTAACATATTTATAATCAGATTTTACATATGACTCGCTGCTGTCATCAGCCTCAGCCTCAGCTTCTGTCTCATCCACTTCCTCTGTTTCTGCCGGTTCAGCAGTATCGATGTCGTCTGCCTCTTCTGCTTCGGCGGCTTCCTCTGTCTTTTCGCTGTCTTCTGGTTCAGGAGCATACTGTGTGCCGTTTACCTTGCCTGTGTTGAAGCTGAAAGCAGTCTTGTCTGCGTTCTCATCAGCTCCCTCAGCCTCGGCATACTGTGAACCCTTTGCCTGACCGGAAACATAGCTGTAACCTGTTTTGTCAGCTGTGCTGTCTGAATCAGCATACTGTGAACCGTTTACCTTTCCGGTATTATAGCTGTACTCAGAAGTGTCGGATGTTTCAGCCTGTTCTGTACTTACAGTTTTAGCAGACTTTACAGCAGAATTGCTTTCAGATGCGAAAGCCGCAAATGAACTTCCGACAGTTGCTATAACTGCCAGTGACGAAACCATTGCAATAATTTTTTTGCTTTTCATGATATCAAAACCTTTCTTTAATCGGGGCATTGCTCCGTTTTTTTGTATCTTTATTATAGATATCTTCTTTGGAATGATTTTGGAACTGGTGTGGAATCTGTGTGGAATATCAGTCTCTGTTATGTATAAATGTGTTGGTACAGGTTTTATAAAAAAATGACCCCGGAAATTATATCCGGGGCGTTGTTTCAATATTGTTTTTACAGTGCAGTCAGTTCTCTGCGAATGATAATACAGTCAAATACATTAAGCTTGCTGTCTGTATTCATATCGCCGTTTTCTGCACCCTGTGGGGTGATATCGGTCTGATTTGTGAGATATTTACTCATCTTTACAGCGTCGGAAACATCAAATTTTCCGTCGATATTCACATCGCCTCTCAGTGTTGAAATGTCATCAGGAGTTGTACCGTCCGGTTCTGTACCCCATACGAGAACATCATCAACATACATCGTTATATGCTGATTAAGAGCTGATTCACTCTTCAGATCGTTTGGAGCTTCCTCAACACCTGCGTATGACCAGTCATTTGTCGGATCCCATGCGCCCAATGTTGACTGTCCGTTTATAGCGTCGGGAATAGAGATCCTGAACTGGACTTCATCTCTGTGTTCGCTCTGACCGGTAGGCTGTATTGCCCTGCCGTCCTCAAACTGGATCTTTGCGTAATAGGTATTGCCGGTAGGATCACCCTCGTATTTGTAAGGTCCGGAAACTGTTGCATAGCCCTGCTGACCCTCAGTATACTGCTGTGAATTACTCTGGATCGTGATATCATCTACTGAAAGTCCGGCTGCAAGTATCTCGGATATGTCAAAGTAGTAGTTATAGGAAATATTTTCAGCTACTCTTGCCGGCCATGCCGTGTGGTTCATTGCCCATGCCTTTATTTCCGTATAGCTGTTGCCCTTGCCGTTAAGTGTTGCGGAAACTTCCCATTCTGCCCATTTAGGAGTTTCAGTTGGTGGGAAATCAGCAAGCTTTTCTCCGCCGTAATCATCAATAAGAGCGCACAGAGCAGCGGTAAATCCAGCGTTATAGTCGATAGCGACCTCGGAATATTCATACTGGGAAACATTGTTTGTGTATTCGCCCTGACTGTTAGGACCGCCTACCAGAGCACCGTAGAGGGTGTGGGCATACTCTGTCTGCCAGCCCTCAGTGCTGGATTCCTGACCCAGGTCGTTCCAGTGGTCATCATGGATACCGGAGGCTGTTCTGTGGTGGAAAGCTGTCGGCTGGAGATCGCCCATGCCAAGAACATAGCTCATATTGAGATTATTGTCCCCGAAAGCATAGTCCATCTGGGATTTTGCCCATGTATTGTACTTGTCTGAAAGGGTCGCATTGTCCTTGAAAATAGTGTCACAGGCAAGCTGTGCGATCCATGCAGTGTTGGCAGCATGACGGAGCGAACCCCAGTTCATAAGGTAAGCAAGACCGTCAGGAGTGTACGGAACCTGCTTTCCGCCGTAGCCGTCTATCCAGTAATCAAGGTGATGGGAAACGTGGTTTATCCATTCTGTTTTGCCGGTGTTTATAGCATACAGGAGGGCAGCACCCTGAGTTGTATCATCCCAGCAGAAGCCCCATGTGTATTTCCAGTCGGTAGACTGGCTCTCTGTAGGAAAGTTAGGGATGTAATCGCTTTCGCAAAGGTCAAGATAGCTCTGGTCACCGGTTGCCATGTACAGCCAGTTTGCAGCATACATCAGGTCGTCAACCCATGTGGTGGTAGGGTAGAACTGTTTCTGAACGCCCTGGTCCTCATTGCTTCTTGTGCTGTCTGCCAGCTTAAAGAGGCTCTTGGCGTGTTCGAGGTATTCCGCAGCCTTTTCCGGCTGTGTGTCTTTGAACATGATATATCCCTCTGCCAGTGCAGCAGCTGAAAGTGCAACGGTAGTTGAGTCGGTAATTTCGTCGTATGGTCTTTCTTCGTCGCCGAACTTGAGCTTGTGCTTTCTCATGTAGACTTCGGCACTGCACCATACAACATGGTCATCTGCATCGCCGATAGTACCGATCATTTTATCGCCCTCATCACAGGCTAAAACATAATCAAGTCCCCACTGAACATTGTTTCTGTAAAGCTCGCCCAGTCCTGCCTTGTCAATGGTATCCTTGTACTGGATATATCCCCACGCAAGTACAGACGCAGAGTAAGCGTTGGTAAGGGTAAACTTGTAATGGTCTCCGGCATCGAACCAGCCGCCGTCAACGATATCGGCAGGGGTCCCGTCCTCCTTTACCATTGAATCTGCACGCCATGTGACCTCGTTCCAGTCCGGGAGTATTCCCGACTGCTGTACCTCATAGAAAAACATGGATTTCTGGAGAGCTTCCGCATAGTTGTAGCTGCTTGCAGCCGAAACGGCAGTATTCATAACCGCCGGAACAGACGCCGCCACGGACGATATGGAAACCACTGCGGAAACAGCGGCTGCCAGTAATTTTTTCATAATTTCCCACTCCGTTTCTTCAAATTATATCCTGCGGAAAAACCGCAGGATATATATGGTTGTATTTCTCATTTAATTATGCAAAATCTGCGTAGATAAGGAATCTCTTTTCTGCTGCGCAGTCGATTGCGTTTATCTTGTTATCAAGGTTTACATCCGGCTTGAAATTATCAAGGATCAGCTGTTCACTTCCAAAGAAGATAGCTTCAAGGTCAAGACCGTCAGTTGTCCATACGTTTCCAAGCTCATAATCCTTAAGGAGATATCTCTGTAAAACGATCAGGTCTGAAATGTTTACATTTCCGTCACTGTTTACGTCATACTGACTGCCGGGGTCAGTACCTGTTGCAGGTTCGGTTGTCGGCTCTGTAGTCGGTTCTGTAACAGGAGGATTTACTGATCCGCCGCCGAAGACGTAAGTTTCATCAATTTCCGGTGCTGCTGCGATAACAGCATCCAGAGCTGAAGCATCACCGCCGTAGAGATTTACAAGTCCTGCACATGCAAGTGCGAAACAAGCGTTATAGTCAAGGGCAGGCTCCGTTGACTCATACTGTTCCCAATAATCTGTGTATGTACAGTTGCTGTCTGTAGGACCGCCTACCAATGAACCGTAGAGAACATGTGTTGCACCTGTTTTATTAGGGTTTGCAGCTCTGTGGTGAATCTGCTGCGGCCATGTGTCGCCATAACCAATAAGGAAGCTTGTGGACTTCTGGTTGTTTCCTAACAGATAATCTGTCTGGTATTTAGCGCCAAGTGCATATGTGGAATTTGCGTCATCGCCGGCAAGCTCAAGTGCTACCATCTGCAGAGCGCAGTTGTAACGTGATGCACCCCAGCCTGCTGCATTGTAGCTGTTTGTCGGAACGCCGCCCTTATTGCTCAGCTCAAACTGCATCTCACTGGCAAACGCCTGGTCTCCGGTTATGTGGTACATCATTGTAGCGTAGCCTGACCATACCTTATCCCAGCAGTAGAGGTGATAATCATAGTACTGATTGTTATAGCAGCCGTTAGCAGTAGGTTTATATGTAGGAAGAGAAGCCTCACCGTTTAAATAAAGCCATGTCTGAGCAAGTGCAAGGTCATCCACATATGTATCAGTTGTTGTGTACATTCCGTCGTTTACATCTTCCATAGAAGTATACTTTGTTGAAAAGTCATAAAGAGCCTTTGAATATTTCAGACATTCAGCGGAATATGCAGGATCAGAATCCTTTAATACATATGCTGTTCCGGCAAGGGCTGAGGACATTGTTGCAGTTATTACAGCATTGTTTCTCGAAGCTGTCAGCCAGTAGGTCGGACGGTCATAGGTCTGATTTTCAGGCGGTTCCCAGGTTACGTTGTGATCTGTCTGGTTGGACACTGTTGCGCAAACTGCGTAAACCTCTCCGGAATCATTCAGATAGGTTGTCTTCATTAAATAATCGCATGTGTTTTTGAGAACTTCCTTCATATGAGCTTCACAGCCAGCCTTTTCGTATGCCCCCGGATTCAGGTAATAGGACATTGAAAGGGATGAAGCTGCAAATCCCATTGTAAGATTGAATTTAACGTGGTCGCCGGCATCGTGATATCCGCCGGAAACGTCTACAGTATTGCTTCCGCCGTTTGCTGCCCTGACCGCTTCCTTCTCGGCAGAACCCAGCCACTGGGCATTGTCCAGGGAAGCTTCAGCGTCATAGGTATGACAGTTGCCTCTCCATGTGACAGGGTTGTCATCAACCTCTGTACCGCACTCGTTAGCGTCAAAGAAATAGAGTGACATTGCAAGAGCCTCGGCATAGTTTTCGCCGTCAGCAGCAGACACTGTACTGTAGTCGGCAATATTCAGCGAAGCAGCAGTACACGCTGCCAGCGTCGCAGCTCCTGCAACAGCGGCAAGAACTCTTTTCATTGATTTGATTTTTATCATTATTTATTCCTCCCTCTGTGTTTTAAAAAATCAAACAACTTATCAACTTTAGTTTATCATATTATACCCATACAATTCAATATAATTTTGCGGGTTTTATAAAAATTCCATAAAATGCACAAAACCGGCTTACTGTTTTGGTACAATATACCTTATATAACAGACTGTTGAAAAAACTTAAAACTAACGGGCGACACAATGGTCGCTCCTACAATAACCCATATTTCACAAAAATTGATTTGCGTGAAATGCCGGAGTCTGCTATTGACCTGAATGCCGGAATGTGGTATAATTTAGGGGAAAACATTTGCCTTAAGGCAACACCGCACAATTAACGGCTGTCGCCTTTGCCGCACATCTGCTTGCAGATTTTCCGTCATATCACACAAAAATCTCTTGACATACGCCAGTATGCCTGCGAGCTTTTTGTGCAATCTGACAAAAAATCTGACTGCGCATCTGTACGACAATAATTATGCGGTATTGCCTTAAATTTTAAAATGCGGAAGGAGATATAAATGAAAATCGAATCAAAATGTATTCACGAGGGCTGGAAGCCGAAGCAGGGCGAGGCAAGACAGCTGCCTATTTGCCAGAGCACTACTTTCAAGTATGATACGAGTGACTTTATGGGAAGATTATTTGACCTTGAGGAGGAGGGCTATTTTTATACAAGGCTTGCGAATCCTACAAACGACTGTGTTGCGGAAAAAATCTGCGCTATGGAGGGCGGTGCAGCTGCGATGCTGACTTCCTCCGGACAGTCGGCAAATTTATTTGCCATATTTAACATATGTGAGGCAGGGGATCACTTTATTGCTTCCTCCTCCATATACGGCGGAACCTATAACCTTTTCGGAACGACTATGAAGAAGATGGGAATCGAGTGTACATTCTTTGACCAGAATCTTCCGGAGGAGGAGATCGAAAAGTTTATCAGACCAAATACAAAGGCAATTTTCGGCGAGACTATAACAAACCCCACAGTTACAATACTTGACTTTGAAAAGTTTGCAAGGGTCGCTCACAAGGCAGGTATTCCGTTTATTGTTGACAACACCTTTGCAACTCCTGTAAACTGCCGCCCTTTTGAATGGGGAGCTGATATCGTTACTCATTCTACAACCAAATATATTGACGGTCACGGCGTTTCTGTGGGCGGCTGTATTGTAGACAGCGGCAATTTTGACTGGGACAAATACGCTGATAAATTCCCCGGACTTACTACTCCGGACGAGTCCTATCACGGAATTACATACACTAAAAAGTTCGGCAGGGGCGCATATATTGCAAAGGCTACGGCTCAGCTTATGAGAGATCTGGGGGCTGTCCAGTCTCCCCAGAATGCATTTTATATCAACCTGGGACTTGAATCATTGCCTCTGAGAATGAAGCAGCACTGTGAAAACGCCCAGAAGGTTGCGGAGTTTCTTTCAGAGCAGGACAAGGTTGCATGGATACATTATGCCGGTCTTAAAGATGACAAGTATCATGACCTTGCAGAAAAATATATGCCGGGCGGCACATGCGGTGTTATGGCATTCGGTATTAAGGGCGGAAGAGATAATTCCATTAAATTTATGGACAGCTTAAAGCTTGCGGCAATTGCAACTCATGTTGCGGACAGCCAGACCTGTCTTCTTCATCCGGCAAGTCATACCCATCGTCAGCTGACCGATGAACAGCTTATTGAGGCAGGCGTTGCACCGGATCTTATAAGACTTTCCGTCGGCATTGAAAATGCTGATGATATTATTGCGGATCTTGCACAGGCTCTGGATAAGATCGGTTAAACAGACAGTATCCCCGGAGGTGAAAAAATGAATACATACAAAATCGCAGGAAAAGTCGTGGAGATCGATTCCGTATACGATGAAATACACCGCCTTTGCAGCAAATATCAGTACCCCGGTGATCCGGATTTTTCAGTGAAAACAGAGCAGAAGGATATCGATTTTGAACGGAAAAAATCTGCCTCCGAGGATATAAAGGAGGGGAAAGCAGTGCGTGTTTTCCCTGACAGTTACCTTGAAACTCTTGCGGTGTACCGCAAAATTGCAGATATCATGCTGGATCACGATATACTGCTGTTTCACGGCTCAGTGGTGGCGGTGGACGGTGAAGGATACCTGTTTACTGCAAAAAGCGGCACCGGCAAATCTACCCATACAAAGCTCTGGAGGGAGTATTTCGGCAGCCGTGCAGTTATGATAAATGACGACAAGCCTCTTTTGCAGATAACTCCGGAGGGTGTTATTGTGTACGGTACCCCCTGGGACGGCAAGCACCGGCTCAGCACCAATACAAGTGTCCCCTTAAAGGGTATCTGTATTCTTACAAGGGCAGAGGAGAACCACATTGAAGATATTACCGTGCCGGATGCATACCCCATGCTTCTGCAGCAGACAAACCGTCCGGCTGACCCTTTAAAGATGAAGAAAACCCTTCAGCTTATTGACAGTCTTGGGGAGAGGGTGCCGCTGTACAGGCTGGGATGCAATATGGATATTCAGGCGGCTCAGATCGCCTATGATAAAATGAAAGGACAGAAAAATTATGAAGCTTAACGAAGAATTTATCACACATGAAACCAAAGATGAGCAGATAATGGTATCTGCCGGCGGAAACGGTTTCAGCGGACTTGTAAAGAGCAATGAATCTGCCGCATTTATTGTAAACTGCCTTAAAAAAGAGACTACAGAGGAAGAGATCATTTCAAAAATGCTGGAGGAATATGACGCTCCCGGGGAGGTCATTGCCGGAGATGTAAAGAAAATTCTTGACAAGCTTCGCAGTATTGGTGCGCTGAATGAATAAAATGACCTATGAGGAGCATCTGGAAAAATACGGCGAGCTTACCTATACAAATGTAGGGGTGAGCATGCTGCCTATGCTCAGGCAGGGACGTGATATTTTTACTGTAAAGAAGAAAACGGACCAGCGCTGCCGCAAATATGATGTTGTCCTTTACAGGCGTCCCCCCAGTCACTATGTGCTTCACAGAGTGGTAAAAGTGCGTGAAAATGACTATGTAATATGCGGAGACAACTGCATTAACCTTGAATACGGCATAAAGGATGAGGATATTATCGGCGTTCTCACGGAATTTGTCAGAAAGGGCAGAAATATCTCCGTGAATAACCGGCTTTACAGGATCTATTCTGTTTTGTGGTGCGGTATTTTTCCGGTGAGACGGCTGTTTAAGAAGGTTAAACTAAAGCTTGGAAGAATGAAACGGTTCCTGAAATAAAACTCACCCAGTAAAAGAACATGCCTGCTTGTGCAATTTTTTCTTCCGCTTACAGCGGCTAAAATGGGTTTTGCTTTTTTTCAGTTAAATCAAACTAAACTATACCAATTTTCTTATTTTCCTTCATTTCTTTGTATGCACAAAGAAACGAACCAAAGAAATGCACAATTTTTCTTTAAAAAGAAAAATTGATTAAAGAAAAAGTAACAGGAAATTGCTTCTGAACTAAAACTC
>JBJEQU010000256.1:0-9007 GCA_051881935.1 Porcipelethomonas sp. | reverse complement strand
GACGTCTATGAACTGGAAAATGACGGAAAACTGTCCTATATACCGGCGATCCCGGATATAATCATAGAAACGGATATTGAAAAAAAGGTTATTCTTATCCGTCCTCTGGAGGGACTTTTTGATGAGGATTGATATTCTGACCCTGTTTCCTGAAATGTGTGAGGCAATTTTGTCCGAGAGCATTGTGGGAAGAGCAAGGAAAAAGGGTGCCATTGAAGTCCGATGCCACCAGATAAGGGATTATACTAACGATAAGCACAGACGTGTTGACGACATCCCCTACGGCGGAGGAATGGGCATGGTCATGCAGGCAGCTCCTATCTATAACTGCTATAAAGCCGTGTGTGAACAGCTTGAGGGAAAACCGCATACAATATATATGACCCCAAAGGGAGGCGTTTTTACCCAGAGGAGAGCTGTTGAGCTGTCTGAAATGAATAATATTATTATTCTCTGCGGACACTATGAAGGGGTCGATCAGAGAATTCTCGACAAAATCGTTGACGAGGAAATATCTATAGGGGATTATGTCCTTACAGGTGGAGAGCTTCCGGCAGCTGTTGTTACTGACGCTGTTGCAAGAATGTGCGACGGAGTTCTCTCAAGTGCCGAATGCTTTGAGGATGAGAGCCATTTTAACGGACTTCTTGAATATCCTCAGTATACACGTCCGGAAACCTGGGAGGGGCAGTCTGTTCCCGCTGTGCTGCTGTCGGGACACCACAGGAATATCGCAGACTGGAGACTTGAAAAAAGTCTTGAAATCACGAGGGAAAAAAGACCGGATATGTATGAGAGATACAGGCTTGCCAATAAGCTGCCGGAGAAAGGCAGCGGAAAAAAATAAACATCCGCAGATCCGGCTTTCCTGAAATTTAGGCATTTTGCCGAATAGATTTTTTATTTCTTTTTGGAAAATACTGGTTTGTATTGCTGAAGTTATTAAAAGTACACACAAACAGATGTTGAAATTTGTTTACGGTGAATAATTTTAATTATCCCTAAAAAAGCTTCGTGAATATAAACAAATCTTGAGCGAATAAAAAACGCAACATTAATCAAAGCGTAGAAAATTTGCCTAAACGGCTATTTTAGTGTAATTTTTTCGTTGACTACTCACAAAATAGCTTGTATAATTTATAACAGCAAAAGACTTCTGGGCTGTGTTTGCCGTATGCGTAAGCTGCGGGATTTATGAACAAATTCATCAGAGAGTAAAATCTCCTGTCGGATTTGGGAGGCTGATGCCTGAAGTCCGGTGTTTATGACGGACATGGTTCCATACAACAAAAAGTGAAGCTGCAATGTCCGCAACTACAGAGATAGGAGAGTATATTATGTTTGTTAAAGATGTATTAGTTAAGAATCAGGTAGGTTTACACGCAAGACCGGCAACATTCTTTATCCAGAAGGCTAATGAGTTCAAGTCTTCTATCTGGATCGAAAGAGAAGAGCGCAGGGTTAATGCAAAGAGTCTTCTTGGCATTCTTTCACTGGGCATTGTCGGCGGTACAGATATCAGAATCATTGCTGACGGCGCTGATGAACAGCAGGCTGTTGAATCACTGGTTGAACTGGTTGAAAGCGGCTTTAGCAGCGATAAATAATTATTACAGAGTTTTAGGGCACTGCGTCAGGCAGTGCCCTTTATCTGTCATGACTTATCCGCACATTCCGGACTCATACATGTTTTCGCAGAATATCCCGAAACCTTTTTCCGGATCATTGACAAGAACATGTGTTACGGCGCCTATCAGCTTTCCATTCTGAATGATAGGACTGCCGCTCATGCCCTGGACAATACCGCCGGTTTTTTCAAGAAGCTCGCTGTCTGTTACACGGATGGTCATGTTTTTAGTGCTGCTGCTGTCGTAGTCGATGTCCTCTATTTCAATATCATATTCGTGGACACCAGTACTGTCAATGGTGGTACGGATCACCGCCGGACCTTCGGTTATTTCCTGTTTAAGTCCCATCGGGATAGCCTCACTGCTGTCGCAGGGGGCAAAAAGTTCACCAAATACACCGCATCGGTTGTTACAGTATATTACTCCGGAAGACATCCCCGATGAAAAGCAGCCATTTAATTCTCCGGGACTTCCGGCGGTACCTTTTACGATGTTTTCTATGGTAACATCGGCTGTTTCACCGCTTGATACGGGGATTATCTCCCCGGTGTCACAATCGCACACAGGATGCCCCAGACCCCCGAAGCGGCAGGTGGACGGCTCACGGAATGTTATGGTGCCTATGCCGGCTGTGCTGTCACGCACCCACACGCCTGCCCTGTACCTGCCGTCTGAGGAGGATATTACCGGACACAGCTCCGTTTCTCTGCGTTCCCCGTCGTGGGTGTAGACGATCTCAACCGGCTCTCCGTCAGACTCCGATACTATTTCCTCAAGCTCAGAGTTTGCGGAAATTTCCTTTCCGTCTGCTGACAAAATTATATCGCCCTTTTCAAGTCCGCATTTTTCAGCAGGACATACCATTCCGGAAGAGGTTTTAACTTCTCCCATGCCCACTATCATGACTCCTTCCATGAGGAGCTTTATCCCGAAGGGTTCACCGCCGGGGATCAGCATGGGGGTTTCCATGGACTTGATCTCAACATTTTTTACCGGGAACATTCCGAACAGACGCAGACTTGCCGTCTCTGAGGCTGGTACGGTTTTCGGCGAAAATGATGCTACTGCATCATCGGATACGGCATCTATAGAAAATACAGTTGAAAGCCTCAGCGAACTGCCTTTCGAAATATAATAGCTGTCGGGTAAGTTTACCGCATAATATCCCACAATAATGCAGATATTAATGATAAACAGAACCGCAGATACTGCAAAGATCTTTATTGCTCTTTTCATTTTTTGTCCTTTCGTCAGGGTAATGCCGTATGAAGTGCACAGCGGCATATCCAAAAGCTTGTCTTTGTGATTGGTGTTTTGCGTCTGATGATATATTGCGCCATCATTTAAACCTTGCCTGATTCGGCGAAGATTTGTTTAAAATGCCATTTTGCACGTCGCCAGAGTGACAAACGCAAACAAAAGCTATAGATTTCGGCAAGCTTTACTTGCCTCATTTATAATATTGTCTGATTTATGACAGTTTATTAAGGCAAATTTCTGACGGTTTATTTGCAATTTTTTCTCTGACCTTATTATTTGATATTTTAAAACAAATTTTAAAAATAAACCCTGACGAAAATGTATAGGATGCGGAGCGTCAAAACTTAGTATTTTCCGGATTATGTCGGATTTTGTCGAATTATGGGAGCAGTTTACAATTTGTTAAAAAGCTGTTTACAAATAAGTATAAATTACTCCAAAAAAAGTTAATATTTGCTATTGATAAAAGTAAATAAATATGGTAATATATTGAAGTAGAAAAAAATTAGGAGGTAGAACAATGGTAAACAAAATCAAGGTGTTAATAGGAGACGACAGCGTTGAATACGGTATTGCCTGTGCCAGCACACTGCGCAACATGGGCATGTATGCCGTAACAAGACCAAAAGACGGAGGGGCACTGTTTGAGACAATAAAAAATGACAGTCCTGATGTCGTTATAGTGGACGCTATTCTTCCGCACATGGACGCAATAGAACTCATTAAGAAGGTTCAGGCGCTCGGCGGCAAGAAGCCTGAATTTATTGTTACGTCCTCTTACGATAACCCGTTTATTGAAAAACAGGTTATGCAGAACGGAGCAGCCTATTTTATGCTCAAGCCGTTTGATATGACTTCTCTCGGTGACAGGATCAATGCACTTGTTCAGGGGACTGCGCCCGATGCAAATGACAGCGGCGGAGAGGATATGGAGATCGTTGTGACGGAGGTCATCCATCAGCTTGGAGTGCCTGCCCACATCAAGGGTTATCATTATCTTCGTGAAGCGATCCTTGCATCCCTTGAGGATAAGGAGCTTCTGGAAAGCGTTACGAAAATGCTTTATCCCACAGTTGCCAAAAAGTTTGATACCACATCCTCAAGAGTTGAGAGAGCTATAAGACACGCTATTGAAATAGCATGGGACAGAGGTAATCTGGATACCCTCAATTCATTCTTCGGCTATACGGTAAATACCTGCAAAGGCAAACCGACAAATTCCGAATTTATTGCGCTTATAACCGACAAGCTGAGACTCCAGCATAAGCCGGCACTGAAAAGAGCCTGAAATTTCTGAAAAATTACATAGATCAGACTTGTAATATCTTCCGTTTTGTGATAGTATAATATTATATTATTATTCACTGAAAGGAAAAAAGTGTTATGAGTTTTGTAAAAACAGATATTTACAGTCTTGATTTCAATCCGTATAAGCTGATCGGCAGGGATTGGTTCCTGGTCACAAGCGGTGATAAACAGTCGTATAACACTATGACCGCTTCCTGGGGACAGACGGGATTCCTCTGGAATATGCCGGTATTTACAACAGTCATCCGTACAAACAGGCATACCTTCGGGTTCATCGATAAGAATGAGTATTTCACAATTTCGTTTTTCAGTGAAAAGTACCGGGAGGCTCTGAGCTTCTGCGGTTCACACTCAGGCAGAGATTGTGACAAGGCTAAGGAAACAGGACTTACAGTGTGTGAGCTGGAGGGCAGTGCTGCATTTGAGGAGGCTGAGATGGTGTTCGTATGCCGGAAGGTCTACACCCAGAGCATGACAGAGGAAAGCTTTGCTGACAAGGGTCCGCTTAAATATTATGAAAAGGATCCTTTTCATAAGGCATTTACCGGCGAGATAGTAAGCGTTTACAAGAAAAATTAAGAAAAATAAATAGCAGACACGAAAAATCGTGTCTGCTATTCGTATATAATATATTAATAATGGATGGAAAATGAATTTAATTATGATATATTCTCATGCTGCCTAAATATATATCTGTAATTCTGTCAGGGTCAATAGGCTTATCAAAGAGCCATGAAGCTGTTACTATATTGTCTTTATACAGCTCTGCTCTTTCCGCAAGAGTAGTGTTATTTCCAGCCGACGCAAAGTCATATGAGCTGGTTCCTGAAGAGCCGTAGGCACCGGCAATAGTCTCTGTTCCGTCGTCGAAAATGATTCTGATGTCACTGCTTATCATCTCATCGGCATAGAATGTTCCTGTACCTTCTGTTACCATTGAAATGGGAGTTATACGGATCGTGTCAAAAAGGAAATCGTAGTCACGCTCCGGAATGGATTCGCAGGTGTATTCGCTGTAATCGATATTCAGCGTATTCTGGTTGGATTCAACGTAATTCAGCGTAAAGCTTACTTCTGCTATTTTCGGAATAGTAAGAAGTTCGTCATATTTACTGAAGTCCTCGCTGTATTCGTGGTAACCCATGAGTATATTTAATTTTTGCCCTTCTTTAAATATTTTCTCAGGGCTTGTGCACTTCATGATCAGCTCATTTTTTTCACTGTCAAAGTCAGTAGCTGCGGACCATGAATAGCCTGAAGTGTCTTTGATTTCAGGCTCTATTATAAAGTCGATAAATTCGCCTTTGAGATTGTCAGGCAGCTGTTCAACATGGAGTATCGCATAAAAGTCCTGTTCGTCACAGAGTATTCCTACAGGGGAAATTTCTATGTCATAGAAGCTTTTACATTCAAAATTTTCAATTTCTGCCGCCAGGTCATAAATGCTCTGGGTAATTTCCTGATCATCTGCAAAAAAGCTTTTTATCCATTCAACTCCTCCGGCTGCGGCAGTAACGGTAACTGAACCGAAAATAAAGACTGCGGCAGCTGTAAGAATCTGAATATAGCGTATTTTCCTGTGCTTTGTTTCATGCTCCTGGGGAAGCTCGTCAATACTGTCGAGAATATTGCCGACGCATTCATCCTTCATTGTGATTCTGGCCATAGCTGAGCTGTATATTTCTTTTTTCATAAACCGATTCCTCCTTTAATTTCTTTTCGAGAAGTTTTCTTCCGCGCTGAAGCCTTGTTTGTACTGTCGATGGTTTAACATCTGTAATTTCTGAGATTTCCTTTACGGAGTAATCTTCAAAGTAATACAGATGGATCATGATCCTGTACTTGTCGGGAAGCTCCATGACCTTTTCAAGAATGTCCGACTGATTTTCTTCCATTTCGTAATTCTGCCGGAATTCTGTTTCAAGAGTGCGTTTTGAAAACCATGTTGACTTTATAAGATCCTTTGATTTGTTGATGGTCACTCTTATGAGCCACGCTTTTTCCTCCTGTGTGCTGCAAAACGTCGGAGAGGATGTATAAAACTTTAAAAATACTTCCTGGGATATGTCCTCAGCATCGCTGGTATTTTTGGTGTAGGAATAGGCTGTCCGGAAAACTGTATCCTTATGCAGCAAAAGTTTCTTTATGAATGTTTCCTTGTCCAAGCTTCAGTTCCTCCTTTCGCTTTTTTAGGCGCCTCACTAATAAAACGAATGAGGGGCGGAAAATATCTCATTTATAAAAAAATCGTGCAGATTTTTTCTGCACGATTCAGAAATTTCTCTTATAACGATCAGTTATCAAAGCAATGATTCGTCACAGGAGGATAATGTCATATGGTTTGCACCGCTCTCTCCCCACAGGTCAGTTCCTACGATGAACCATATCTGACCAAAGTCTGTATACTGCCATATATATTCACTGAGGACACCAGCTTCCGTCATCCATGAATTGGGATTCTTTATGCCCTTGCCGAAAGACTGCTGCAGAACAGAGCATATGCTGTTGTAAGCAGAAACAAGTTCGCTCTTGCTGTATGAATAGTGGAAATTAAAGTCTGAATCACAGGTACAGCCTATCTGATAACCATAGTTATACAGCTTGCTATTCCTGGTAAATTCAAAAAACATAACTGCCGGCATGTCAATTCCGAAGTGGTCAAGGCTGTCAACATTGTAATAATATGTTGTACGGTCCATTTCACGGAGATCATCCTCGGGCAGAACCTTGTATATATAATCTGTGCCGACAGTCTCCATCACTTCACTTTCGCTCATTCCGATACAAATGTCCGGTATGACCGACTGCGGATTATAGCCTTGTACACAGCTGCATGAGATCGCCCTTGCAAGATTTGCAGCGTCACTTACATTTGCTTTGCCGTCCAGGTTATAGTCTGCATTCTCAGGCAGAGCATCCCCCTTCCCTTCGGCAAGCATTCTTGCAATATATGCACAGTCACGTATGTCGGTCGTTCCGTTCTGGTTGGCATCTCCTCTTGCGCCGGAGACATCAGCGGAAACGATGCCCAGTGCCGATGCTGATATTGCTGTCATTGCCGTAACGGCTGCAAGTGCAGCCGAGGCGATTTTTTTAAGTCCCGATTTATTCATATTCCTTTCCTCTCTGTATTTATATATTTTAACGTGCAGTTATCATTTTAGCATATATTGTACGGCATGTCAACAGTTTCTGGAAAGAGGTCACGGAAATTAATTTTGGGTGAATAGAGCATTCAGTATAATATTGCTCCGCCAATTAACTATTGAGAAATTGATTGCCGCAGAAATGGGGCGGCATAGGAACTGAAAACGGAAATTTTTACAGCGAAAAATGTATATATACATAATTCATGCATAAAATGTGTATATTTTCAGAAAATTATGTATATTTATGCAAAAATGTACTTGACATTTGAGTATAAAGGTGTATAATAAGAATATCGATATTTAAACGGAGGTTTTTTACCATGAATAAGGTTGCACCAAAGAAAGATATAAAGAAAGTCGTACTTGCGTACTCAGGCGGTCTTGATACTTCTATCATCATTCCGTGGCTCAAGGAAAATTACAATAACTGCGAGGTTATTGCTGTTTCCGGCGACGTAGGACAGGCAAGTGAGCTTGAGGGTCTTGAAGAAAAGGCTAAGGCTACAGGCGCTTCAAAGCTTTACATTGAACACCTGACAGAAGAATTTATTACAGATTACGTTTTCCCTACAGTTCAGGCAGGGGCTATCTATGAAAACAGATATATGCTCGGTACTTCCTTTGCACGTCCGATCATCGCAAAGAGAATCGCTGAAATAGCTATTGCAGAAGGCGCAGACGCTATCTGCCATGGCTGTACAGGCAAGGGCAATGACCAGGTTCGTTTTGAGCTTGCTATAAAGGCATTTGCTCCGGATATGGAGATCATCGCTCCCTGGAGGATCTGGGATCTCAAGTCAAGAGACGAGGAGATCGACTATGCAGAGGCTCATAACATTCCCCTCAAAATCAACCGTGAAACAAATTATTCAAAGGACAAGAATATCTGGCATCTTTCCCATGAGGGACTTGATCTTGAAGATCCGGCAAATGAACCTCAGTACGAAAAGGAAGGCTTCCTTGAAATGGGTGTTTCTCCGCTTCAGGCTCCGGACAAGCCAACTTATGTGACTATCCATTTTGAAAAGGGCATTCCGACTGCTATTGACGGCAAGGAAATGGGCGCAGTTGAACTGGTTGAGACTTTAAATAAGCTTGGCGGCGAAAATGGTATCGGTCTTGCTGACCTGGTTGAAAACCGTCTTGTAGGCATGAAGTCAAGGGGCGTTTATGAAACTCCCGGCGGTGCTATTCTCTATCACGCCCACGAGGTTCTTGAAACAATCACGATTGACAAGGAAACTGCAAGAATGAAGCAGTATATCGGAATCAAGTTTGCTGATATTGTTTATAATGGTCAGTGGTATACGCCTCTCCGTGAGGCTCTCAGTGCCTTTGTTACAGAGACACAGAAGACTGTTACAGGTGATGTAAAGCTCAAGCTTTACAAGGGCAATATCATCAATGCAGGCGTTACTTCACCATATACACTCTATGATGAAGAGGTTGCAACTTTCGATGCTGACGAAGTTTATAATCAGGCAGACAGTGCCGGATTTATCAATCTCTTTGGTCTTCCTATCAAGGTTAAGGCAAAGCTTGACCAGAAGAGAAACAACAAGTAATTTATTACACAGATCATTAATATGGGCGGACGGTCTGTCCGCCTCAGCTTGTCGAAAAAGTCTTTTAGAGTATGTGGATAGCAACTTAAAAGTTTCG
>JBJEQU010000255.1:0-9094 GCA_051881935.1 Porcipelethomonas sp. | reverse complement strand
TATTATATCATCTCTTTTCCCGTTTGTCAACCGCTTTTTGAAGGTTTTACGTTTTGGATAGTTTTGAGCTTTTTTCTATCTTGTTTTTGTGAATCTTTGTTAATCACAGTACTTTTATCTGTCATTTACAAAGAAACTGCTCCAGTTTGCACTAAGAGCAGTTTTATTTCAGAGAGTCCTGGAATGTTTATATACTTTTATTAATCCTCTGTCTTTTCATAAACAAGCTCGCCTTGTTTTACATCTCCATCAACAGATGGATTACTAATTACTAATTCATCCCCGTCTACTTCAAATGTTCCCATTAAGTTATCATGAGAAAAAAACTGTCCTCCATATGTTCCAAGAACTTGGAGTGTGCTTCCACTGACAGTCCATGTGCCAGACTCACCGCTGTTTGCACATCCACCACCTTCGTAAAATGTCAGATATTTGGCATCTGTACTTATTGTGCTATTTTCCTTATTGAGCGTCCAACTGCCTATTAGTAATTTTTCATCTGTTCCCGATGAACCGCATCCTGACATAGCCGCCGTCAATAATATTGCTACTGTCCCATTTACTATTTTTCTTTTCTTCATTTTACATTTCCTCCTGATATCTCAGCTTTTAAATTATATATAAATTTCAAAGTCTCCAATGATTTCTTTCTATAATTATAACACATAAGTATTCAAATGTCAACATATGTATTCATAATTCTTTATTATTCGATATATCCTAATAACAGGAGGTGTTGCATATGTACAATCCCGAATTAGATTCAAAAATCGTCGGAAAAGTCATAGCTGAATTCAGAAAATCGAAGGGCGTATCGCAGGAGGTGCTCAGTGGGCTCGCAGCCATCGGTCGCACTCACCTCAGTGCAATTGAACGAGGTGAACGAAAACCGACCCTTGAAACTCTTTATCGTCTCTCTAATGCACTGAACGTCAAAATGAGCGACATAATTATTGAGATTGAGAATCAGCTCAGTGGAACCGACAAGTAAAAAAACGGACGGTATGAATTTTCATTCATACCGTCCGCTGCGTGTTAAGTAAAAATTATTCTCCGAGTTCTCCCATGAGTTCATCAAGATTAAACTCACTGAATTCATCAACCTTCTTGAGCTTAAAGGATGTTTCATCATCGCCTTCGCCCTCTTTAGCTACGAGCTGATCGCCGTCCTTAGTGATCTCAACATCTTCGCCATCTGCTGTAATTGTAACTGTATCGCCGTCAGCCTTCCAGTCAAATGTAGCTGCGTCTTCACCAACGACCATAATAGAACCTGTATTGTCATCCTTGAATTCAACCTGGAACATTGAGCCAACAGGAACACCCATATAATCGCCTTCAATAGTTTCTCCGCCATAGGTCATTTCTGTACATTCCCACTTGCCAACGAAGTCACCTTCACCGCCGCATGCTGTAAGACATGTCACTGACATTGCAAGGGTTGCTAAAATTCCAACTAATTTCTTCATAATTATAAACTCCTGATCATAAAATTTCTGCATAAAAGCAGGATAAATTAACGCATATAATCCTCATGACCATATGTCCACAATTTTAATTTATCACTGGAATTATATCACATTTTCACATAATTGTCAACCTTGCCGATGTGTATTAAATTTATTATTGGAATTTGTTCCAAAAAACAGCCTGCCGGACTCTCATCCGACAGGCTGTTTTCATAAACAATTATGCCATAAGCTTAACCATTACTGCCTTCTGGGCATGCAGACGGTTTTCAGCTTCTTCAAAAATTTCCTTTGCGTGTTCTTCAAATACCTTTGAAGTGATCTCCTCTTCACGGTGTGCCGGGAGACAGTGCATTACAAGAGCGTCCTTGTTTGCAACAGCCATAATGTCATCATTTATCTGATAGCCCTTGAATGCCTTGCGGCGTTCCTGTGCTTCACCTTCCTGTCCCATAGACGCCCATACATCAGTGATAAGTATATCAGCACCTTCAGCAGCTGTCTTCGGGTCATCAGTTATAGCGAAGCAGTCGAATTTTTCTGCAAATTCCATTACTTCCTTTGCCGGACGATAATTTTCAGGAGTAGCGCAGGAGACAGTCATGCCAACCTTCAGACCGCCCACAATAAGGGAGTTTGCCATATTGTTACCATCGCCGATATAGCACATTTTCAGTCCGTCAAAGCTGCCCTTGAATTCACGGATAGTCATAAGGTCTGCAAGAACCTGACATGGATGTGAAAAATCAGTCAGTCCGTTTATAATCGGGATATTGCCGTATTCAGCAAGATCCTCGACTTCCTTCTGCTCAAAGGTACGGATCATAATGCCGTCAATGTAGCGTGAAAGAACCCTTGCGGTATCCTGTACCGGTTCGCCCCTGCCTATCTGTAAATCAGAGGACGAGAGGAACAGCGGATATCCCCCAAGCTGATACATTCCTGTTTCAAAGGAAACACGGGTACGTGTGGACGCCTTCTGGAAAATCATTCCCAGTGACTTCCCCTTGAGGTGGGGATGGGGAATACCATGCTTCAGCTCATATTTAAGCTGGTCTGCAAGATTTAGAATATCAATAATTTCTTCCTGGCTCAGATCGAGCATTTTAAGTAAATGTTTCATTTTTAATCACTAACCTTTCCTGACAGTAGTGTTATATGCTAACGCAAGAACACTGCCTGAATACTATTCGCTGAGAACCTTTGCAAAAATTTCAAGTCCCCTGTCTATTTCATCATAGGTAATATTAAGAGGCGGCAGCAGACGGACCTTATCCTTGGCTGTCAGCAGCATAAGTCCCTCGTCCAGTGCCTTAGCTGCAACATCAGCAGCCTTCTTTGATTTAAGGGTAATACCTATCATCATTCCAAGTCCGCTTACAGCTTCAACATCCTCAAGCTCCATAAGCTTCTTCCTGAAATATTCGCCCTTTTGCGAAACCTCTTCAAGGAATTTTTCATCGCTGACTTTATTTATAACTGCATTACCTCCGGCGCATGCAAGAGGATTTCCCCCGAAGGTCGAACCGTGAGTACCCTTTGACAGCACTTCTGAGCACTTTTCATTGGCAAGACATGCACCCATGGGAACACCGCCTGCAATGCCCTTTGCAAGGGTTGTTACATCCGGCTTTACTCCGAAATGCTCTGACGCTAAAAACTTTCCGGTTCTGCCGACACCTGTCTGCACCTCGTCAGCTATAAGCAGTATATCCTTTTCAGCGCATATTTCTGCAAGCTGCTTTACATAATCCTTGTCCAGAGCGATAACTCCACCCTCACCCTGAACAAATTCCACCATGACCGCACAGACATTGTCAAGCTTTGATTTCAGGTCATCAATGTCGTTTGCCTTTGCATTTACAAACCCTTCCACAAAGGGGAAGAAATAGTTGTGAAAGCTGTCCTGACCTGTTGCAGAGAGGGTGCATAATGTTCTCCCATGGAAGGAGTTTACCAGAGTAATTATATTATGACGTCCTTTTCCGTATTTATCAAAGCTGTATTTCCTTGCAAGCTTTATTGCACATTCATTGGCTTCCGCACCGGAGTTTCCGAAGAATACTTTGGAATAGCCCGTGACCTGACAAAGCTTCTGAGCAAAATCTGCCTGAACCTTTGTGTAGTAATAGTTTGACGTATGCTGGAGCGCCCTTGCCTGACCGCAGACAGCGTCCACCCAGTCCTTATCACAGAATCCCAGCGAATTTGTACCGATGCCGCTGCCGAAATCTATATACTTCTTTCCGTTTTCATCAATACATTCACGTTCGCTTCCCTTTTCAAATACAACGCCGAAACGTCCGTATGTATGCATTACATTATTGTCAAATTTTTCAATGGTAGTCATTTTTCACACTTCCTTATCTGAAATATCTCAAGTACATAATAATATATGCAAAGACCATAAAACCGCCGCAGACTATAAGCAGAAGCTCAGCCGTACCGCCGCCCTGCACCGGTTCAAACCTGTGAGGATTCCTCCGGCTGACACGTATTTTTATTTTGCTCCCCTTAGGATAAGAGTTAACACCCTCTGCCTGAAATTTTGAAGCCGGGCAGTTATACTCCACACCCTTTACAGTGTATCTTACCACTGGTGCTTCCGTCTCCATTTTAAGCCTTGCGTATTTCCTGCTGCCCTTTGCAGTTCCCGTAATCGTCCCCTCAGTCTGTATTCCAAGCTTAGTCCGTCTGATATACAGAAATATTCCTGAAAAAACGAGGACAAGTCCTATCACAATGGGAGCTGCAAGTATTATTTTTACAGCCATTATCTGAACTGTGTACCGATTCCCTCGTTAGAGAGGATCTCAATAAGGATAGAGTGAGGTACTCTTCCGTCAATAATGGAGGTTTTCTTTACTCCTCGTCTTACCGCCTCAACACAGCAGTCTATCTTCGGGATCATCCCGCCGGAGATTATCCCCTGCCTCTTCATAAACGGAACTTCACTTACATTTACGGACGGTATCAGTGTTGAGGGGTCATTTTTATCCCTCAGAAGACCGGCAATGTCGGTCATGAGAATAAGGTTTTCAGCTCTGAGCTCTGCCGCTATTCTCGAAGCCGCAGTATCAGCATTGACATTGTATGTGTTTCCGTCGTCGCCGCATGCAACCGTTGCAATAACCGGAATGCAGCCGTTTGCAAGGGTATCGGTAATAGGCTTTACATTTACCTTGGTGATGTTTCCTACAAAACCCAGATCCTCACCGTTTTCACCCTCGGCTCTTTCAGCGGTAAGCATCCTGCCGTCAATGCCGCAAAGACCTACGGCACTTCCCTTATGCTCTGTCAGATGAGCCACAAGTTCCTTGTTTACCTTTCCGGCAAGAACCATTTTAACAACGTCGATGGTATCCTTGTCCGTATATCTCAGACCGTTTATGAATCTGCTTTCAATTCCCAGCCTGCCCAGCAGGTCATTTATCTCCGGGCCGCCGCCGTGAACGAGAACTACCCTGATGCCCACCAGTGACAGCAGAACGATATCGCTCATGACTGCCTCTTTGAGATCTTCATTTGTCATGGCGTTTCCGCCGTATTTTACAACAACTATCTTATCATTGTACTTCTGAATATACGGAAGTGCGTCAATAAGCACCTTCGCACGAATATTATTAGAAATTTCCATTTTCTTCTCCAATCAGCTCCTGTAATCGCCGTTGATCTTCACGTAGTCATAGCTAAGGTCGCAGCCCCATGCCGCTGCATGAAATTCACCGTCTCCGATGGTAACAAGAACTGTTATTTCCTCTTCCTTGAGAACGTTCTTTGCCTTTTTCTCAGGGAACTCTACTCCTGCACCGTTTTTGCAGACGGATATCCTGCCTGCCTTTGAAGCTATGTCAACAGAGACCTTATTAATATCAAAATCAGCATCTGCATAGCCTACAGCGCAGAGAATACGTCCCCAGTTTGCATCCTCTCCGAACATTGCAGCCTTAAAGAGGTTTGATGTAATTACTGATTTTGCAACAGTCTGTGCAGTCCTTACGCTGTCAGCCCCCGAGCACACGCATTCGATAAGCTTCGTTGCCCCTTCGCCGTCCCTTGCCATCATTCTTGCAAGGTTTACCATAACTACGAAAAGTGCATTGACAAAATCTGCAAAGTCCTCGCTTTCAGTTACTATCTCACTGTTTCCAGCCATACCGTTTGCCATAATGCAGACCATATCATTTGTAGAGGTGTCCCCATCCACGCTTACCATGTTAAGGGTCGTCTTAACAACGTCACTGAGAGCATGCTTTAAAAACTCCGGTGATACAGCCGCATCAGTTGTGACAAATGTAAGGGTGGTCGCCATATTGGGATGTATCATGCCGCTTCCTTTGAGCATGCCTCCCATGACACATTTTTTTCCGCCCAGTTGAAATTCAACAGCAATTTCCTTTGCCATAGTATCTGTGGTCATGATTGCATTTACCGCCTCTGCATTACCCTCACGGCTGACCCCTTTGCAAAGCTCCGGCATCCCCTTTTCGATAGGCTCAATGGGAAGCGGCTGACCGATAACACCTGTGGATGCCACAATAAAGTCCGAAGCTTTAAGTCCGAATTCCTTTGCTGCAAGCTCACACATTTTTTCCGCCTTGCGTACACCGTCCGCATTACATGTATTGGCATTTACTGAGTTTACAACAACGCCCCTTGCCTTTCCGTCGGAAATATTTTCACGGGTCACCTGGATAGGCGCACCTTTGACTTTGTTAGTAGTATAAACTGCCGCAGCAGAGCATTCCCTGTCAGCAATAATTACGGCAAGGTCGTTTTTATTTTCTGCCGGCAGTGCTCCCTCATGGCAGAGTCCGCACTGAATGCCGTTTGCCATAAAGCCCTGAGCCGCACAGACACCGCCGTCTATATATTTGAAACCTTCAAATTCTACTTTTTCTATCATAATTTTTCTCCGTTCTGAAATTTATTACAGAAGCCCGGTAGTCTCATCTATCCCCATCATAATGTTGAGACACTGTACTGCCGCACCGGACGCTCCCTTGCCCAGATTATCGAGCCTTGAGCATAAAAGAAGCTGATCCTCGTTTCCGAAAACATAAATCTCCATTCTGTTTGAACCGCTGAGCCCGTTGGAGGTCAGGAACCCATCCGGAACACATTCACATCCTGCCGGCTTCACCTCAACAAAATTTGAGTCTTTGTAATTTTCATAGAGTGCTTCTCTTACCTTTTCCGGATCGAGCTTTCTGCCGAGTATCTCTGCCTGGACCGGGACTGATACCACCATGCCGCTGAAATAGTTGTCAACTACAGGCGTAAACATGGGTTTATTTTCAAGTCCTGTTATTTTCTGCATCTCCGGAAGATGCTTGTGATTGAGATTTAAGGCATACTGCCTGGGACTAAGCAGCTCGAATGGCTTGTTTTCACTTTCATAAGCTGCAATCGCCTTTTTGCCTGCACCGCTGTATCCGGATGTTGCGTAGGCAAAAACGGGATATGAAGCCGGTATTATTCCCTTTGCCACCAGCGGATAAACAATTGAAATAAATCCGCTTGCATAGCATCCAGGAACCGCAACCCTCTTTGAATTTTTTATTTTTTCCCTGTGTGCCGGAGAAAGCTCCGGAAAACCGTACGCCCAGTCAGGGTTTGTTCTGTGAGCTGTGGAGGCGTCAATTATTCTTACATTATCGTTATCCGCAAGTGCGACTGCCTCTCTTGCCGCAGCGTCCGGCAGACACAGAAATGTAAAATCCGATTCGTTGATAAATTTCCTGCGTTCCTCCGGATCCTTCCGCTTATCTTCAGAAATTTTAAGAAGCTCTATGTCGTTTCTTCCTTCAAAACGTTCAAGGATCTTGAGTCCGGTGGTTCCTTCCTGACCATCTATATAAATCTTAACTGCCATATTTTTAATCTCCCCGTTTTACCAGTTTCTCTTGTCACTGTCATCATCGCTTTTAAAGCTCTTCCACATGCTCAGTGCTATTATAACTGCCAGCATTACTATGCTCCACACAATCGAAGCAGCACCGCCCAGCTTCATAACAGCGACAATAACGACCTCCCCTGCTATCCATACAAGCACCGATACTATAGTCATCAGCACAATAAATTTCAAAAGCTTAGGATTCATTTTTAATACCCTTTATTTAAGACTGTTTATTTCGTTCCTTGCGTTTTCTATCTGAACCGCAACACATTCAGGTGCCGGACCTCCGTAGGATTTTCTTTCCCTGACGCAGGTTTCCAGTGAGATCGCATCATAAACATCCTCACTGAAAAGCTCCGAAAGCTTTCTGTAGTCCTCTATCGGGAGAGTCTCAAGAGTAAGACCTCTGTCAATACATTCTGCAACAAGCCGTCCTGTAATTTTATATGCGTCACGAAATGGCATGCCGTGCTTTACAAGATAGTCTGCACAGTCGGTGGCATTAATAAATCCTCCTGCCGCAGCAGCCCTCATTTTATCCTTGTTGACTTTCATTGTCTCAACCATAGGGATAAACGTTTTAAGACACAGCTTTACATTGTCAACAGAATCAAAGATTGCCTCCTTGTCCTCCTGCATATCCTTATTATATGCCAGCGGAAGACCTTTAAGCATTGAAAGGAGGGTCATAAGGTTTCCGTTTACTCTTCCCGTCTTTCCTCTTATAAGCTCAGTTACGTCCGGGTTTTTCTTCTGCGGCATTATAGATGAACCGGTGGCATAGGCGTCATCCAGCTCAACAAATTTAAATTCCCATGAGCACCACATAATTATCTCTTCTGAAAATCTTGAAAGGTGTGTCATTATAAGTGATACAGCTGAAGCCAGTTCAACACAGGAATCCCTGTCAGAAACACCGTCAAGGCTGTTTTCCATGGGTCTGTAAAATCCCAGTGCCTGCGCCGTCATTGCCCTGTCTATCTTATATGTTGTACCTGCCAGTGCACAGCTTCCCAGAGGGCACTCGTTCATTCTCTTTGCAGTGTCGTCCAGCCGTCCGCAGTCACGGATAAGCATCCATACATACGCCATAAGGTGGTGAGCAAAGGTCACAGGCTGTGCTCTCTGGAGATGAGTATATCCCGGCATGACCGTCTCCGTATGCTTTGCAGCCATATCGCAGAGTGCCTCTGCAAGCTTCAGTACAAGTTCTTTCAGTTCCTTTATCTCGTCCCTCAGGTAAAGCCTTATGTCAAGGGCTACCTGATCATTTCTGGAGCGTGATGTGTGGAGTCTCTTTCCCACATCTCCCAGACGCTTTGTAAGCTCAGCCTCGATAAACATGTGGATATCCTCGGCTGTCATATCAAATTCAAGCTTTCCGCTTTCGATATCCGAGAGGATACCCTCCAGACCTTCGATTATCTGCCGGCTGTCCTCCTGGGTTATTATTCCGCATTTACCCAGCATATCTGCGTGGGCTATGCTGCCTTTAATATCATGTCTGTACATTCTGCCGTCAAAGGCAATAGATGAGTTGAACGCATTTACTGTTTCATCAACCTCTTTTGAAAATCTTCCTGCCCACATTTTATCTGCCATAGGGTAAATCCTCTCTTTCCATTATTTAAATCCTCAGAAAACACATACAGGCGGACAGACCGTCCGCCCCAGACTGTAGAAAAACCTAATTTTCAAGTAAATCAGGGGCAGCCCTCTCTTACAG
>JBJEQU010000254.1:0-2095 GCA_051881935.1 Porcipelethomonas sp. | reverse complement strand
GTAATACATGTCAATACAGTCAAGGGGAAAGGGTATCTTCCGGCAGAAAAAAATCCCGGAGAGTTTCATGGAATATCAAAATTTGATATCATGACCGGAAATCCTGAGGTTTCCTCAAGCAACTGCTATTCCACATGCTTTGGCAGGGAACTTGTAAGACTTGCCGAAGCTGATGAAAATATATGTGCGGTAACGGCGGCTATGAAGTACGGGACAGGTCTTCAGTATTTTGCTGCTGAATACAGTGACAGATTTTTTGATGTGGGCATTGCCGAGCAGCATGCTGTAACATTTTCCGCAGGACTTGCTTCAATGGGTAAGCTGCCGGTGTTTGCAGTGTATTCATCGTTCCTGCAGAGAGCGGTGGATCAGCTTATACATGATGTCGCCATCGGAAAAAATCACGTTGTTATCGCTGTTGACAGAGCTGGTATTGTAGGGGAGGACGGTGAAACACATCAGGGAGTATTTGATATCCCGATTATTGCATCAATTCCCGGAGCGGTGATATACTCGCCCTCCTGTTATGAGGAACTGAAAATGTGCATGAAAGCTGCGCTGTATGACTGTGACGGTCTTGTCTGCGTCCGTTATCCAAGGGGCAGGGACACTTCCACCTTCGATAAATTAAAGCTGAATACATCATACACCTTTATCGAAAATCAAGGCTCTGACATTCTTATGATATCCTATGGAAGAATTTATGACAATATGTTTAAAGCATATAAACAGCTGAATATACAGAATATAAAATGTGATATTCTCAAGCTTACAAGGGTCATGCCAATTGATAAAGAGGTTTTTGAAAAAGCGGCGAAATACCGCAGAATAGTATTTTTTGAAGAAAGCATTCTGAACGGTTCTGTTTCAGAATATTTCAGCAGGGAACTTCTTGAATACGGTTTTAACGGAAGATTTTTCTCCAGGGGAGTTACCGGATTTGTAAAGCAGGCTTCTGTGGACAGTATCCTGGAAAAGCTCGGACTTGACAGTGATTCAATGGTGGATTTTGTAAAGCAAATCACGGAGCAGAAAAATGAGAATTGATATCGAGCTTGTAAACAGAAATTTGTTCCCAAGCCGTCAGAAGGCAAAGGAGGCTGTTCTTGATGGAGCAGTTCTGATAAATGGAAAGGTCTGTACAAAACCAGCTGCCGATGTTTCCGGAAATGATATTATCGAAATATCCGGCAAAACTCTTTCTTTTGTGGGAAGAGGGGGACTGAAGCTTGAAAAGGCTGCGTACAAGCATGGTCTTTCGTTTGCCGGCAAAACCTGTATGGACATCGGGGCTTCAACAGGAGGCTTTACCGACTGCATGCTCCAGAGAGGCGCTGAGTATGTTTACGCAGTAGATGTAGGTTCAGGTCAGCTGGCGGACAAACTCTGCCGTGATGACAGGGTCTGCAATATGGAAAAAACTGATATAAGAAATGTTCTCCCTGAAAATCTCCGGCATAAAATAGATTTTATTTCTGTCGATGTATCATTTATTTCTTTAAAGCTTGTGCTGCCCAAGGCGTTTGAGCTGCTTGAGAATGACGGAATGGCGGCAGTTCTTATTAAACCGCAGTTTGAAGCAGGAAAACAGAATGTAGGAAAGAATGGTATTGTAAGATCCCCGAAGGTCCATGAAAGAGTGCTTGCTGAAATTGCCGGCTTTACAGCTGAACTCGGATTTGGTATAATAGATATGGATTATTCCCCTGTGACCGGCGGCAGCGGAAATATTGAATATATTATGCTTCTGAAAAAAGGTAGTTCCGATTATATGCCGGATATAAGATCCGTTGTAAACAGCGCTTTTTTGAATTTCAAAAAAGGAGGAAAAGCATGAAAGCTGCAATATACCCGAATTTTCAGAAAAACAATGCTTTGGAATGTGCGAGAAATCTCTGTGATATACTTGAAGATAATTCATTTGATATTTTTGTTGATGACAGCTACAGAAATGAATTTAAGGATAAATCGTCGGTGAAATTCGGGAACTTTGATGATTTCGCAGGTGAAGCCGATTTCGCAATTGCAATCGGCGGAGACGGCACTATTCTCAAATGTGCAAAGCATCTTGTGGGAACTGATACAAAGCTTTTCG
>JBJEQU010000253.1:0-9163 GCA_051881935.1 Porcipelethomonas sp. | reverse complement strand
TATGGTGTACTGCTTTCTTCCAGCAGTCAGCCGGGGGTCGTATCGGAAATAAAAAGGCTGAGGAGGGATGGCATATGCTGAGATTTATCGGTGCCGGGATGATTTTCCTTGCTTTGTCTGCATGCGGAATTTACCTTTCAGAAAATATAAAAAAGAAAAAGGAAAGACTCGTGAATCAGCAGAAAATGCTGTATGAAATATCGGATATGATACGGTGGAATTCATACACCATGCATGAGATCGCTGCAAAGCTTTCAGAAAGCGGAAGCTTTGGAGATTTTGAATTTGTAAAGGAGCTTGGCGAAAGCTGTAAAAAAAACCGTTCATTTCCGGAGGCATGGGAAAAAGCGGTGGAAAATGACAGCGATATGAGCGATGAGGAAAAAAAATATCTTATCAGGATAGGGGCAGACCTTGGCACAACGGACAAGGAGGGACAGCTTGCAGCAATTGAGTTCTTTTCTGCCGGGCTTGAAAGAATGGCGCAGGATCAGGCGGAAAAGTACAGGGTAAAGGGACGTATGTATCGTTCCCTTGGAATTGCGGCAGGAGCAATGATAGGAATAATAATAATTTAGGAGAAGGGTAATGGAAGTTGATCTCATTTTTAAAATTGCCGGTATAGGGATTATTGTTGCTGTTTTAAACCTTGTTCTCAAACGTGCTGAGAGGGAAGAGCAGGCAATGATGACTACCCTCGCAGGACTAATTGTAGTACTTATGATGGTCATAAGCAGCATAAGCGACCTCTTTGACACAGTGAAAACGGTGTTTGGCTTATGGTAAGCGGACTTATATCGGTATGCGGGATCTGTATATGTGCTTCTCTTATGTGCAAGATCACCGAGCGCTATACAAAAGAACAGGCTGTGATGCTGAGTATTTGTGCGTGTGTATTTGTTTTCATACTGATGCTTTCGGATATTCCGATAATATTCGGTAAAATTGATGAACTGATTTCTGCTTCGGAGCTTGACACAGACTATCTTAAAATAATTTTCAAGTCTCTTGGAGTATGCTATCTTACACAGTTCTCAGCGGACATATGCCGTGACTGCGGTGAAAATGCAGCAGCATCTGCTGTCGAAATATTCGGAAAGATCCAGCTTATACTCTTGTCACTGCCGCTGTTTGAAAACCTCATTGAAAATGTTATGGTGATAATGGAATGAAAAAGTTTCTTCTGATTATTTTTTTATTTTTTGCGCTGTGTATGCCCGTTAGCGCAGAGGAATACAGTACAGAGGATTTTTATAAGGCAAGCGGAGCCGACGGACTTTCAGCCGGAGATGTACTGGAGGAAAATGGGATAAGCTTCGAGGATCCGAAAAGTATTATTTCTCTTACTCCCTCAAAGGTGTGGAAGATAATAAAGGAAATGGCAGAGGACAAGATACATGCCCCCCTCAGACTTTTTTTGTCAGTTCTTACCGTCATAATCCTTACATCTCTTGCAGAAAGCGGCGGCAATACATTAAAGAGCAGGGAGCTGTCGGGTATTTTCGGGGTTATATGCGTCCTTGCTTGTGTGGCTGTGATATCGGTTCCGGTGTGTGAGTGTCTTGATATTGTGGTACAGGCACTCAGCGACGGCTCAGAGTTCATGCTGGGATTTGTTCCGGTGTTTTCCGGGATCGCAGCTGCCGGCGGACATGTTACCTCAGCTTCCGGCTACAGCTTTGCAGTCCTCGGCTTTTCAGAGGTAGCAATTTCCATAGCAAAGGATTTTTTCATGCCGCTTCTAAGTATGTGCATAAGCGCTGCAATAGTGGATTCATGCTGTGAGACTGTAAGCCTTGGGGGAATTCTCAATGCGGCAGGAAAAATGGTGACCTGGGGACTGGGACTTGTTATGACAATTTTTACAGGACTGCTGTCTATTCAGAGTGTAGTGGGTTCATCGGCGGATTCTCTTGCAGCAAAAGCGGCAAAGTATGTAATTTCAAACAGTGTGCCGCTGGTAGGCTCAGCAGCTTCTGACGCATATTCAACTGTAAAGGGAAGTCTGATACTCCTAAAAAACGGAGTAGGGGGAATAGGTATTGCAGCTCTGGCAGTAATGCTTCTTCCCTCGCTTCTTCATACTCTCATGTATAAAATATCATTTTTCCTGCTTGGTATAGTTTCAGAGGTCTTTGGGACGAGAAAGCTTATGAAGCTTTTTAAAAATATCAATACTGTGCTGTCGGCAGCTCTGGGAATACTCATCTGCTTTATGCTCATGTTTATAGTTTCAACCGGAATCGTTATGACCATTTGCTCGGATGCGATGTGAGGAGTATCACTATGGAATTTTTAAAAAAAATAATACTTACTGCATGTATAATCAGTATTGCAGTAACCATTGCCGACTGTCTGAAGCCTGGGGAAAAATACAGCCGGCAGCTCAAAAATATTTTTTCTGTCATTTTCGTGTCCGGACTTATAGCAGCAGCTGTAAAAACCGGTATCGATTTTCAGCTGCCTGAGTTTGATGTAAATACATACAGTCAGGAATACAGCGATATTGAGAGGACGGCAGATGCTGCTCTTGAAACAGAGGTTGAAAAGAGAATTGACGAGATTGCAGAGAATCTGCTGAAAAACGAAAAAATATCCTGTGAAAAAATTGTTTCAGATATTAATATCAACGAAGACGGCGGCATAAGTATTAACAGGATAGATTACAAAGGAGATGATTTTGAACAAGCCCGGCGGATCATTGAGGAAAATTTCAGCGGTACAGAGGTGAACAGGATTGAATAAATTATACAGCTGTTTAACGAAAATTAAAAAAGGAGGATGGATCAGGGTAGTAATTTTTCTCGGATTTGCCGGGATGGCACTTATACTTTTCTCCGAGCTTTTTGAAAGCAGCGACACTGCAGCGGACAAAAGTATACCGGAGAATTTTTCCGTTTCATACGAAGAATATGAAGCGGATATGGAAAAAAAACTCAAGAAAACTCTTGAGAGTATCGACGGAGTTGGAGAAGCGGAGGTGATGGTTACAGTCACGGGAACTCAGGAATACATTTATGCACAGGAAGAAAAGGTGAAAAACGGGGAAAATGATTATTCAGCCGAAAGCGAATATGTAATAATCGGTTCGGGGGGAGAAAAGCAGGCACTGCTAAAAAAGGTGGTAAATCCGGAGATCAGTGGGGTTGTTATCATCTGTGAAGGAGGTGAAAGCAATATAGTAAAGGAAAGGGTATACAGTACCATTTCCGCAGCTTTTAATATACCTACTCAGAAAATATATGTGACAAAACTGAAATAGCTTTTGTTATCTTCAGCCTTGTACTGTAATGGTACAGAAAATATAATATGACCAAGGAGAGACAGACATGAAAAAACCATCGTTTATAATCGGAAAGAAACAGATAATCCTTACATGCATGACCCTTATGCTGGGTATTGCAGTATATGTTAATTATTCCCTTACAAAGGATGATGTTGAGGTACAGAAATCCGTTTCGGCAAATGCAGACGTTTCTTCGGCAGAAAAGGAAGATGAAAGCAGCTCAGCTGCCGAAGCTGATGCCGATGCCGCAAACTACGGTGAAAGTGAATTTGTAAATGGTGATGCTTCCGCTGATTATTTTGCACAGGCAAGACTTGAAAAAATGACCAACCGTGATGAAGCAGTCCAGACGCTTCAGACGATCATGGGCGGCGGCGATATTACAGAAGACGAGATGGTCACAAACGCACTTGAGGCAGTGGAAGTGTCAAAGCTCATTGAAAGTGAAGGCAAGATAGAATCTCTTGTAAAGGCTCAGGGAATTGAAGATTGTGTTGTTTATCTTGACGGAGAAAGTGCGAAGGTAGTAGTAAAAACCGAGGGACTTGAAACAGCACAGGCTGCTGCCATAAAAGACATTATATTAGGAGAGGTCACTGTTCCGGCGGAAAATATCAGGATATTTGAAGTGAAATAAATGTTAACTGTTTTGATTTTTTGAACAAACTGTTGTTTATTCTGAATTTTGTGGTATAATAGAAAGTAGAATATTGTAAACCGACGCAGTATTTGGTTAAAAATGATGCGTCGGATGCTGAAAAACGATATTTGCGAAAGGTAATCCAATATGAATATTAAATCACAAAAATGTACGGGAACACTAAAAGTTTCAGAAAATGTCATTGTGGATATTGCTTTGAATGTTATCAGGGAAACTGAGGGCGCAGTTGAATATACACCTGCAAATCCGTTTTCTTTATGCGGACAGTCCGGGGTGTCCGTAAGATTTGTCAGCGGTGCCGCAGAGATAACTGTTCTTGTAAGCGTTGCATTCGGATGCAGTGTAGAAAACTGTGCAGAAACAATACAGGAAAAAATAAAATCATGTGTTCAGGATATGACCGGTGTAATGGTATCAAAGGTCAATGTCAGGATCGTATCGCTCATCTGAACATATTTTAGAAAGGAATGTAAGGGCAGTACTTCACACAGTACAGTAACAGATCATAGTTACTGTTATTTGTCCGGTGCTGCCTGAAAATAACGGAGGTCTTTATGACAAGAAGAGAGATAAGAGATTGTGCCTTTAAGCTGATCTACGAAAAGCTGCTTCGTGACGACACCATGGAGGAGCTTTATGAAATTGCCGGCGAAATTGATGAAATTATGATAAGCGATGACGTGAAAAGGCTGGTTGAGGGAGTTCTTGAGAAAGCAGAGGAGCTTGACGGAAAAATTTCACAGTTCAGTACAAAGCGTGTCATTTCCAGAATACCCAAGATCAATATTGCTATACTCAGAATTGCCATCTACGAAATACTGTATGATGACAAAACCCCAATAAATGCTGCTATCAATGAGGCTGTTTTGCTGTCGCAGGCTTATTCCTATAAGGAAGATACAAGCTTTGTAAACGGAGTTTTAAGCTCATTTGCAAAATCACTGCCCCGGGAGAATAAAGTTAATGCCTGATTTCCTGGGAATAGATACCAGCAATTACACTACCTCTGCCGCCGTCTTTTCATCGGACACAAATGAGATAATACAGCAGAGAAAGCTTCTTCCAGTCAGACACGGGGAATGCGGACTGCGTCAGAGCGACGCTGTTTTTCATCATACAAATCAGCTCAGTGAAGTGATAAGAAACCTGCATCCGGAACGCTTTGATATAAAGGCAGTGTGTGTTTCATCAAGACCGAGAAACGCCGAGGGATCATATATGCCCTGCTTTCTGACCGGCAAAACTGCCGCTGAAATTATTACATATGTAACCGGTGCAGAGCTTTACTATACATCCCATCAGACAGGGCATATTGCCGCTGCACTTTATTCCTGCGGGAGGACAGATCTGTTTGAGAAAGAATTTATAGCCTTCCATGTAAGCGGAGGAACTACCGACTGTCTTTACTGCAATCCTGACAAATCCGAAATAATTAAAGCTGAGCTTTTTTCATGCTCCCTCGATCTTAAAGCCGGACAAGCTGTTGACAGGGTCGGAGTCATGATGGGGCTTGATTTTCCCTGCGGCAGGGAGATTGAAAAGCTTGCGGAAAAATCGGACAGGAAGTTTAAAATAAACATAAAACTCAAGAATAATGACTGCTGCCTTTCGGGGCTGGAAAATAAGTGCGCAAAGATGCTGGAGGACGGAAATACCCGTGAGGATACGGCGAAATTCTGCCTCTCCTTTATCGGCGAAACTATAAAGGCAATGTCCTTTAAGGCGGCTGAAGCTTTCGGAGATATCCCGATAGTTTATGCCGGCGGTGTTATGTCCGATAAAATAATACGAAAAATGATTGAAAACAGCTTTGATGCATATTTTGCCTTGCCGGTGTTTTCCTGTGACAATGCTGCTGGTGTTGCAATTATTGCCTCGGAAAAGTATGGCAGACACTTCTGTAAATAAAAGGAATTATTAATAATGCTGATATTATCGGTTTCACAGATCAACAGATATCTGTCCTTTAAACTAAAGGAGGACAAGAAGCTCGCCGGAGTTATGATAAGGGGGGAGATATCCAATTTCACCGCTCACAGGTCGGGACATTTTTATTTTACATTAAAGGATGAGGAAAGCGCACTGAAAGCCGTGATGTTCAAAAGCAGTGCCTCAAGACTTAAATTCATGCCGGAGGACGGCATGGGGGTTATAGTCATGGGAAGTATCTCTGTCTTTGAGAGGGACGGGATCTATCAGGTTTATGTTACAGATATTGTCCCTGACGGAGTGGGGGCAGTCCATACTGCCAACGAACAGCTCAAGGAAAAACTTCGTAAAGAGGGTATTTTCGATAGTTCTGCCAAGCGCCCTGTCCCACAGCTTCCGTCAAAAATAGGGGTTGTTACCTCCCGGACCGGTGCGGCACTTCAGGATATTATCAACATTCTCTCAAGACGATATCCTATTGCTGAGCTTGCGATTGTGCCGGCTCTTGTTCAGGGTGAAAATGCCGCTGATTCAATATGCAGTTCCCTTTTAAAAGCTGCAAGGATTGACTGTGATGTTATTATTCTTGCAAGAGGGGGCGGTTCTCTGGAGGATCTGTCTCCCTTTAACACAGAAAAAGTTGCCTATGCGGTTTATAACAGCAGTGTGCCGGTAATTTCTGCTGTGGGGCATGAAACGGACTTCACTATTGCCGATATGGCGGCAGATCTGAGGGTACCCACACCATCTGCGGCTTCAGAAATGGTTTCGGTGTCAAAGGAACAGCTTGAGGGAAATCTCAGATATTATGATGAAAGGCTTAAAGGTACTGTCAGTGCCGCTATTGAAACAGCTGAAAACAAGCTTCGGCATCTTAATGAAAGACTTTTAAGATTTTCACCTGAACATAAGATCGATAGAGATATAAAAACTTTTGAAAATCTCTCCAATGCACTGGAGGCTGCCTATAACAGAATTATTTCCGAAAAATGGAACAGGTATATTTCCGCAGCCTCAGAGCTTGAGGCATTAAGTCCGGTAAAGGTTCTGGAAAGAGGATATTCCCTTGTTTATCGTGACGGAATTCCGGTCACGAGATCAGCCGGACTGAAATCCGGAGATGATATTGCTATAAAAATGTCCGATGGCGTAGTAAAGGCAAAAATTATTTCCTGTGAGGAGGATAAATAAAATGACCTTTGAAGAAAATCTTACAGAGCTTTCAAGAATCGTTGCAGAGCTTGAAAAAGGGGAGCTTCCCCTTGCAGAATCGGTAATGCTTTATGAAAAGGGTGTAAAGCTTTCGGAAAGCTGCAAAAAGGAGCTTGATTCCGCAAAGCTTAAAATTTCGGAAAACTGATAATTTACTCTGAAAGTTTCCGCTGCCGCTGCGGAAATTTTCGTGTCCTTAATATCAGCGGCAGAACGGAGTATTCCTATGGAAAGTTTTATAAAGGAGACCCTTGACGAATATGTCTCATATACAGAAAAATATCTTGAAAAATACAGCCTGAAATCAAAGCTGGGACTTCAGTCCACAGTTGCAGATGCAATGGATTATTCCCTCGAAGCCGGGGGCAAAAGGATCCGTCCTGTACTGGTTCAGGCGTTTTGCAGGCTCTGCGGAGGAGATGTCAAAAAGGCAGCTGCCCCAGCCGCTGCAATTGAAATGATACATACCTTCTCGCTTATACATGATGACCTGCCATGTATGGACGATGATGATCTCAGACGCGGAAAGCCTTCATGTCACAAGCGGTTCGGCGAGGCATGTGCAGTGCTTGCCGGGGATGCCCTTGCAATAAGACCTTTTCAGATAATAGCCGATGATGACATGCTTGACAGCGAAACCAAGGTAAGGCTTATTTCCGAGCTTGCCTGCTCAAGCGGTGCGGAGGGTATGATCGGCGGACAGATAATCGATATGGAGAATGAGAAGAGAGAAACTGTCGATGAGGATAATCTTCGTCAGATGTATGCTCTCAAGACCGGAAGGCTTATAAGGACAGCCTGTGTTATGGGCTGTATAACTGCCGGAGCTTCTGAGGCACAGACCAGCGCTGCAATAGAATATGCCCACTGTCTCGGACTTGCTTTTCAGATAATTGATGATATACTTGATGTTACTGCTGATGAAGCAGTGCTCGGAAAGCCTACAGGCAGTGACGCCGAGGAAAATAAAACTACCTTTGTAACTCTTTTCGGAGTCGAAGCGTCGAAAAAGGAAGCTGAACTCCTTACAAAAAAAGCTCTTGAGATACTGGACGGCTTTGAAAACAGTGAATTTTTAAAATGTCTTACAGAATATCTGCTTATAAGGAATTACTAAAACATCTTTTCGGAGCATAGAGTTCTGCCAGGGTCAGCTGTACTGATCATGCCGGCAGATCTGCTGCAATATTTATGTCTGCAATTTATGCTTCGGAATGGGGAATAGATATGGAAAATAATATAGAAAATGCTATTACTCTGGAATCTTTGGATCTTCCCGGGGACTTAAAGAATCTCACTGTAAATCAGTGCAGAGTATTGTGTCAGGAAATAAGGAATACACTCATAAAAACTGTCTCGAAAAACGGTGGGCATCTGGCTTCAAACCTCGGAGTTGTCGAGCTTTCAGTGGCACTCCACAGGGTTTTTGACTCTCCCAATGATAAAATAGTGTGGGATGTGGGGCACCAGTCCTATACCCATAAAATTTTAACGGGACGTTTTGACAGGTTTGATACAATAAGGAAAGAAAACGGTATTTCCGGATTTACAAAGCCGGGGGAATCAGAGCATGACGCTTTTATAAGCGGTCACAGCAGTACTTCGGTATCGGCAGCCTACGGCATTGCTCAGGCGATGAAAATGAACGGCAGCGAAAATTATGTTGTTGCCGTAACAGGTGACGGTGCCATGACCGGCGGAGAGGTTTACGAGGGACTTAATAATGCCGGCAAGTCAGGAACAAGACTTATTATTATTATCAATCATAATGATATGTCTATTTCAAGGAATGTGGGTGCACTTGCAAAGTATCTTATGAGCGTCAGAAATACCCGGAAATACGTTGAAACCAAACAGGCTGTTGAAAGGGTTCTTATCAAAGCTCCAGTTGTCGGACGTCCGGTCGTAAAGGTACTAAAGGATTCAAAGGACACAGTAAAAAATTCTGTTTACAGGAAGAGCAGAAACAGTACACTCTTTGAGGATCTGGGATTTATCTATTTAGGTCCGGTGGACGGGCATAATCTTTCAGAGCTTGAGGAGGTGCTTTATGCTGCAAAAAGCTACAAAAAGCC
>JBJEQU010000252.1:0-9213 GCA_051881935.1 Porcipelethomonas sp. | reverse complement strand
GGTTCAAAAGCATTTTTCCGAAAGGAATACTCAGGACAAATCCCACAGCCGTGCCTGCCAGAGCCATTCCCAGATATTTTATCATATAAAGACTTCTTATCTTGAAATTGCTGATTCCTATTGCTTTCATGACCCCTATCTCACGGAATTCCTCGGCAAGGGTAAAGCTTATAGTAAATCTCAGTACCACAAATGAAACGATTATAAGACATATACTCGCCACAAGGAGTATTACCGAAACGACCATATCCATAACATAGGACATGCGGATAAGTGACCGGCTTCCCATAAATACAATATTGCAGTCGGTTTTGCTTAATTCAGATTCCGTTTTCTGTTCGTCACTTGTTGTTATGTAATAAAGATTTCCTGTATAGCTTAATGCATTATCGGCATTGCTGACTATTTTACTATAATCGGCATCATTTAATATAAAGCGCACATTTCCCATAAGGGTAGACCCTAAAAGTGCATCCTTGATACCGCCCTTTATTTTAAGGTCATGGCTGTTATCACCTATATTAACGGATATAACATCACCCTCCTTTAAATCGGAAGAGTTCAGAACCTTGGCTGAAACATAAACCTCACCCGGAGAAACCCCAGTTACTGTCTTATCGTTCTTGTCAAAATAATTCATCTGCATGTCATCTGCCGACTGGAGCATAACACTGTTCTGAATGCCCTTGATCTCTTTGTCACCGGATTTTATATTGTTGGGAGCGATAAAGAATGTCTCCTCCGCAGCATAATCGCTGACGCATCCGGTATTATCCAGAGTACTGCCGATGGAGCCTTTGTCATCCCCCAGTGTGACCGCAAAGAAATCCGGAACCTCCGCTTTTTCAAAATAACTGTCCAGAGCGGTGGATACAGTTACTATACTGTTCACACTGCCTGATACAAACATTGCTGCAAGAATTATGAATATTATAAGAATTACATTCATTGTTTTCTTGCGTTTCAAATCCTTTTTCAGTATGCTGAAATACATCTGCATTTCTCCTTCCTAAACTTTATGCTCTGATTATAACACTGAAATTATTAAATAATCCTTAAATCCGGATACCTGAAAGTACGGAATTATATTGCACATAATTTATCTACTTTTTATGTGAAATTAATACAAATCTGATATTAAATTTATATATAAAATAACTATATATTTTATTATACCATTATGATATAATATGGGTATACATTCAGGGGACGCATATTTGTGCATATCGTCATGCTTCCACAGTAGTGTAAAAAGAAATTAGGGGGAATTATTTTGACAAAGAAAATTAAAAGGTTTGCCGCCGGTGCCGCCGCAGTTATTATCGGTATGACATCGGCAGCAGTGAGATCCGGAAATCTGACTGTTTCGGCAAAATACGGAACGGGAAATAATATCGTAGAGGGTCTTGACAGGGGCATCACAGCTGTAAATACCGGTTCGGGAATGCTTGTAAGCTGGAGGTTCCTTGCGAATGACGATGACAACGCTGTGTTTAATCTCTATCGTGACAATACTCTCGTTTACACAAGCAATGCCGGTGAGGCAACATGCTATCTTGACGGGGCAGGAACTCCTTCCTCCGTTTACAAGGTCGAGACTGTTTCAGGAGGAAAAACTGTTTCAACAGATACCTGCACAAAAACATCCTCAGGCAGCTATTTCGACATTCCGCTCGACAAGCCTGCAGCGCAGACAAGCGGAGTTTCATACAGTCCCAACGACTGCTCAGTGGGGGATGTTGACGGAGACGGAGAATACGAACTGTTTGTAAAATGGGATCCTTCAAATTCAAAGGACAATTCCCAGAAGGGCGTGACTGACAAGGTTTTCATCGACTGCTACAGACTGGACGGCACAAAGCTCTGGCGTATAGATCTTGGAGTGAACATCCGTGCCGGAGCACACTACACGCAGTTTCTTGTGGCAGACTTTGACTGTGACGGAAAAGCGGAAATGACCTGCAAGACCGCCGACGGTACTGTTGACGGAACAGGAATTGTAATCGGCGATGCCGCGGCTGACTACCGCAACTCCAGCGGATACATACTTTCAGGAAATGAATACTATACTCTCTTTGACGGTCTGACCGGTGCTGCTCTTGATACGGTGACCTACGAATACGGCAGAGGTACTGTATCGGCATGGGGAGACAGCTACGGCAACAGAGTTGACAGATTCTTAGGTGCGGTATGCTATCTTGACGGCGTAAAGCCAAGTGCCGTTTCCGTAAGAGGATATTACACACGAATGACCGCTGTGGCATATGATGTGGTTGACAAAAAGCTTGTAAAGCGCTGGGGCTTTGATACCGGAAATTCTTCCTCCGCAGTAGGCTATGGCGACGGCAATCATAACTGTATGCCTGCCGATGTAGACAACGACGGAAAGCAGGAGCTTGTTTTAGGCGGCACATGCCTTGATGATGACGGAACAGTTCTATGGAACATAAACAGGGGTCACGGTGACGCCCTGCATGTAGGTGATCTTCTCCCTGAGAGAAGTGGTATTGAAGTATGGATATGTCATGAGGACAGTCCTTACGGCGTTACACTGCTGGACGGCTCAAGCGGTGAGGAAATTTTCCACTACGACGGATCAGCCGATACAGGCAGATGCTGTGCGGACAATGTCTGGACAGGAAATGACGGCGCTGAATTCTGGGGACTCGGAAATGACGTATATGACGGAAGCGGTACTCTCCTTTCATGCCGGCGTCCGGCTATCAATTTCCTTATCCACTGGGACGGCGACCTTGAAAGGGAAATACTTGACGGATATACTGACTCCCCGGCAACAATTACGGACATGGGCACAGACGGAAAGCTTACCACTCTTCTCACAACAGACGGCTACTACACCTGCAATACCACAAAGGGTACTCCCTGCCTTTCAGCAGACATCCTCGGGGACTGGCGTGAAGAGCTTGTTGTAAGAGCCGCCGACGGAAATTCAGTGAGAATTTACGCCACTACATATGATACGGATTACAGGATCACTACCCTTATGCATGATGTTCAGTACAGAACACAGGTGGCAGGTCAGAACACTGCCTACAATCAGCCTCCCCACACAAGCTTCTATCTCGGTTCTGAAGAACCTCTCCCTGAAAGACCGGCAGTGGCAGTAGGCGAAACTATAACTGTTATCAGACCGGCTGTATTTTCAGAAGGCTCTGCATACAGGATCAAAAATGTCAACAGCGGACTGTATCTCGATGTCACTTCCGGAAAGGCAGCAAATGCCGTCAATATCCAGCAGGCTGCTCTCACGGAGGATACAAACCAGAATACTTTCAGGTTTTACAGTGCAGGCAGCGGATACTACTGTATAGTATCTTCACTTGGAGACGGCAGTACATTCGTACTTGACATCACCGGCAAAAAAACCGACAACGGCACAAATATCGAATTGTACTCATACAAGTCCGGAGATAACCAGAAATTCAAATTCCTCCCCAATGAGGACGGCTCTTACAAGATCACTGCAAAGCTTGCTGATGACGCATCATGTATCGAGGTGGCAAACGCTGAAAAAGAAAGCGGCGCAAACGTTCAGCTGTGGGAAATCAATGGTGTTAACTGTCAGGACTGGATCTTAGAACCTGTCAGCGACCCCGGCTGCGTCATGGACGAATCGAAAATTTACATGATAAGGAATGTCAACAGTAATCTTCCCATGGACGTTGCAGGAGGAGTAAAAGCCGATGGAACAAACATCCAGCAGTGGGGCGCAACAGCTTCTGCGGCTTCCTATAACTCATGGAGATTTGTAAATGCCGGAAGCGGATACTATAAAATTGCCTCGGAAATGGACAATGGTAATAAATGGTTCATGACGGTATCAGACAGCAATAACATTGAAATAAAGTCCGATGACGGCAGCTCTGCACAGCTTTTCAAGTTTGTAAAGGATCTTAACGGAAATTATGCCATTCTCACTAAGGCTTCGGAAGATGCATGCTCTGTTGAAATAGGCGAAAGCTCCACAAGCAACGGCGGCAATGTTCAGCAGGGAACGTCATCATCAGCAAGCAGCCAGAAATGGATTCTGGAAGAAGTCGGAACTATTGAACCGACATTCACGGCAGGCGATGTAAACCTTGACAGTATGACCGATTCCGCCGATGCTGTATTGCTCCGGAAATACCTTGTCAGAAAGGAATCCCTGACTGACCAGCAGAGCACTAATGCGGATATGAATTCTGACGGAAAACTCAATGTCTTTGACCTGATAATAATCAAGAGAAGTATATAATTTTCAGAAATGTAAAAACTCACAGCAGTTCCATTTGGGATAATCCTCCCCGGAGTAATGCTGTGAGTTTTTCTTAGAGAAAATTTTTTAAACACTATTTATTAAGTATTCGTATAAGTTCACGGTTAAGACGTGAAACAGGAAGTCCGACAACATTAAAATAATCTCCGTGTATACTCTTGACAAGGAGCGCTCCCCTGCCCTGTATTCCGTATCCCCCAGCCTTGTCGAAGGGTTCTCCGGTATCCATATAATCCTCGATTTCCCTGTCGGACAGGTTATGGAATGTAACAGCAGTTTTTTCCGTAAAGGAAAACTTTTCCTTATTTTTCAGAATGCAGACTCCTGTATACACGAAATGGGTACTGCCAGAAAGCATTTTCAGCATGCGGCGGCAGTCGTCCCTGTCAGAGGGTTTGCCGAGAATTTTTTCCCCGGACACCACCACTGTATCACAGCATATTACTGTCTCATTTTCTCCGGCTTCTACTGCTGCCGATTTCACTCCGGCAAGGTATTCAGCAGCTTTATCAGCAGTAATGTTTTCAGGTATGTGCTCATCAGCCTCGGAAGGTCTGACTTCAAAATTTTCCGTAATCAGTTTTAAAAGCTCTCTTCTTCTCGGCGATGCAGAACCGAGAACTATATTAGTATTCATCTGTATTCCTCCTGCGCATATTTCTACTATATTCTAACATAAATCCTGACATTTTACAAGGATATATACCAACGGAAATTGACCATATAAAAGAAATAAGTTATAATAATTTGTGAAACATGCACAAATCCGAAAGGAAATATTTTAATACAAGATTTAATAAAAAACCGTTTTGTTCATAATTTATTCACAAATTTTGGTTTTAAGTATGTTATAATACTTATAACCGGTAGGTGTGAATAAAATATTTTGAAAGGATTGATTAATTATGGTAAGAAACAGTGCGATCGGCAGATTGAAAGCAGCTTTCGTAAGTGCCGCTATGATCGCCACAACATTAGCAGCTCCTGCAATGACATCTTTAAACAGTGTTACTGCGGCAACAGCTGAAGGCAAGACCCCGTATACTTTCACTGCTGACGGCGTTGAAGACGGCGGACGTCAGGCAAATATTGCTCTCCCGACAGGAACAAAGAAGGGAGATACAATTTACCTTAACTTTACAACGTCGTCTACGGTAAATGCTTCTATTGGCGTATACGGTTTTGGTACGGACAGTGCGTCTGACGGAGATACCGGTTACTGGTACACAATTCCGGAAGCAAGCCAGCCTTCGTTCAGCTCAGGCGGAAAGTCCTCATTCCAGTGTGAAGTTCAGATTCCTACAGCAATGGTAGGCAACCCTACAAAGATCGGCTTGGGTATCTGGTATCCTTCAGATAACTCAAAGTGGACTCTTGAATCCATCACAAAGACAGGCAGCTCTGTTACTGAACCCGATGAGCCGGATATTCCTGTAACAGCAAATGACAAGAGCGGTACATATACTTTCGTAGATAACCACGACGGTACAGCTACGATTTCTGCTACACTCTCTGCACAGTACACTGAAACAGATGCAAACGGAGATCCGCAGACTCAGTTTGATTATGTACTTACACAGGGTACAGATGAAGAACAGTATGCTCCTTATACCGATGCAGAGGGAAATACATATCCTGAATGGCAGGAAGGCGATCCGATCAATTCCCACAAGTTCAAATTCTCCAATTTCGGAATTGACGATATATCAAACGTTACATTCCAGTCATTCCAGTATGCAATTGAATCCCCTGACTATGACATGTCAACTCTCCAGTACGGCGGCGGTATCAACGTTCAGAAGGGTTCGCCTGCTGATACTGAAAGCGTAAAGGGCAAGGACGGCTACTGGTACAATGACCAGGGCGCTGAGGACATGGATGGAAATACATTCCTGATTGATGACGTTCACGGTGCTTATGAAGCAACAGGCTGCGGCTCGTACGCTGAGATCACATGGGATGTTCCAAAGGGCGTTCAGCCTTACGTAGATTTTTCAAATTCTGCAAATGCAGTTGGTTTCCAGTACTGGTGGGGCAAGGACGATACAAAGACATCTACTGGTGAAGACGGAAGCGAACTTAATTACGAAGTAGTAAAGGAAATTCACCTTAAGAGCTGTACAGCAACTTATACAAGAACTATGACAGTTCCGTATAACACAACAGTTGCTGGTCCTACAAATATAAGCCTTACTTCAGGCTCTGATACTACAAATCAGATAAAACTTCCTCTTACAGACCTCGAACTTGGTCAGAGAGATAAGCTTTCAGCAGTTAAGTTCTCATTCAAGTCGGCTGAGGAACTTTCACAGTTCGTAGGCGGCTGCGGCATATCAGTTGATGAAGCAAAGGTTCAGTCAGCTGCCGGCGTAACGGACGGCTGGTACCAGACAGGCAACATCGCGGTTATCAATTCAGGCACAACATTTGATGTAATGTGGATACTTCCTGAAGCAATAAGAAACGGTGTATATCCTGACGGCGAAGTTCTTATCGGCTACTGGTACGGTGATAACAAAGGTACTCAGGTTACTGATATTACTATTCCTACTGTAGAATATTATGTATACAGAAGCACAGAGGAAGATATCGTTATCACAGGTGAAGATGGTCTTGAGCTCCCGGATGAGATCGAGCTTACTGTCGGTGAAACATACCCAATTGATTCAAATGTTGACGGCGTTACTTTTGAATCTGACAGATCTGCAGTTGCATCTGTTGATGAAAACGGTGTGATCACGGCTGTTGGTGAAGGCTCAGCTACAATTACAGTTAAAACTCCTGAGGGTCAGGAAGCTACAATTACAGTAAAGGTTGTAGGTGCCGTTACAACAACTGTAACAACTACATCCGTAACAACTTCTACAACACCTGCAACTTCAACCACTACAGCAACAACAACTGTTGATCCTGATACAGTTATCGATTGGGATAATGTTTTATACGGAGACGTAGACCTTAATAAGAAGGTTTCTGTAGCGGATGTTACAAAGCTTGCTAAGTATCTTGCAAGCAACAACATATACCCGCTTCAGAATGCAACCGCTAAGGAAAACGCAGACTGCTCATACGATCATCTCATCAATAATTCTGATCTTTCCAAGCTTATTGAATATTGTCTCACAAAGATCTCTTTAGATGATTTGGGTCCTGCTGATAAGTCAAATATTCCTTACTACAATCAGTGATCTATAACATGAGGCCCCGGTATTAAACCGGGGCCTTGTTACTCTATATCTTATGTAATATAAAACTGTGGCTGCTGCACCATATTAAACAGTGCAGCAGCCGCATTTGATTTTATTTTCCTTGGAAATGTCTGCAAAAAGATGCACAGGGACAGTTCCCGCAATCCGGTTTTCTTGCCTTGCATATATCCCTGCCAAACTGTACGATCCTATGACAAAAATCCGAGGACACCTCCGGAGAGATAAGCTTTACTAAGTCTGCTTCAACCTTTTTCGGTTCCTTATTAGATGTAAGACCAAGACGTCCGGTGATACGAATAAAATGAGTGTCCGTAACTATGGCTGGTTTACCGTGTACATCTCCGAGCATGAGATTAGCAGTTTTTCTGCCAATGCCCGATATAGTAAGGAGTTCGTCCATTGTGTCAGGAATTTTACTGTCAAATCTGTCAATAAGCTGATTTGCCATTTCAATAATGCTTTTAGCCTTTGTCCTGTAAAAGCCGCAAGGCTTTATATCCTGTTCAAGCTCTGACAGCTCCGCCTGTGCAAAAGCCTCAAGAGTAGGATATTTCTTGAACAAACTCTCGGTTACAATATTTACCCTTGCGTCGGTACACTGAGCTGAGAGTCTCGCTGCGATCATAAGCTCATAGGGCTTTGAATACACAAGCGAGCACGATGCATCAGGATACAGTTTCTCAAGTGCCTTACACGCAAGCAGCGCTCTCTCTTTCTTAGTCATTCATTTTATCTGCCTTTGCAAAAATTATTTTATCATAAGGGTAGTTAAGGAGCCTGAAAGCATCATTGTACTGAACAAGCCAGCAGCGCATAATCTCCCCCGGCTGGAGTTTGATAACATCATCCTTAAATTCTGAACAATAATAAATACAGTTTTTAATAATACCGTCCTTGTTCTTATAGGTATACTCCTGACGTGTACCGGAATCAATATGTATGGCAAGTCCGGTTTCCTCAAGGACCTCTCTTGCCGCTGTTTCTTCCTCAGTTTCACCATACTCTACATGCCCCTTGGGAAATCCGATATGCCCGGTATGGTTCTCAATAAGCAGGTAGTATCTTACCCCGTTTTCAAGCTTATATACTATACTGCCGCAGGTTTTCTCATAAAGACAATGATATTCACTGTCAGAATCATCCTTCAGCATTCTTCTCATATCCGGTTCAATAATCGCCGTTTCACTATCCGAAGCGATCCATTTTTCTGTCCCGTCATTGTTTTCGATAACAGCGATAACAATGAGATCCTCAGTCTTGTCCGAAAGAATGCAGACCTCCCTGTCCTCATCCTTTGCATAACCAGTATAAAAGCTGCTCTTATCACTTTTCTTTATATCAGAAACCTCGATTTTCTTTCCGAGAATTTCATTATAAATTGTTTGTTCCATATTGGTCTCCATTCTGCTGGTGAAGCATTTATTTTAAACGGGAATTTTGCAAAAACAGGAATAATTTCAATATTCCTATCAGACCTTTGCATCATTCACTTCTTTTATTATAACAAATCCCAGCTGTTTTTTCAATATAATTTTTTCATTTTTCATTGAATTTCTATATAATCATAACAAAATTTTCCTTTTATTTGCCTGATCAACATAAGCATATGAGTAATACAGCAAAAGTTTTTAAGATGCTGAAAAGCTTTAAGGCAACACCGCATAATTATTGTTGTACAGATGCGCAGTCAGATTTTTTGTCAGATTGCATAAAAAGCTCGCAGGCATA
>JBJEQU010000251.1:0-2111 GCA_051881935.1 Porcipelethomonas sp. | reverse complement strand
GGTGTTCTTTGCTTCGTTTCTTGCACAAGCAAGAAATGAAGAGAAAAAGAAAATTGATATAGTTTAGTATAATTCAAGTAAAAAAGTAATAAAACCTGTTTTAGCCGCAGTAAGTGAAAGAAAAAAGAAGTTTATGGCAGGGGGCGCAGGGGGGCTGTGCCCCCCTGCTGATCAGAGTGTCATTTCAGTGATGATTTCTACAGGGAGCGTTTCTGTATTAACGTCCGACTGCTCAGCGTATGCTTCAAAGGTATACTTGTTTCCGGCAGTTTCCTTGTTTTTGGTTTCTATCTCAAAGCCGCTGGTGCACAGTGCCTTTTTGAAGATAACCACAGTAAGCTTTCCGTCATCCAGACGTCTTGCTGCAAGTGCAAGATTATCGATATAATCATTCTGACTGATATCCGGCTTGGTAGTAATAAAGGGAGCATTTGTACCTCCGGCAAGAGGGTCAGTTCCCGAATAGCTTATTTCACCGCCTATAGCACTTGAAATATTCACAGGATTCATGTCAATAACTGTAGCCTCAATAGTGCCCTTTTCACCGGTTTTGCGTGTAAGCCCCTGCATCTTGACAAGAACACCGTCCACCTCAATGTCAGTATACTCCGGAACGATACCCGCCTTGGCACCGCCCTTTGTGCATCCAATCCTGTCACCGCCGTAGCCTTCATACTTTTCATAATACTTTGTACCCTCTGAAAAGCTGTCGCCCTCAAGCTTTGTATAACCGATACCGCCGGAGCCGGTGCTCATGTAGTAATATTCCTTGTCCGGCTGCGGAACTGTATCAAAGGTGCGTCTGTAGTGGATGCCGTACTTAAAATTCTTATAGAGCACACCTGCCCCGAAAACCATGTTTTTTACCGAATCCGGTGTAAGACCTGTTTTAATAAAATCTGCCATATTAATTTACTCTCCATTCTTTAATTTTAAAATTGACCTGTATTCTTTTGATTTCCTCTGTTTCGGCAGGCACCTGAAATGCCCCCGAATACATTACCGCCGCAGCCGTGCCGTCAGGGAATATAACAGTCGTCCCCTCATCATCGAAGATATGCCGCAGCTTTTCCTTTGCCTTTTCAAGGGAAATCCATGTGCTGTCAGCAGTACCTGTAAGGATAAACGTGCTTTCGCTTTCGCCATCCTCATTGATGCAGCCGCTTTCGGTGTATTCGCCTACAAAGTAAGGGTAAGTGATCTCCCCTGTCCACCGCTGAAAGCAATAGGGAATGTTATTTTCCCTGAGCGTTTCCGAGATAAACCCAAGGGTCGCAGCCGTCATTTAAATTCCTCCTTTGCTATAGCCTCCATACGCCCCGGAGCCTTCAGTTTTTCTGATTCAAAGGCTCTTTGCAGCGCTCTCTTAGGCCTTTTTCCTCTGGTAAAATGCCAGTTTCCGTCAGAGTCAGCATAACTCCATCCCCCCTTTCTGCCATTTCCCTCAAGGGCATATTCGCCGGTTCCGAACTCCTCCCAGACAGCGTTTTTCACAGGGTTTCCCACCACTGCCTCACCGGCTTCACTGTCAGTGACATGAGTCCATGCAGCTCTTGTTTTACCGGTGTCCACGGCGGTATTTTCCCTTGCCTGACGCTCCAACCCGGAAGCGGTTTCCTCAAGCCACCTGCTGACAGTGTTGTCTATGGCTGATTTAGCTTTTGCTGAATTGCTGGTGAAGGTTACCATCAGACCTGACCTCCCGTGAATTTCAGAAAGATCTCGTAGTGCTGCCCAAGTCCCATAGGGTCATCGATCAGCATAATGTCAAATATCATGCCATTTATTATCATGCGGCTGTTTTCCGCAGTGATACCTGCGGGCAGCGGCTTGAAATCACAGATAAAGACGTGGGAGGACTGCTGTATTTTTGCGTCATAGCTTGCATAGTCGCTCTTTCCGTCCAGGAGATCGAGAAATCCCACAAACCGGCATGCCGTTTCCCATACCCTTTCCATTTCACCTATTTCATTTGCGGCGGCAGTAAAGGTCTGCACCTCTGCCGCAGTGTTCCCTCCAATTTTCATTGTCATCACTCCTTACGTCAGTAATTTTCTTTTCCCTTACTTTCTTTACTTGTGTAATTTTTTCTTCCGCTTACTGCGGCTAAA
>JBJEQU010000250.1:0-9494 GCA_051881935.1 Porcipelethomonas sp. | reverse complement strand
ATTTCATAACCCTGGCCACCGCGTCATCGATCAGAGTGTAGAAATATGTAATGCCCGCTTTCTCAAATTTATCTTTATATTCCTTATCGAAAATCTCCTGAAAAATATCTTTAAAGGTATGATCGTATTTTTTGGAAATGGTATCCTTTGTAGCAAACCACAGATCCTGCTTTGTGTCAAGGGCAAAGTTAAAGCATGCTCTTGCAAAGCCTTCGATGCTCTTGTCTACGTTGTGCAGTCCCTGGATAACGCCGTCACCTTCAAATTCGTGGATAGTCTGTCTTGTTTCGTTTCCGTTTTTATCGGTGAATACAAGCTCAGCCTTTCCACCGCCCTTTACCTGCATTTCAGTGTTTTTATATACGTCACCGTATGCATGACGTGCAATTGTGATCGGACTTGTCCATGTAGGAATGTAAGGTGTGATGCCCTTTACAAGAATAGGGGTTCTGAAAACAGTACCGTCAAGAATTGCTCTTATAGTACCGTTAGGGGACTTCCACATTTCTGTAAGGTTATATTCCGGCATTCTTGCAGCGTTAGGAGTGATTGTTGCGCATTTAACTGCAACACCGTATTTTTTGGTAGCCTCGGCACTGTCAAAGGTAACCTTATCTTTGGTTTTCTCTCTGTTTTCAAGACCGAGATCGTAATACTCTGTATTAAGGTCAATATAAGGTTCAAGAAGGATCTCCTTGATCCATTTCCAGAGTATTCTTGTCATTTCGTCCCCGTCCATCTCAACAAGGGGAGTTTTCATCTGAATTTTTGCCATTGTTTTTTCCTCCATTTTAATTCCGTTTTTTATTCTGCCGTACCAACGGCACAGTTTCAGTAAATTACTGCCTTAATTATCGCAAAGGCAAGCAGCCATACAATATACAGAACACCATAAAGTCCGTTTCCGGAGCTTCTGCCTGCTCTGGGATTGTATCTTGAAATAAAGGGGACAGCGATAAAATAACCGATATGATAAAGTCCTTCGTACCAGCATCCGTTTACTGCACCGACAATAATGTGAACGACCAGTACCGCAATTGCAGTTATGCTGAAATACCTTATCTGGATCCTCTTATCATAATTGCCGCCGAAGATCAGCATCCATACTGCCGCGGCACATCCGCCTTCACCTATTACAGCAGCCACACACGCAAGGATCACGACTATATTCTTTACGTTTATATCGATCCCCGGAATGTCTCTGACAATGAGTGCCGCAAATCCCATAAACAGCGGGAACATAAGACCCGTTCCGCTGAAAAAACCGAATTTTCCGGTCACAAGCCACACATAGGGAATATGGGATAAAACTGCAAGAATTCCCAGTATTGCTGCCGTCCTTTTTACGTTTTTGGTAGTGTAATAACGTCTCGCTGCAAGAAAACACGCCAGAGGCACAGCGGCCTGGGAAACAATCTTTATAAGAACGCTGAGAACAGAATTCAGTGATTCTGAAAAGGTGATCCCTGCAAATCCGACCGCCGCAAAGGCGAGGGCGGCAACAGCAAGCCGCTCATAGGAGATGCCGCCCTGATGCTTCTGTGGTATCACAGCCTTGCGGACATGATTGCCTGAACGATTTGATATATCAATAGCCATAATTACTTCATCGATTCTCTTGTGTAGTCAAGGAGACCGCCGGCAAGGATAATATCCTTTGTACGTCCGCTGAGTTCACAGAGAACTTTTATTTCTTTGCCTGTTGTTTTGTTTATAACTGTAAGCTCGGACTTTCCTTCTTCAATTTCCGCTCTTACGTTTTCAAGTACAAGCTGGTCGCCCTGTGAGATCGAATCATAGTCTGCCTCGTTTACAAATGTCAGCGGGAGAATACCTGCATTTATAAGGTTTGCTCTGTGGATTCTTGCAAATGACTTAACAAGAACTGCCTTGATTCCCAGGTAAAGCGGAGCCAGTGCCGCATGCTCTCTCGAAGAGCCCTGACCGTAGTTGGAACCGCCGACAATAATGCTCTTTCCCATTTCCTTAGCTCTTGTCGGGAACTGTTCATCACAGATAGTGAAACAGTGCTGCGAAATAGCCGGAATGTTTGAACGGAGAGGGAGAATCTTAGCACCGGCAGGCATAATATGATCGGTAGTAATATTGTCGCCTACCTTGAGTGATACCCCTGCATCGATCGAAGCGTCAAGAGGAGATGTTTCAGGGAAAGGTTTGATGTTAGGTCCGCGGAGTATCTCAACGCCTTCCATATCCTCCTCAGCAGCAGGGGGAACGACCATGTTGTCGTTGATTTTGAATACTTCCGGAAGCTTGAATTCAGGCATGTCGCCCAGATCTCTCGGGTCGGAGAATACTCCGGCAATTGCGGAGGCTGCTGCCACTTCAGGAGATACCAGATAGATCTGACCATCCTTTGTGCCGGAACGTCCTTCAAAGTTTCTGTTGAAGGTTCTCAGGGAGATACCCTTTGAGTTAGGGGACTGTCCCATGCCGATACACGGACCGCATGCGCTTTCAAGAATTCTTGCACCGGCGTCTATCATAATCGAAAGAGTGCCGTTTTCAGCAAGCATATTGAGAACCTGCTTTGAACCGGGGGCAATTGAAAGTGAAACATCCGGATGAACAGTCTTTCCCTTCAGGATGTGAGCGACCTTGAGCATATCCATAAGAGATGAGTTTGTACATGAACCGATGCAGACCTGGTCGATCTTTATCTTTCCGATCTCCTTTACGGATTTTACATTGTCCGGTGAATGAGGACATGCAGCAAGAGGTTCAAGCTCGCTTAAATTAATTGTGATTTCTTCATCATATACAGCGTCCGGGTCAGCGGAAAGCTCTGTCCATACGTCCTCTCTCTGCTGAGCCTTCAAAAACTGTCTTGTGATATCGTCAGAGGGGAAGATGGATGTTGTAGCTCCAAGCTCTGCGCCCATGTTTGTGATCGTTGCTCTTTCCGGAACGGAAAGTGTCTTTACGCCTTCGCCGCAGTATTCGATTACCTTTCCTACGCCGCCCTTAACAGACATTCTTCTCAGTACCTCAAGGATAACATCCTTTGCAGCGACCCATGGAGAAAGCTTGCCTGTAAGCTCCACCTTCACTACCTTCGGGCATGTGATATAGTAAGCACCGCCGCCCATTGCAACAGCAACATCAAGACCGCCTGCGCCGATGGCTATCATGCCGATACCGCCGCCTGTAGGAGTATGGCTGTCAGAGCCTATCAGAGTTTTTCCCGGAATTCCGAATCTTTCAAGATGAACCTGGTGGCATATGCCGTTGCCGGGACGTGAAAAATAAATCCCGTGTTTTTTGGCAACGCTTCCGATAAAGCGGTGATCATCCGCATTTTCAAAACCGTTCTGGAGCGTATTATGATCTATGTACGCAACGCTTCTTTCTGTTTTTACCCTTGGAACGCCCATAGCCTCAAATTCGAGATACGCCATTGTTCCTGTTGCGTCCTGAGTAAGGGTCTGGTCGATCCTTATGCCGATTTCCTGTCCCTTTACCATTTCGCCGTCAACAAGGTGAGCCTTCAGTATTTTTTCTGTCAGTGTTAAACCCATTGTTTTCAGTCCTTTCAATATAGTCAGTCAGAACGGTCCGGACGTTATCTCCCTTTTTGCCGGAAAAATTATCCGATACCGCACCGGGAATCAGTTTTTACGGATAAGCGGCAGCTGCTAATTATCCGCAGCCGTTTTTGTTACCTGTACTGTCTTCCCTGACTGCCATAATTACATTTTACAACATCTTTATAGTGTTTGTCAAGAAAATAGCCATATAAACAGCTGTTTTCAGAAAAAAATTTCTGTTTGCCTTTTCAGACTTTTTTACTTTACACCTGCCGGGAAAATTGTTATAATAGTAATATAAAATACATCCGGTCGTTTATGAAAGAGCCGGTAAGATTCTGATTAATGGAGAGATGAAAATGACAGCATCAGCAATAATAGTCTGTGCCGGAAATTCTACAAGGATGAACGGCGTCAACAAAATACTGCTGCCCCTTGGCAGTACAAACGTAATAGGGAAGACCCTCAGTGCCTTTGAAAGCTGTGAAAGCATAACGGACATTGTTGTTGTCTGCCGCAGCTGTGACGAGGAGGAAATAAGAAAAACTGCCGAAAGCCTTGGCATATCAAAGCTTCATGCCTTTGCAGAAGGGGGAGAGACACGTCAGAAAAGCGTTGTCAGCGGACTCCGGAAAATTTTGCCGGATACTGAAATGATAGCCGTTCATGACGGTGCAAGACCTCTTGTAAAGCCTGAGCACATTGAAAGGACGATAAAGGATGCTTCTGTTTTCGGGGGGGCGACCCTTGGGGTGCCTGTAAAGGACACCATAAAAATCGTCCATGACGGACTTATTGAAGATACTCCCCACCGTCCTTCGCTGTACATTACCCAGACCCCGCAGGTTTTCCGCCGCAGGCTGTATTTTGAGGGAGTTGATTTTGCATCGGAGCATGAGCTGGACTTTACCGATGACTGTCAGCTTATGGAGGCTATAGGCACAAAGGTATATATGACTGTCGGGGACTACACAAACATAAAGATAACCACTCCGGAGGATATTAAAATAGCGGAGCTTTTATCGGAACAGGAGAATAAGCTATGAGTTTCAGGATAGGACACGGATACGACGTTCACAGACTTACGGAAAACAGAAAGCTTATTTTAGGGGGCGTCTGTATCCCCTATGAAAAGGGACTGCTCGGACACTCTGATGCAGATGTTCTTGTTCATGCGGTGATGGACTCGCTTCTGGGTGCGCTGGCACTGGGGGATATCGGTAAGCATTTTCCGGATACCGACCCCAGGTACAGCGGTGCAGACAGCATAGAGCTGTTGAAGCATGTATGCTCGCTTATTGAAGAAGAGGGTTATTTTATCGGCAATATTGATGCTACCATACTTGCCCAGAGACCGAAGCTTGCTCCCTTCATTGAGAATATGAGAAAAAATATTGCAGATGCTGCCGGATGCAGCATTTCACAGGTAAGCGTCAAGGCGACCACCGAGGAAAAGCTTGGTTTTACAGGAGAGGGACTTGGTATTTCTGCCCATTGTGTTGCTCTGCTGGAGAAAAAAACGGAGTGAAAGCCTGACAGTCGTGGAGGAGTATGATATCCGCTGAAAGCCGCGCATTGCCTTAACAGTAAACAAATTCCCGCATATAATAGTATCACAGGGAGAATACAGCTCCCTGAAAAGGGGTGATACTATGAATAAGACAGCGGTCATGATTCCGTCTGTTACCCTTGCCATGAAAGCAAAAAGACTGCTTGTGAGCAGGGGATTTAAATGCGAAATAAAGAGAGCGTCCAACGTTTCAAAAAACGGCTGCACTCATTATATTACAGTAAATTCCGCCCCGGAAAATGTATTATCGATCCTTGACAGAAATAATATAAAGCATGGTGAAATTCTCAGCGGAGAGGTGGAGCCATGATTATTAATTTTGATAATGCTGCAACAACTTTCCCGAAACCTGTTTCTGTTGCTGCCGCACTTTCGGAAGCAATACGAAAAAACGGCGGGAATGCCGGCAGAGGCGGCCATCAGCTTACTGTACAAACCTCTGAAAAGGTTTTTGACACTCGTCAGACGGCTGCGGACTTCTTTGGTGCCCAGCCTGAAAATACTGTTTTTACTTTCAACTGTACTCACTCATTAAATCTTGCAATACAGGGAATAATGTACGGCGGAGGGCATATAATAATCAGCGGTATAGAACACAATTCCTCTGCAAGGCCGGTATATGCCCTTGCAAAGGATAAAAAATGCAGCTTCAGTATAGCTCAGGTCGGTGAGACGGATGCTGAAACAGTGCAGAATTTCCGCAGTCTTATAAGGCATGATACAAAGGCGATAGCCTGTACCATCGCCGGAAACGTTACCGGACAGATAATGCCCTATAAGCAGATCGGTCAGCTTTGCAGTGAAAATAATATATGCTTTATTGCTGACGCCGCCCAGGCAAGCGGAATACTGGATATAAAATTGTCCGACGGCATTAATATTCTCTGTACCTCGGGACACAAGGGACTTTACGGACCCACCGGTACAGGACTTCTCATAAGCGACGGGAAATTTCCCATAACCCCTGTTTTACAGGGCGGAACGGGGACCTCCTCCTTCGACCTGAAGCAGCCGGACTTTCTTCCTGACAGTCTGGAAAGCGGAACCCTTAACACTGTCGGCATAATTGCACTGAAAAGCGGAATAGATTTTGTCCGGGAAAAAACCCCCGAAAGGATCTATGCCCACGAGAGCAGGCTTTGCAGACGTTTTATAGACGAACTGAAAAATTCCGGCGTCATTATATACCGTAAGGAGGGTTTTCCCTATGTGCCGGTCATATCATTCAATATTCCGGGAGTGAAGCCGGAACAGACAGCACAGCTTCTTGATAAGCACGGGTTCTGTCTCAGAGCCGGTCTCCACTGTGCTCCCCTTGCCCATCATACCCTTGGAACCACGGATGGGACTGTAAGATTTTCGCCTTCTGTGTTCAACAATGAGGGGCAAGTTGAAAATCTTGTGAAAGTTATAAAAAAAATAATATAAAATTATTGAAAAGCTATTGAAATCAATTGTATTTACTGGTAAAATTATAATAAGAGCGTTTAGAGAAGTTTATAATAAACGGCAGCACCGCACAGGGGCTCTGTGCGGCGCCGGATTAAAAAAAGGGAGTGAACTATGAACGTAGTAAAAAATTGTCTCGACATGATCTGGAATGTTATACAGACCATGACATTTATGGATATAATCGACATTCTTCTCATGTCATATCTTGTATACATTCTCATAAAGCTTATAAGAGAGACTCGTGCAAACCAGCTGATCAAGGGTATTATCATCGTTGTTGCGGCATATTTTATCAGCACTACCATCGGACTCAAGTCGATGTCTTACATAATCAAGAGTATCCTCGATATAGGACTTCTTGCAATACTCATAATGTTCCAGCCGGAAATAAGACGTGCCCTTGAAAAGGCAGGCAGGAAAAAATTTGACATAAACATTTTCTCCGGCATGTCGGATGAGCTTACATCGACATGGAACAATGCCATTGAGGAGATATGCGATTCCTGTGTCGACCTTTCTGCCACAAAAACCGGGGCGCTGATCGTTATCGAACGTCAGACAAAGCTTGGTGAACAGATCGAAAACGGAACTATTCTGAATGCAAAGCCCAGCAAGGAGCTTTTCGGCAATATTTTTTATCCGAAAACCCCACTTCATGACGGCGCAGTAATTATCCGTGACGGAATAATTCTGGCTGCGGCATGTTTTCTCCCAAAGCCGCAGAAGGAGGAGCTTATTAACAAAAAGCTTGGTTCAAGACACAGAGCTGCCATCGGCATGAGCGAAAACTCTGACGCGGTTATTGTGGTAGTGTCCGAGGAGACGGGACAGATCTCGGTAGCCGAAAACGGTGTTCTTACCAGGGATTTTACAAGATTCAAGCTGAATGAATACCTCCATGAAGCGATTCTTCCGAAACCGCAGGAGAAAAAGCTTTCGTTTGCTTCCAGATTTAAATTCCGTTCAAAGAGAAACGGTTCAAAAGGAGACGACCAGAATTGAAGAATTATCTTAAAAAACTCAAGGACAATATTATAACGTCTCTTACAACAAACCTTGCAATGGTCATTTATTCGGTACTGGCAGCTATCGTTTTATGGTTTTTTATTTCTATTACTATTTACCCTACAACTCCGAAAACCATTGCCAACATTCCCATTGAGATAGATATAACCGGAACTTCCGCTGAAGAAAACGGTCTGAGCGTTATAAGCTATAATGCAAAAACAGTCAATGTCACTATAAAAGGAAACCGTTCGAGTATCGGCAGTCTTTCGCAGGATGATATTATTGCTTCGGCTGTAGTTGAAAATGTAAATTCAGCCGGGGAAAAGGACCTGAAAATAAACGTTACCGGCAAGCAGTCGGATGTTAAATTTGAGGTCACGAATATTTCCCCTGCGTCGGTGAAGGTCATGTTCGATAAGATCGATACAAAGGAATACGAAATGTCGGTTGAAGCACCCAAACTGAAGGCTGCTGACGGACTTTATATGGACAGCAGTGATTTTAAATGCTCGCCCAAAACTATTGAGATATCAGGCCCTTCAAAGCAGCTTGAAAGCATAGACAAGGTCGCAGCTGTAGTCAGCAATGAGCAGGAGCTTGACACGGCGTATACATTCCACAGCTCTGAGGTTGTTCTGTATGATAAAAACGGTTCAAAGATCGATACCAAAAATATGATCTTTGACGCCAGCGACTTTACAATAGACATTCCTGTTTACATGCAGAAAAAGCTCGGACTTTCCTATGACCTGAAATATGCACCTCAGACCTTTGACAGTGCTTCTCTCGCCCTTGAGATGAATGTTGACAGTTTAACTCTTGCGTCCCCTAATACGGATCTTGAAAAAATTGACTCATGGAGCATCGGTTCAATTCCGCTTTACGATATTGACTGGGATTTCAACAAGTCCTTCGATATTGAGATCCCTGAAAATTATAAGGATCTTTCCAATGTGTCCACAGTTACCGTAAAGCTCAACACGGAGGGACTGGCAAAGAAGACCATAACAGTAAATGATATATCTATTGTAAATGCACCGAGCAATTATAACTGCGCAGTCAACACATACGGACTTGTATTTGACATTATCGGACCCGAGGAGGATATTGCCGAGATTACGGAGAAGGATATTATTGTTTCAGTTGATCTGCTCAAATACACTGTCCAGAGTGAATCCTTCGTGGCTGATGCAACTATAAGCTTCCCGAATTATGACAAGGTATGGGCAGTAGGATTGCAGAAGGTTTCCATTCAGGCAATACCGGTTACCAGTACTGACAGCAGTGACAGTTAACAGGTATAATATGCATAAAAAATACCGGAGCGGCTGAATAAAAGCCGCTCCGGTATTTTTAATTTTATTTTTTGGACTTTGTTTTGTTCATGAATTTTTCAGAGTAAACAACAAATCGTTTATGCGTGCCTTTGCCTATGTTTCCGCATTCATCTTCAGCTTTCACGCTGAATACAAGCTCTCTTCCGTTTATTTCAGTAAGTTCTGCTTCGGCGGTGACTTTCATTCCTTCCGGAGTCGCACTGTCGTGGGTAATGCTGAGCATAGTGCCGACTGTAGTTTCGTCGCCTTCAAGATAGTCAGACAATGCATTGCAGGCAGCCTTTTCCATAAGTGCAGTCATCATCGGGGTTGCGAAAACCTCCAGGGAACCGCTTCCAACCGTGACTGCAAAGTTGTCCTTCGAAACGACCGTCTCTGCTGTACCTCTTATTCCTGTTTTTAATTCCTTCATAGTTTTTTCCTTTCTAATACTGATCCTCTCTTATGAAGACAGGTTCTAAGTAACTGGACCTATATTGATTTAAGGGACGCCAGAGCGTCCCATTTATTTTTTAGGCAACACTGCACAATTAACGGCTGTCGCCTTTGCCGCACATCTGCTTGCAGATTTTCCGTCAT
>JBJEQU010000249.1:0-2178 GCA_051881935.1 Porcipelethomonas sp. | reverse complement strand
TGGAATAGTCCATGGACAGAACAAGCTGCATAATTGCCACGACGGAATTTGTTGTATCGGCAATACTTGGTAAAAACACATTGGTACCCATATTGATAACTACCGCAATGGCAATGTTCCCAAGAAAAAGCACCGGTTCAAACCATGAATTGGACATGGCGAACAGTATGACCATAAGTATCACAACTGCAAGAACAATAATGTACATGGAAAGAGTAGGCACATTTGCATCATGGATACTTCCGCTTGTCCATATTTCATAGTCATCGGCATATTTTTCATTGACTGTATCATAAAGTTCTGCACATTCTTCTGAATAACTGTCAAAGGCAGTGTTTATTTCGTAGAGAGTATAGCCGTCCTTGTTATAGTTCTCGCTGTCGACTTCCCAGTCAACGCTGTCCACGTCCGGTAATGCTGCAAGAGTATCATAAACCTCCTGCTTTTTGTCATTCTCAAGATTTCTGAACATCAGCCGGAGGGTACTTGATTCAGATTCGCCGAATTCCTCCTCCATAAGTTCCATTCCCTGTTTCATGTCAGAATCCTCAGGCAGGTATTTGGTCATATCATAATTCACGTTTACCTGTCCCATAAGGAAGGCTGATATGACCGCAATGACCAGAAATACTGCCAGAACAAAATATCGTTTGTTTACCAGAAAATCCGCAAGCTTTTTCATATAGTGTCTCCTTTTCATATTATGCTTGACATATTTGACAGCTTACATTATAATATAAAAAATGAGATTTTGCAACCAACTGTTGATTATCTTTTGGCACAAAAAACAACAGATTTCAAAATCATGTTGATTTTCAAGCCGAATCAGCAAAACTGTCATGGAGGAAATATGAAAGAAGACCAGAGAATACGGCTGAGCAAACAGCTGCTGAGAAATGCATTGATCGAACTGCTGAAAGAAAAAGGCATCAATAAAATATCAGTACGGGAGATATGCAGCACGGCAGAAATCAACCGTACCACATTCTATAAGTACTACGGAAGTCAGTATGATTTACTTGAAGATATTGAAAATACGCTCCTTGAAGAACTTTCAGAAAGAATTGGCAACGGTGCAAATGCTGAAAACAAACGCCTGCCGCAGATACTGAAAACAATCAATGAAAACGCAGAGGTATACCGTCTGCTTGCAAACAACAGCATTGACCCGGAATTTCCTCAGAGACTGCTGAATCTTCCGGCTGTCCGTGAAAGTCTGCGTGAAATCACCAACAAACAGGAATTCACGGATTACAGCAATTACACCTATGAATTTCTCACATGGGGCGGCTACAGCGTTATTCGTCGCTGGCTCAACAAGGAAGACAGAGAATCTCCGGAAGAAATGGCGGAATATATCAACAGATTATATATGACCTTGGGAGAATAGGAAAAAATCCTTTGCTTCTTTACAGTTCAATTATAGCCGCCAAAATGATGTTCGTCAAGGCGTATCGGACAGTTGTAATAATCTTTGTAAAAAGCGCAGCAAACTGAAAAAAATTCCTCGATGCAGTTTCACGATGATCAACTTCGATTTGTCTTTATTTTGCATGATGAGCAATTTCATTTTCGGGTCTTAGGGTATCCCTAACAAGTCATGTAACCTGATGCAATTTTTTTAAAAATGTCATTACAGGTTACCGAGCTTGCTGGTATAGCTTTTCAGACTTTTCAGGCTGATTTGCTTTGAGCATTTTGGCTTTGTATTTTTCTCACAATCCGAATAAGAAATCAGAGCTTTGCGACTTGCTTTTTTGTAATTGTAATCTGGCACTACGCAGTTGCTGAGAACAGAGTGCGGCAATTTTGTGAAAATGCTACACTTAGGTAATTGACATTCTTAGGATAGTAAGGTATAATTACTTCAAGAAATGGTTGGTTTGTCAAATCGGAATCTGTAGGGGCGAGCATTGCTCGCCCAATTAAAAAATGTCCGCTATCACAGGTGAGCAATGCTCGCCCCTACAAAAAATTCTGATTTTTCAGGTAGCCCATTTAAAAAACTAAATATTCAACTTAGCATTATACTGAAAATTAAAATCAGCATAATGCTTTTTCTATTATTTCAGCGGTACAACATTCGACAGACCAGGCGTACAGAGAATGCTGGAAGATGCCAGGAATGGCACTATTAATCTGATACTCTGTAAAGACCTTTCACGCTTCGGCAGGAAT
>JBJEQU010000248.1:0-9554 GCA_051881935.1 Porcipelethomonas sp. | reverse complement strand
CCGATAAAATGCCGGTCTTTTCTGCTGCATAGGCGAAAAAGCTCCGCTCGATCTCCCCTTTCCTTTTGTATGTCTGCAATAAATCTTGGAAAATATTATGAAGGAAGCTGCGGTATTTTTCAGCTTCCGTGTTGTCCCATTCCTTCTCAGCTTCCTTTATGACCTGAATAAATATTCTCAGATAAAATACACTCGAAAGCTTTTTTCGCAGAATAAAAATCCGGAATTTTCCGACATCCTTTCCCGACACAATAAAATCCATCTGCCTTACTATTCTGCTCTTTATATGCGGTTTTACAGACAGAGATGATCCTCCGCTGAATCTGTCAGCTATTACGTAAAGAATATTGAAAATCAGAACTGCCGAACAGCCTGCAATATAAAATAACAGCACAGCACCAGGGTCAAACAAAATGAGATTCAACTTTCATCACTCCTTCCCTTTCCATATTTTCTGTACAGTATAATACGCCTCTCGGAGTCTTTCATGGCAGCTTACCTTTCCATACCACCCATCAAGCTTTACCCCGGACATCCCAATGACAGTATCCTCCGTCTGTGAGCTGCCCACTCCGATATAAATACTGTCAACCGACAGGTTTTCGATACCGTAATTTTCATAATAATCATCATGTATCTTCATGCGTGACGGGTCAGAAAAATTCAGCAGAAGCCATGGTATCCTTATCTCTGTTTCATCTCCCATCATGATAAAATCAGAAGAAGAATTGTATTCCAGGCTTTTCGGGTCACCGTTTCCGTGTATCAGCTTCCCGGTCTCATATTTTTTATAAACAAACGCTTTATCCTGTATCGGATATTTTATACCCGGCTCAGCGGAAAGGGGTATATATATCCTTTCAAAAAAGGATGAATTTTTATCCGGAATATCATAGAAAGGATTTTCTCTGTCATAAATTTCCCCGAACACTACCGGAAACGGGTCATAGTACTCCTGAACCAGCATCCGGCTGTTTTCCTCTCCGTCAAGGATAATGAGAAAATCCGTTTCCCTTTCAAATTTCACTCCGCAGTTTTCGGCATACTTACTTCCTGAAAGAGGAGTAACATCAATTGGGATATATACCCTCTCATCTTTTTCAGAAAGGTTTTTCCGACTCACTCTCAGATAAATATATTTTTCGTCATATTTCATATAAAGCTCTGTTCCGTCCTTACCGACTGATAAGGGATCTTCACAGCTCCATTCCGATATATCACCATCGGTAACACATATACTTTCCTCATCTCCCGGGTCAAAAGTAAGCAGTCCGTAATTTTTCGAATCTGTCTGACAGTCATTCCAGTCAAGAGCAGAAAAACTGTCCTCACACGCCTGTGTGTTCCAGCTCTGCTTATACCATTCATCCTGCCACTGACATATAACGCCTCCTGCACAGCCGGTCTTTTCTATCGCCTTGTAACAGTCTGAAATGATCTGCCCCTGCTTCTGTTCTGTAACAGGGGAAAGTTTTCCGTCATTTCCCTCTGTTATACTTCCCCTTGCAGCAGACGCTCCGAACTCCGAAACCAGAACAGGCACAGAATGATGGGTATTAAGCAGTGCAAGATACAGCTCATATTTATCATTTTTATCTGTATTCTCCGGCAATTTCCCGCCATCCTGTAAAAGTGTTTCCGGCTCCTTTTCATATCCGGCAAGTTCTGCACTTTCCGGATATACTGCATAGGCTGCAAACAGTCCTGCCCTGTACTTTCCGGAAGCTTTGATATGCTCGGTATCTGTCTGAACATACTTGTTATATAACCGTGCCTCCTCACTCTGATACATAAACGGGTCGGTAAGTACACTATTATAGAATGCTATCGGATGCTGCACTCCGTATTTTCCCGTCTCATAGCTTATAACCCTGTCCCCGACATCTGCAAGCATCACTTCAAAGGGCGAGGCATCTGCGGAAGTAGAGAGATAATCTCCGCTGAAGCTGCTGCCCTCATGACTATGATCGGTATACGCAACCGTGTCCGTATTCCACTCGGTTCCGAGAATAAGCCCTATGACCCACTTTGAAATATCTTTGTTATAAAATCCGCAGGCTGCCGCCGAACCGGTACTGAGACTGAATCCCTTTTTACCGTAGATTATATCAACAGCGTCCATGCAGTCATCTGAAAACTTTTCGTAAAAAGAATATGCATCCTCCCGGCAGTTCTGTGAATAGTCCTCAACGCTTATGCCCTGAATGACATAGAGAGGTTCTGCATTCTCATGGTTATATTCATAGACCGCACTGTAAAATGCGGGGGGCATTATGCTGCATACACTAAGGGTATTTGCCCCCATATCATGTATCTGACCGAACCAATTTTTATAGGTCTTCTTACCGGCAAAGCCGTCTCTCGGGTAATGTCCAGGCAGCGAACCGCTTATCTGTACTCCCCTTATTTCAAATTCTTCTTTTCCATTTTCACTTATGAGATAAATATTTTCTCCCTCCGCTGCTGCGGCAGCAGCAGCAACATCTTCCCTGCCCGGCTCTTCAAAAAATCCCAGCCTGTAATAAAAGGCATTATAAAGCGCCGCAGCGAAAATCACGGCAATGACAAATATAAGAAATTTCTTCAATGAATATTTCAGCTCCTTAAAATCATTCACAGTTATAGCTTTTATTTACCGATTCATGACAATACATATAAAGACTTTCAATATTTCTGTCAAGCCATCTCATTCTCCCGATAAGCCGTTTTTGATACTGTTCTATTGCATCTTCATAAGATGCCACCGGACGTCCGTCACGGGCGGTCAGGTCATATTCCGGCTCAAAGGTATACCCCCACACCGAAAAATTCCTTTCTACAGCTGTCCCGAGATAGTCTCTTATATCGTCTATATCTGCCCTGACCGCCTCGTCGCTGAGACATGTTTTCCTCAGCTGACGGTATCTTTCTATGACACATTTCACAAAGTATTCATCCCTGCAAAGCATTTCAAACCATGGTCTTTCAGTAAGGAAAAAGCCGGTCATAGGCTGCTGTTCATCCAGCCGGTTGTCGCAGCAGTTATTGAAATCCCAGACGCACATTTTAATTTTTCCATTCAGATCCTTATAAAAAAAGGTCGAAAAAATTCCGGCATCTGAATTCTGTGAAACCTCATTTATAATAAAGTAGTTTACAAAGCTGTCAACATCAATATATTTTCTGTAGCCATAGGTCGGCGAACTGTAATCGTATGAATACAGCACTTTTTCAAACTGAGAAAAATCCTCCGAAATATATTTTACCAGCTGATCAGTGAGCTTTGCTTTTCCGGGATATTTTATCTCGATCATACTGTCTGTTTTTCCTGTATATGCAGTAAAGGTATCAGCATACTTCTCTCCGTTTACCCCGGCTCTGTCAGCACAGATAATATAACCAGTACTGCTCATTCCCTCCCTGTATCCGGAAATATTTATTCTGCCCTCTGATTCCCCTATCTGCTCTGTCATTACATATACACCCTGATATTCACCGTTTAAAAACAACTCACATAAGCGTACATCCGGCGCCCAGTCCATTATCTCACCGGATAGGTTATACCACATATAATTACGCATAAGAGTTTTGTCAAGGAAGGGACCGTTTAATATCCATGTACTTTCCTTTTCCATTCCCATAATTTCGCAGGCCTTCGGATTTCCGCTGCTGTCACAAAGCTTTAAAAGATAACCGGGCTTATCGAATTTTCTTGAGGAATTTCCCCTTATCCTTATTTCAGCAGAGGATTCCAATGATACAGGCGAGCTGAGACTGTTAAGTTTTTCCTGCTCATCAAAAATTTTTATCTTTGCAGATATGGTGCTGTCACTGACCTTTGAAACACTCTGATAATGCACCGGTCTTCCGGGGATTTCCGCCCCTCCTGTATCTATGCTGATTACGGGAAGATGACTTGAAAAATTCTCAGCAGTAATATCCACGCTTGTATCTGCTGATACACCTGAGCTTTCACGGTGCTGCCATATCCTTTTGCCAGACGCCGGTGAAAAGTTACTCAACGTTAGTGTAAGCAGGAGAACTGCACATACTGAAATTATATAAATAACTCTCTTTTTCATAGGGCATTATCCGCTTATCTCATCACTTTGTGACACTACATTTACATATTCCACATCATCAATATCGTAAAGTATTTCGGAAATGCTCCTTTCACATTCGCTGCACCGGCAGTATTCTCTCTTAGGCAGTTCAAAAATAAGCTCCGAAGAATTTCTGTCCGAATTGTTTACCCTGAGCATTGCCCGTGAGCGGAAATATTCAAATACTGCCGACTGGATATCCCTTTCAGCGTTTCTGCTCCCCCGGACTATAAGGAGAATACGATTGTCATTTTTAATAGTACCGAAAAATAACAGCACAATAAAGACCGCACCGCTTCCAATCGCCGCAACAAAATAATCCCCTACACCGCAGCATATCCCGACTATTACTGTCCAGAAAATATACACGGTATCACGGGAATCCTTGAGAGCTGTCCTGAAACGTACGATAGACAAAGCGCCCACCATACCAAGGGACAGTGCAATATTATTTCCTATGACAGTCATGACTGTGGCAGTAAGAATAGTCATGACGCAAAGGGAAATGTTGAATTTCTTTGAGTATACAGTACCCCTGTGGCTGAAATAGTATGACAGATATATCACGATACTCAGCATAACTGCTGCACCGATATGTAAAACTATCTCGCCGGAAGTAAGTGAACCGGTATTTTCGAACAATGAATAAAGATATTTCTTCATAACACCCTCCTGTCTGATTTAAAAAAGAATCATAACGAAACGTTTCGCCCAAGGCAGTACTTGCTTGCTGATACGGGGATATTTCCGCAGTCATCTAACAGTTCCTTTACATATCCCAGCAGAAAGCCATTGTATTTGACCTCCAGTATGACCTGATAATAATCCAGCACCGGATACAGATTAAGCTCCGGATCCATCAGATGTGTGCTGGCCTCAGAGGCTCTGATGTTAAAATCAAATGTAAGCCTTGTTTTGTTTTCCTGGACACAATACGCTTTTCTCTCATACTCAATAATAGTTTTCGGTCTGTAAAGCCCTGTATTCATTAGCCCATAGCACTCTCCGGCAAAGGGCTGACTGCGCTTGATCAGGCACTGATACCTTCCCCGGCACAGTTCATCTGCCTCCACCGGTGTTATTGCAAGTGAACGCTTTTTCTGATTATTCCCCTGCTTTTGTTTCATCTCAAGCACGGCACAGCCAAATTCCGGAGGATAAACACGCAGCCGTATTTTTCTTCGTGTTTCTATTCCATCTGTTTTGTCGTAGTAGTCTCCGTCCCCGAACCTGTCGAAATAAAGACTCCTTACACTGTAACCGTCAGTTCCGCTGTGTTTATCCGGATGAAGAACAGCTGAAATTTTCCGGTCAAGTGTACGGAACTGGTCATAGGAAAGCATATATTTTTTCTCCTGACGTGTAACCTCATTCAATGTAATTACCACTCCCTCTTGTTCTTTTGTCAGTTTGTTTGTCACGATACATGGAACGATCTGCTCTTGCAAATACATCTGCCAGCGTCCTGTCAGTTTCCTTATCAAAAATTGCATAACCGCAGGCAGCAGAAACCGGAATGTCAGGGTGATCTTTAAGAAAGAGCCGGTTTACCCTGTCCTTAAATTTTCTTATAAGTCCGCAGCAGACCAGCGGAGCTGTCTTATCAAAAATTATTGTAAATTCATCCCCTCCTATCCTGTAGATCCTGCCGCAGCTGAATACTTCTCTGATACAGCCGCTTATGCAGCATATAAGATCATCCCCGGCAATATGACCGTAGGTATCGTTGACCGTTTTAAGATTATTTATATCAATGACTATAAGGGAAAAATCCCCTGTACCATCTTCTATATCACAATTTATTCTGACCGCCGTGCTGTCATATGCAGCTTTGTTTCCGACTCCTGTCATCGAATCACTGTATGCCGCTTCCGTTACCTTCTTCAGAGGTTTTATTATATAATACCTCCCGAATATGACCGCAGAGAAAACTGCTGCACCTGTGATAAAAAAGGTCACGCCAAGATTTATTTTTATGAGAGCATTTTTTATTTTACCGACCCAGGCAGCTATAAATTCTTCCCCGCTGTCTGAAACGCTCACCTCGCTGTCTTTGCTGATGCTGTCATAAGTCATCAGCTGTTTTTCATCATTGAAAGGAATACTTTTATGCTCTGGTGTTTCATCCTGACAGATCATATTTATGTTATCGGATATTCCATTTTCCAGAATATGCGAAGCACAGGCAATCGTACATAATCCGCTTAGCAGGCACCCGGATACTATAACACTTAGAATCAAAATCAATATCCTTGACTGAATTGATTTCAATCAATTCACCTCCGATTCAACTGATACTTAGGCGTGTTCACACAAACATATCGCACGTATTTCCGGCATGATTTTATGTCTCATACAATCCCTCACGCAAAAGCTGCCGGCTGAACTCCGGCAGTTTAAAAAAAGATAGGCAGTATGAGCTTCGGCTTGTGAAAATACTATACAGGTATAATATGAAGTAAAGGGTTATCCTGTTACAAATATTTTTCCAGAGAAAATCCTCTCTCCCTATTCCGCATGTAAATAACAGAAACCCCCTGTTGCATTCTGTAAAAAATTGTGATATACTGTTTAAGGGTGTACAAAGCAGTACCTCATTAAAAATAACGAACAAAAGAAAACTTTGACCGGGAGAAAATAAATTGAAAAGAAAATTACTGACCTTCATTGCGGCGGCTGTAATGCTGTCGGTTACTGCGTCCGGCTGTGATCAGCAGCAATCGGACGGTGCCAACTACATATTCGATTATGCTATGGTGGGACATCCTGAAAGTCTTGACCCACAGTATGCATCCGACCCATGTTCCCTTACGGTTATAGGAAATCTCTATACCGGACTTCTTGAAATGGATGATAAGGGTGAAATAAAAAAAGCGGCTGCGGAGGACTATACAGTGTCAGCCGATGGACTTACCTATAACTTCACGCTCCGTGACAACTGCTTCTGGTTTCTTGATGAGGACGGAGACGAGGCGGTTTCCGACGACGAATGCTTCAGTGTTACGGCGTATGACTTTGAATTTGCCTTCCGCCGCATCTTTAATCCGGAAACATGCTCCCCCCACAGAGGAACCTACGCATGCCTGAAAAATGCATCATCAATTATAAACGGATCACTGGATTATACTGAGATCGGAGTTCATGCACTGAGTGATACCGAGCTTGTATTTGAGCTTGATTATCCCAGCGCAGATTTTTTAAATTCCCTTACCCTTACTCCGGCAATGCCCTGCAACGAGGAATTTTTTTACAATACCAAGGGCAGGTATGGACTTGATGACCAGTCGGTAATTTCCGACGGTGCCTTCTTTGTAAGACAATGGTTCTATGACCCCTATGGTCACGATAATTTCCTGTATATGCAGAGAAATCTTGCAAATTCAGATTATGACAGGATATACCCCACATCGCTGAACTTCTATATGAAGGATGACTATGCAGATGCCGAAAACAGCTTTGAAAACGGTGAATCCGATGTAATAATTTCCTTCACCTGTTCTGATCAGATGAAAGAGGAAAATAATGTTAAAAAATACGACAACTATACTGTTGGACTTATCGTCAACCCGGAAAGCCCCACGTACAGCAATCTGAAGCTCCGCAAGGCTCTCGCCTATGGAATTGACAAGGAATCCTTTGAGGGACAGGTATCGGAGGATCTTTCAAAAGCCTATGGCATAATCCCGCCGGGAGTTTCCGCCGGCGATGAAAAATACCGGGAGATAGTTCCGGACAGCCTTATTTCCGATGCTGCCGGAGAGGAATCTCTTAGGTATGATCCTGAGCTTGCCGCCTCATACTACAGCGAGGGTATGGAACAAATGAATCTGCAGTCCCTTGAGAACACAAAGCTGCTGGTTCCGGATACTCTCATGAATACCGATTACCTCCATCTTGTCACCCAGAACTGGCAGACGCTGTTCGGATTTTATATTGGTATTGAGGAGGTTCCGGAGGATGAGTTTTACAACCGCATTTCAGACGGTGACTATACTCTTGCAGTCTATCCGCTGACAGGCTCATATAACAGTCCTACTGCTTTTATAGAGCAGTTTGTTTCGAGCAGCAACAGCTTCGGGTTTTCAGATCCTAAGGTTGATCAGATAGCTGCTGAGCTGAACAGAATCAACACCTATGAGGGGAAATCCGAGAGATTTCTTGAAGCGGAAAAGCTTATACTGGACGACTTTCTGTTCATTCCTCTGTTTTACAAATCTGAATATGAGATAATGGGTTCAGGAAATGATGATATAATTTATAATCCTTTCACCAAGCAGCTGCTTTTCAGATATGCGAAATATTTTGATTAACGCTGACGGCAGAAAGATGAAACCGTGATTTATCTGTTAAAAATAATATTGCATTATGACTGTTATAAATACAGGGGGATTATAATAAAATATAAGTATAACACAATTTATAACTGATTGATTATAAGGAGTAACATTATGAAATTCAGGAAGATCTTTGCAGTTCTGCTGGCATCTTCTATGCTGGTATGCCTTTCAGCCTGCGGCAGCAATGAGGAATCTTCAACATTAGAAAAAGAGATCCGGACAGAAACCCTCCCTGTAGAAACAACTGAAACAGCAGAATCTGAAATTTCTGATGTTGAATCTGAGGTTGAAGACGAAGCCGGCAGCACAGATATAAGCAGCATTGCAAAGTTGTACGATCCGGAAAATCCGCAGGAAACTGTCATTGCTATTTTAGAGCAGGGGTTCCAGGCATCATTCAGCGACAATATGAAGATTGAATACGATGAGAAAGAGAAAAATTATACACTTTCTGTATGGCAGGATGGTTTTGATGCAGCTCTCGGTACCGAGGCAGGAACAGAAGCTCTGAACTCGATGAGTTCCAAAATAACATCTTCCCTTGATACAATGACAACCCAGATACGCACTCTTGATACCGGGGCAAATATTACATTTAATTTTATAAGTGATAAGGATCAGTCTACACCGCTTATTACTATCTATAACGGTGACATTACATATAATATTACAGAAGAATAAAAATTGACCACAGTCCGTACCCGAGGGTGCGGACTTTTTTTCGCAAACTGTATCTTTTCACAGGATGTTACACAATCTTCCGCTGATGCATATATTATACTAAGCCCCGGACACCGGAGCTTATACTGATCTGTATGATCCAGGCAGGCAAAAGTCTGTCACAGTTCAGCCGATGCAGAGGATCAGTATCAGAAAGGATGGATCGGAATGGGTATAACAAACTCCAATAAAGAACTGAGTACGCCGCAGATCAATTGCGGCGATTCATTTAAAATAAAACTTTCGCTGACGGCAGAACCAAATATCGTCAAAAACCCCACTGATATTGTGCTGGTTCTTGACCGTTCACGAAGCATGGCAGGCAGTGCCCTTGCAAATCTGAAAAACGGTGCAAAAAAATTCATCGATATTATCGATGAAGCGACCGACAGTGCCCACGACGGACAAATCGGAA
>JBJEQU010000247.1:0-9578 GCA_051881935.1 Porcipelethomonas sp. | reverse complement strand
ATATCTCTATTATATCACATTTTTTCCCTTTTGACAATTGTGCGGTGTTGCCTAATGTTTCTTTCACCTTCATTGAGACAGGGACAAAATTCATTAAGGATAGAAAGTTATATACGCTGCCCAATAAGAGACTGCAATCTGAAATGGCGTATAAGTCAGGAATAAGCTTTCATGGAAAAGAAATGCTGTTCAAACTGACGGACAGTTATGGTATGGAAATTCCCAAGGATTTTCTATACAAGCCGTATTTTCGTGAAAGCTGTTCGACCTGCGGAAGCCGTCCGATCTGTAATGGGTGCTCTGATTGTGGAAAATGCAATCAGGAGTAATTTTATTGAATATATTTGGGAGGTGATGATTACGGAGATTTAAAGCAAAGTATCTCAATTAACATTATAAACTTTAATATGTTCTACTGTCCTGAATACCATTCTTTGTTCAAAGTTATGGAAACAACCCATCATGAGGTGCTTTCGGAAAAATGTGCAATACACTTCTTTGAACTTAAAAAGGTTAACAAAGATAACCGTATGGAGCTGTGGCTGCAGCTTATTAATGCCGAAAGTGAGGAGGAACTGGATATGCTGAAAGAAACAAATGTATCTGAAATTCAGAAAGCAGTAATGATAATTCACAAAATGAGCGATGACGAAAAAATCCAGGAGGCTGCCAGATTAAGAGAAAAAGCCCTCCATGATGAGGCTACCGCTTTAGGTCATGCAAGACGTGAAGGCAGGGCTGAAGGAATCGCTGAAGAGCGAGCAAAGCTTGAAGCTAATCTGAGAGCATTAGGTTTATCGGAATACATGATCAGAAAGGCTCTTAACAAAGACTAAAATAACGGGTACGGTAAAGATGCCGTACCCGTTATTAGTTTTTCCTTATTTTGCTTTTTCATGAAGATTAAGCCTGTCATCAATTACCTAAGAAACTTTATGGTTCTTTCAAAAGAGTCATTCTTGGGCGCTTGGGTTATTATTCCCATGACTTTGACATACTGACTGGTCTGACGGATATGCATGACGTGATTCTCAAAATCAATATCACACCATTCAAGTCCCATCAGCTCTCCCCTTTTCATACCGCCGAAGATAAGCAGATACATAGCTGTTTTCCAATTTAATGGCTCATTGTCAAGAAGTTCAAGCACTTCCCTAACATGCTTGTCATCAAGAAAAACTGCCTCCTTGCGTTCAAGTTTCGGCGCTTTCATGTAGTTCTTGTCAGCTACATTAAAAGGTACTATCCTGTCCCTTGCCGCCTGGTGTACTGTATACTGCCAGATTTTTCTTTTTTTCACGAGCATAATGCCTTGTCATATTCGTATTGACTGGACTGCAGCTGCAAACTCACTTAAAATTTCGGATAAGTTACTGAAATCAACCTCTGACAATAACGAGAAAAAAGCTGCAAAACTTATTATGCGTCTGCACCGGAAATAAAATGGACTGTTTTCCCATTGTAAAAAATAAAGATTATACATTAATGATACTTTTCTTTGGCGAACGAGCATTTTTTATCCTTTTATCTTCTGAAACAAATTGTAACAATAGTTCCCTTTCCTTTTTCGCTCTCAACTGTGAATTTACCGCCGGGATAACTTTCAACACGGCTCTTTACATTTTCAAGTCCCACATGGGAACGTGAATCACCCGACATACCGTGATCATGTACATCAAAACCAACACCGTCATCCGCTACGGAAATTATAATAAATCCGTTTTCTTCAGCTGTCTTGAGCGTTATCGTTCCACCTTCTTCTTTTCGGCTTATTCCGTGTTTTACAGCATTTTCAACAATAGGCTGGATGGTCAGTGGCTGAATTGCAAAATCACTTTCAGTTATATCATAAACCACATTTATTTTATCTCCGAATCTTAATTTTTCCAGTTTTATATAGGTTTTTATGTGGGAAAGCTCCCGTTCAAATCTGATAGGTTCGCTGCTTTTGATAGAGTCCATATTTTCACGCAGATAAAGAGAAAAATCCACCAGCGCATCACGGGCTTTTTCAGTATCGGAATCGCACAAGCCCCGTATTGTACTCAATACGTTATTAAGAAAATGCGGCTGGATCTGACTTAATGTGATTGAAATCCTGTTTTCCCGCAATTCCAGCAGCAGTTCCTTTTCATGAATACTTGATTTTATATTTGTTGGGATAATCTTCAGAGAATATACAAGTGCAGAAATAAATACTGCTGCAAATACAGCCTTTGAGACAACCGCTGTGCCCCATATTCCGGAAATAACAGCAAATATATCTGTACACAGTGCCAGCAGTGACACCAGACATATTAAAATCATTATATTTTGTTTTTTGTCTGCCCCTTTAAAGCTTAATGCACACAAAACGGTCAGTATAAGTGCTGCTGAAAACTGAACCATCATCAGATAGTAATTCAGGTCGTATATTAATACTTTCCCTGTTATTGCAACAATAACAGCCCCGATTGATAAAATTCCGCATATTCCCGCAACTGCACTTCCGATTTTTTTTAATTTGTTTCTCATGCAATTTGCGGAAAGCAAAAATACAAATACAGGATACAGAATTATACACAAATGTTTTGCTGTGGTATTAAATATTGTTGAATTTCCGTAAAGACAGAAATTGGAAGAATCAAGAATGCAGAATCCACCGGCAGCCAAAAGCATCAGTCCGAAGATCCAGAGAATTCTGCTGTGGGGCACCTTGATAATTGAAGAGAAAATTGCCACACCAAGCACTATAAATGATACCACCATTATCACAATTCCCGCATTTCTCTGCAGTGAACCTTCCTCTGACATCATATGTTCAAAGGCAGCACCGTTTCCGGAATAAAGGTGCATTGATTCCAGAAATGTATTTACGGCATCGCTGTTTCCATATTTATGGGGATTTGTCAGGACAATTTCCACGGTCTCATTTTCCTCAACAGGACATTCAATAGAAACCCAGTCTTCACCGCATGTAGAGTCCCCAAGCGCCTTGTTTTCCATATCAAAAACGGAGATCCAGTCATCTGTTTCTATCTGTCCGCCGATATGGTCGAAATAGGTGATAATTGACATACCTTTGGGAACCTGCCCGATAACTTCTCCGTCATCAGTCTCAATCTGGAAATAACCCTTCAAACGGACTTCTCCGTTTTTGAACGATATTTCTTTACCTTCAGAAATCTCCTGCCAGCTGCTGTCACCTGTTTTGTATTCCCCCTGAAAAGTAACCCTTAACGGAATAGCTTCCATAGCCTCTGTATCCCTGCTTATCATAACAAAAATCAGGACAGCCGATAAAACTATCAGCAAAGGATAAATTATCAGATCTGCTTTTATTTTTTTCAAGTTTACACGTCCTTTCTCTATTACATTATATCATTAAAAACCAAAAATTTCAACATTTCATTCAGATGTATCTTTAAAAACGTATTCCAAGTAGTATAAACAGAAAATCCCCGGCACATTGTAATGGTAATACAATTGCCGGGGAGGTTATTAATTAAACAGCTTTCGCACTTTTTATATATGGGTAAAGGATACTCGTATATATTAAACTCTGACATAAACTATAGATATTACTGTTTCCCTGTATCAGGTCATAAATATTAAACGCCAGCGACAGAATATTTATCACCAACATAATTTTTGCCCAGGTAATATTTGCTCCGCCCTTACATTTCCCATCTGCCTGTCGTATTCCCTTGAATCCGATATAAAATTCAATAAGATACATAAGACAGCAGAGCACTGACAAAACTATAAGAGTTATCAGGGCTGTCTGTCTGGATAAATCTGAATTTTCCATAATTTTATCAACACTGTTTTCACCAGTCATAAATCTGGCCCCAAACATGATTACACCCAGAGCCGACAGTATCATAAGCCCAGTACTGTTTATTTTTAAATTTTTAGCATCATATTTCATAATAATCTCCATTCTTCCGCTTTGGATGCGTAAATAACGCGTATTTGAATTTATAGCGTATAATTTTCATTCTGAATTTTTTCTGAAAACAAGTATTTTTCTTAAATTACGGCGATAGTAAACTATAAGGATTACGGCATAAGTCACAACAGGCATCCAGACACCCAGATATCTGTATTCCGACTGTATCAGCAGATTATATACTGCGTGATATATTATCGCCGCAGCCAGCAGTGCATAAGTTCCGGTATAGAAAAGCTTTCTGCATTTTCGCACATAAGAAATTCCCACGCCTATAGCAAAGGTGCAAAGCGCATGAACAAGTCCCGAACCAAAGCCTCTTATAAGTGCCCAGACTATCGACACATCCTCATAATTCATCACAAGTATGTATGAGTTTTCAAGTATCGCAAAACCGATTCCAACAGCAAGTGAACTGGTCAGCAGTGTACGGCGATCGTCTGAAAGTACTATCGCAAAAAACAGTATCGGCATCGCTTTGAGAATTTCCTCAACAACAGGCGAAACTGTTGTTGTAAAATAATAGGTATTAAACGGAAGCAGCCTGTAAAGCAGTCCGTTCACTTCTGAGGCAAACAGGCATACGAAAATTCCGATCATCATAAAGCCGATAGTAAGTCTTGATTTTTTGTCAAGCAGAAAAAGCATCAGTCCGAGAGGTACTGAAATGCATATAAACAGAATATAAATTATGTTCTCCATTTTTCTGCCCCCTTCCCTGCAAAGAAAATAATTAAAGAGCATGCAGCAGCGCATAACAGTGAAAGTACTGATGCCGCTGTGTTAAAGTCATAAGCATGAACCACGATGGCGGCAGTCTGCAAAGCAACAAGTCCCAATGCGGAAATATTACACAGACGTATCGCCTTTACAAAGCCTGTCCCCATATCCGGGAAAATAATGTGCTTCAGATCAAAATATGAACAGAAAATGCATGGTATCGCCGTAAGACAAGCTGCGGCTTTCATTCCCGTTTTTGCATCCGACAAAATTACCATTACATAAGCCGTCCCGACTATTACCGGGGCAATAAGCGCCAGCAGACGATATTTTCTGTTATCCCTGCCGCCCTCGTCGATAATACTGTCGATCTGTCCGAAATTGGCAGAAAGCAGAAAGGAAAAGCAGCCGATACCCCCCAGATAGCCCAGATGAAAAGTATCGGAAAATCCCTGATTGACAAGCAGGAACACAATAACAAAAAGATTTCCCAGTGCAAAACAGCCTGCCCCTGCAACTATCAGCTTAAAATACAGTGCAGTCCTATTTTTCAGAAAATACCTGACGCCGTAGACACAGGCGATAATTTCTATCACCAGTGCTGAAATCTCTGCAATTACGTTAAAATTAACCATCAGGATTTTAACCTCCTTTCCCTGCCCCCGCATAAAGCGGAAGCAGGGAATATTTTATTTATTCTTTTTCTTATGCGTCTTTATATATTTGAGAATAATGATCAGTACTCCTGCTGCCACAAAAATACCTGAGAAAATTATTATCATTACAACAGAACCGTTGCCGATTACAGATCCTCCAACGTGAACCAAAACGCCACCGGACCCCTGTCCCACTAAGGTTCCGCTAATAATATTAGTACCCAAAAGATTATTATACACTTTCCGGTGTAAATTCAGATAAATATATTCTCCCCCGGCATCATAATTCAGGTCACATGGTACATTATTAGCACTACTGTTGTAAAGTTTTACTGTTGAAATTCCTCCTCTTCCGTTATCATTTACAGGCTTATTGCTTACGCTGAGAGATATAACCGGTTCTCCGTCATTTTTATTCTTGGATGCATAAAGAGTAATGTAAGTTCCACCGGCTTTCTCATTAAAGTTAAGTCCATTGCATGCCATGTAATAATACCAGCTTATCTTAGACGGACGAGTAAATGAATCTTCACTACTGTAAAGAAACATATTTCTCAATGCCTTATCTTCATTATCGGTTCTGGTATAACCCAGGTAAACATAATCTCCGCCTGCACCTTTATTAAGGTCATAGTTTATCACCTCAGTGCAGCCCATTTCCGCAAGCCTGCAGATGGCTTCTTCACCGCCCTCTGATGAGCTTACAGCGTATACATCTGAAACATATTCCTTATCTGTGTAGTCTTCACGCCTGAGATGTATATATGTTCCTCCTTCACATAAATACAAAACCTTTTCTTCGTTATTCTCACTCGCCCTGACCGTTTCATAGCCCGTTTTAAGCGGATTATTGTCAACTAAAATATCAGTAATACGGGCACCGGCGGCAGGATTGGTTGTAGCATACAGATAACATCCCGGATAAGTAACTTTTGTCAGACTTAAGTATAGATCAATTGCATCCCGATAATTACTGGGATCTAACTTGCTCTTAAACTCTTCAAGTGTGAAATTTCTTCTGTATACATGTACTTCAGAGCATAGCGTGTATACAATGTTATTGATGGTTTGTGTTCTGGGCGGTTTGGAGTCGTCGGTTATAAACAATTTAACATCAGTCAGAGCATTACTTGTCTTATCTGTTTTACTCATTCCAAGGAGAGTGATGTTTGAAGAGTCAAAGAAAGCACTTTTTGCAGTAAGACTGTCAATTTTCTGCAAATCATTGTTGTAAGAAAATTCTTGAGGATTTATATTTGTGTCAAAAATTGTCGTTGCACCTGTCTGTGCAAGCTGATGTTTGACCAGAAAAGTACTTATGTCATTATTTCTTATCTCCGCTCCTTCATTTTCATACGCCATGCGGAGTGCTGTTTTATCATACAGAGACAGGGCGCTTACATATTTTCCATCTGCGGTCACATTGTTTTTGTTGTTGTAGTACAAATAACAGTCTGTGCGGCATTTAATGTCAATGTTCAATCCGTTGATATTGGCAGGAATTGAACTGCTTTTGCCATAAAAATCATACACGGGAACTTTAGGTTCATAATTTTCCTTTTTCTCCGGACTGGTGGTAAATTGCAAATCAGCAATCTCAAGCGGTTTCAGATCCGGTATACATCCTGTTACATAAAGACTTGATACCGGGGTTTTCCTGTTTAATTCAAACCCTCTCTGGGTTATATTTGAAAGAGAATCAACTGTTAATGCTGATGAAGGAATACCGGTTAAGAGTTTTCCCGTCGGAAGATAAACATAATGAAACTGGCCTGCAGCGGAATAAGCATAACCGCCGAAATTGATATTCTGTGATATCATGAAATCTGTTTCGTCCTCAAGATCAGTACTGTATGTAATTGCACCTATATTCTGAATTGCACGTTTTTTATTTTTTGTTGTGGTCATTGCAAAACATGTAAAAGATTCATTAATCATGTCATCTAAACACACTTTACCGTCAACCAGATTCTCACTGAAATCAGTATAGCCCATAAATTTCAGCAGCTCTTTAGTTCCTTTGGCGTCGGCACCGCCAGCATCCCCATAGTTCCCCGCTATAATAAAATTAATACCGCCAAGATAATCAGGACCTTCCGTACATGGTTCTTTTGGAAGGAATCCAAGATAATAGCCTCTGAATGGATCTTCCTCATAACTTGCATGCTGATATTTTGCATTATTATTGATATTATATGCCGGTCCGCCGGAAAAAAGATTTACAGGCTCATAACCGTCTGTAAATTCAGTCGCATATCTCTTTACTGTCAGTTCCCTGATAGGATCACCTGCAACGTCCATCTTTGTTGCATATAGCGTCATTCCGTCGCTTGTACCATGCTCACCGTAGGAAGCATAGCCGTAAATAAAGCTTCCGGCATTATATCCATCACATATTCTTATATCTTTAAGTGCACCTGACTGACTTGTAGTAAGACTATAACCGATATATGTATAAGTTTTGTCCAGGCTGTCAGGAGTGAGATTAGTATTAAGAACAGTAAATCCCTTATCCTGGAGCTTTTTCTTACACTCAAATTCACTTTTTCCGCTCTGCATAAATACATTTTGAATATATTTTGCTCCTTGATTTTTGCTGTTATCGTAATTATTATCCTGCTTATAGAACAGATAGATGCCGTTCATATCGTCATCATAATCATATTGATTAAGATTTTCTGCCTGTAGTCTTCCGAAATTTGCAAGGGGTGTATAACCGTCCGGCGTTATTCCGTCTCCGGTCTTGGATGTGAAGTCAGCCTTGATCGGCTTTCCGGCTTCTTCCCTTCTTGAAACGTAAACAGCCACCCATTCCTTGCCCTGCCAGTAATTGAGATCCATATTTTTTTCGGAAAAGTCCGTTACACACTGATATTGTATATATATATTCTCGTCATTGTCATCCACAATTACATCATACATATATGTTGGTATTTCAGTATAGTCCGGGTGATAATAATTATACCAGTCAATAATTTTACAAACCAACAGATAAGCCCATACTGCAACAGTTATAACTAAAGTAACAGTACCCAAAGCAGATGAAACAGACGTCAGAAAAGCGGAAGCGGAAGCACCTGTACAGAATGACGTCGCTGCTGTGGAGACAGCTGCCGTTGGTACTGAAAATGCTACTATCACACCTGATGTTATCTTGCATACCGCTGCAAGGGCGGTGGCTATAGCGCATACAATATCAGTATACTTTTCCAGCGTATCATTGAATGTATCCGCATCGCTGACCAGTTCACCATATGATTTTGTATCTGCCATATTTCTTGAGGCTTCTTCAGTAACTGCTATTGTGTTGTTGAAAACGTCAAAGTCAACACCCTCCCATATTGAGCAGGAAGAAATTTCGGAAGTTGCCTCGTTAAATTTAGCCTGAAAATCCTCATAATAGCTCTCTTCACTGCCTGAATACAAAATCATGTTAAGAGGTCCGCCCATACGCAGCATAGCGTACTGTCCGGGAGTAAGACTCTTTACCAGCGGGATAAGACTTTTTTCATCCATTTCTACATTTGTGAAAACTTCATCGACGGTTCTGATATTCCCTTCTTCGTCTTTTAATCCACTGCCGTAGTCATAATTCCTGAGCGTTGCAACAGCAATCTCATATAATACATCCCCTGCCTCGGTATCTGCACGCTTTGCCGACTCCTCAGCAGTATATCCCTTATACTCTGAGTCGTCTCCTGCATTCACATTAGTATAAACCTCATGGTCTATCAAGCTGTATGTGTCTGCAAAATCATACATTACATCATAAATATCTTTAGCCTTATCATAGTATAATTTCAGATCTTCAGTAGAAATCTCGGGACCTGCCTTTGAAAGGCGTTCTACCCAGCCATTTCCGGCAGGCTCCTGTACCCCCAAGCTCAGCACACTGAATATCGAACCAATTATGGATATATGACACAGTGTTATCATCTTAAGGAAATCGCCTGTCTGAAGATTATAATTAAGGAAATAATCTCCCAGCATAACAGGCGGCTTGTCCGCTCCGTCAGCACCGTCCACAACAAAGTAATTAAGGGTAAGATAAGCATATTTTGCTCCTGTATATCCCTTTTTATAATTTTCCTTGAATTCGGCTACTGCGTCACGAAACTGTTCTGCCATCTCACTGAGAGGAGTCATATATTGTTCATTGAACACCTCTTCCTGATAGTTAGTCAGTTTGAATCCGCCTTTCATGTTCATGACCTTAATGTCAGTTATTGCCTCACTGGAATCATTTGTAGTGGTATACCCCATATACACAG
>JBJEQU010000246.1:0-2214 GCA_051881935.1 Porcipelethomonas sp. | reverse complement strand
CAAAGAAAAATTGTGTGTTTCTTTGTTACTTTCTTTACACAAGTAAAGAAAGTAAAGGAAAATAAAATTGATATAGTTGAGTATAATTATCAAGAAAAAGCCGCAAAACCTGTTTTATCCGCAGTAAGCGGAAGAAAAAATCGCACAGGTGGGAAATGGAGAACATTATCAGTTTTCATAAATAGAAAGAATATGTTTAGCCACATCCTTACGTGTGCGGCGTGTGTCCATTGCCTGTTTTTCAATGTACCTGTGAGCCTGAGGCTCGGACAGTTTCAGATATTGCATAAGGCATTTTTTTGCACGATTTATGAGCCTTATCTCTTCTGTTTTATTATGCAGCTTTGAAATGTTGCTCTGAAGTCCCAGCATACGGGAACGTGCCGCAGATACGGTTTTCACGGTCTGGATAAAGGATGTCTGGTTGACCGGCTTCGGAAGAACAAAGATACCGTTATCGCTCAGAGCGGCAGAAAGGTCCTCGGAAATATCTGATCTGCATACAAGAATAATCCCTGAATTTGATCTTTCTGAAAGCCAGACTGCAAAATCACGTCCGAATTCATCCCCCAGTGGTGTATTGATAATTACAAGGTCGAACTCGCTGCTGTCAGCAAGCCGTCTTGCGTCGCTGCCGCTGCGCGAATGGGTGATGCGGCTGAATCCGGATTCCCTTATAAGACGGGAGAGTATTTCTATTCCGTCTGCGGTTCCCGATGCAAGCAGAACTCTGTCCATAATCTCACACCCCTTATATCAGTTTAAAATAATATTCTTCCTCAAATTTCGCCTTATTATCCGAAAGTCCGTATCTTGTAAGAGTTTCATCGAAGTGTCCGAAAACTGCCGAATATATCTCCTTTGAAAGGTTTTCCCTGACAAAGCTGCTCTGCCGTGCGGTTTCAGCTGCCTCCTCCAGAGTTTTTGGAAGAGTATCAGAAGGATTATTTTTACCGGGCAGTGTGCCCTTTTCAATTCCCTCAATGCCAGCGGCAAGAATGAGTTTAAACGCAATATAGGGATTGCATGCGGCATCGGCACAGCGTATTTCAATGCGTGGTGATGATTTGTCCGCATATGGGACCCTTATTATCTGAGAATGATTATCATATGCCCAGTCTATAATTTTAGGTGCATTTTTTCCGCTGAGTCTTTTATATGAGTTTGTCAGCGGATTGAGAAAACAGGTTATTTCCTTTATCCTTGCAAGAACGCCGGCTATAAACCTCTTCCCCATAGCCGGCATATCATCCTGTTCAGAGGAAAAGATATGCTCACCGTCTTTTCTTATAGAGATACCGATATGTAGTCCGCTGCCCCACTGATTTTCCATGGGCTTAGGCATAAAGGATGCAAAAAGTCCGTTCTGTGCTGCGACATTTTTTACGACCGTTTTATAGTATACCATATTGTCAGCGGCAGTGAGAGGGTCACTGCGGTTAAAATCTATCTCGTTCTGTCCGGGACCGTGGGTATGCCTTGAGCTTTGAGGGTTAAAACCCATTTCCTCCAGAGAAAGACAAATCTCACGCCTTGCATTTTCGCACTTGTCCAGAGGGGCAATGTCAAGATATCCGGCATTGTCATGAGGTATCCTTGTAGGTTCTCCGTTATCATCGGTATTGAAAAGGTAAAATTCACACTTTGTACTCAGTTTGCAGCTGTATTTTTTTTCTGTTATTTTATCAAGGAAACTGCTAAGTTCCTTTCTCAGGTCTCCCTTATAGTCAGAACCGTCAGTGCATTTTATATTGCAGAAAAACCTTATTACTCTTCCCGACTTAGGACGCCACGGAAGTACAGACAGTGTGGAGATATCCGGAAACAGCAGCAGATCCGAATGCTGCCTTGAAAAAGGACTTGCGTCAAAGGGTATGCCCTGCTCAAAGGCACGGGGAAGCTCTCCGGGCATTATGGCAATATTTTTCAGGTTTCCATAAATGTCCGTAAAGGTCAGCCGTATAAATTTAACATCATTTTCCTCTACAAAGCTGAGGATTTCCCTGGGTGTATAGTTCATAAATTTATCTCCGAAATAATTTTGACAGAATTTTTACAGTATATTTTATCTGTTTTATTATACAATATTTTTTGTTTTATGTAAAGGGAGATTTTTTGTTTTCTTACCTGCGGCTGAAACAGGTTTTGCGGCTTTTTCTCTTCATTTCTTGCTTGTGCAAGAAACGAAGCAAAGAACACACAATTTTTCTTTGA
>JBJEQU010000245.1:0-9679 GCA_051881935.1 Porcipelethomonas sp. | reverse complement strand
GAACACGGACATAATTTTCATTGCCCCGTCACCCATACCATAGATGTAGACAGGTTTTGTTTCCTTTTGCAGTCTTTCCCAGCATGTTGTTTTCTCTTTAATAAAATCAAGCATTATTTTCACATCTCTTTTTTCTGTTTTTATTTTATGTAAACTTATTTCCCGGCTGACTGCCGGTAAATCATACTTCCTCCAAACTGTAATATATATCAAATTCGGAGAAACAGTATCAGATCATCCCGGATTCGCTGTCATCAAAAGTATCATCATTATACCTCGGATCGTGGTCAAAACCGCAGTGGTCATGTCCACCTGCTATCAGGTCACGTCCCCTTGTACGATAGCGGTCACGCTGAATATTTATATGCTTATCCAGCAAAGCCAGCACCTCTCTCGGCGCTTTTATACTTTCAATATGCTTCTGAGGCGTGTCGGTATCTATAACGTACATGATGATCGTTCCGCATTTAAATATTCTCTGCCAGAATTTCAGTACAAGCTTTTTATCGGTTACGGTATACAGATCCAGTTCATCCTCTTCAAGACTTAAAAAGCCTTTTCTTGTGATAAACTTAGTCTCAGTAAGAAAATATCTTGTAAAAGAAAGAGGCAGTCCGAAAATGGTACGCTTCTTGCCTGTCCATATATAATCAAAATCTTTTTTTGCCATTTTATTTCTCCATTCCTGATAATTCATACTAATCATCAAAACTGTAATATATATTACAGTTTTGATGGCGGATGCCTGCGGCATCCTCTGATTTGACCGCTTTGCGGTCAAATCCCGTCTCATGCAATCCCTTACGCCGACTTTGCCGGCTAAACTCCGGCATACTTTAGTCTGCCGGAGTTAAAGGGATTAGTATCAGCACTGCTGTCACTACATAACTCTCTATTATAATTCTATCATAATATGAAGATTATGTCAATTGATAAAGGAAAAAAATCAGCTCCAGTAAAAGAGCTGATTTATTCTTCACTATAGTATACTATAAATCGATCAATGATATTTCATTATTTATTTTTGGGGAGATGCCAGATATTTTGCAATTGCCGCAGCATCACGGACATTTACAACGCCATCATCGTTATAATCGGCATTTGCCGGAAGTTCATCCGTCCTGCCCTGCGCAAGCATCAAAGCGATATATGCAGCGTCACGGACGTTTACAATTCCATCGCAATTGGCATCCCCGGGCAATGCTCCGTATGCACCCAGTGAGATGAACTTGTATTCATATTTTTCAGCATAAGCCTTGGCTGTTGAATCTGCATATCCGTAAATAGTGCCTTCAAAATATATTCCCTTTGAATCAGATGAATTTGAAATGGAATCATCCTGTATATCACATTCCGGGTTTGCTATTGTAACGCTTTCAAGGAGCGGACATGAAAGGACAGCCCCCTGTCCGATACTGTCTACACTTTCTGCAATTACTATACTTCTAAGATTTGAACAATGAAAAAAAGCATTGCTTCCGATAGCTTTCACACCCTCAGAAATAATCACATTCTCAGCATCACTATTATAATAGAATGCAGAATCTGCTATATATGTAACACTCTCCGGAATAACAATATCTCCTCTGCATTCTTTACCATCGATTACAATATTGTTTACTATAACCAGCGGATCTTCACTTCGTTTTTCAGTGAGCCATGAAGTTTCAGAAAAAGCAGATAATCCAATGCTTTCAACGCTGTCAGGAATTGAGATATCCTCAAGTGCCGTACAGCCGTAAAAGGCACGGCTTCCTATACTTGTAACGCCGTCAGGAATTACTGCGCTGCCAAGGGCAGAGCAATTATAAAAACTCCAGTCACCTATGCTTGTGACTCCCTCCGGAATTGTAACATTACAGAGAGATGAACAGCCATAGAATAAACTTTCCTCTACGCCTGTAATCCCCTGCGGCAGATCTATTTCGGCAAGCTTACTGCATTCCTTAAATGCTGCCCCGCCAATCTCCGTAACACTGTCCGGAATATTTATACTGACAAGACCGGTACAGCCTTCAAAAGCACTTATTCCTATACTGCTTAAATTTGCCGGCAGCTGAACATTTTCAAGGGATGTACACCCCCAGAAGGCAATATCTCCGATACTTGTCACACTTTCCGGTATCGTTACATCTGTAAGGTTCGGACAGTTGAAAAAAGCAGAGTAAGCGATTTCAGTTATTCCCTCGGGAATTGTCACACTTTCAAGAGACGTACAGAATAAAAAAGCATAAGATTCAATAACAGATACACTGTCCGGAATAACTAAACTTTTAAGACCGGTACTTCCCTCAAAAGCACTGCTTTTTATAGCAGTAATGCTGTCCGGAAGCGTTATACTTTCAAGCTTCGAGCACCCGAAAAATGCACATCCTCCGATACTCTCAACCGGGATCCCGTCAATTTCCGCCGGTATTTCTATTTCTGTTACAGTTTTATCACAGCCGGAAATTTCAGCATAATCATATTGTCCGTCATCGTCCTCATCGACCATGCTATATGTAAGATAGTCCCCATACTTAAGCTCTTCTTTCACTGTTTCAGCATCAACACTTATATTTTCTGCTCCGATTGCACATACGGCACAGGTTATCGTTGCCGCAATACTAATTAACTTCCGTTTCACCAAAATTCTCCTTTATTTTATTTTTATACTAATATTATACCGTTGTGGGACATATTTGTCAACCGCTTTTTATAAATAAATAATACTATCCCTTTACGGCTACGCCGACTGGGTCTGGTATAAATATCCCCATAGAAATCACCGGGTCAAAAAAAATCCCATGATCAGAATAACAATCATGGAATTTAATATTTTCAAAATTTATTCATTAATAAATTTTTCCATAAGAGAATGACCTGTTTCAATAAACAGTCCTGTTTCCTTTGCAGTATTTTCATTGAATGTATCAACGCCGTTTGCCGGCTTCTCACTGTCATAAATGAAGAACGGTACGGGGTCGTTTGTATGTGTTTTAAGGGAGAGAGGAGTTGCGTGGTCGGGAGTCACGAGAACCTTGAATCTCTCGCCGGTTTTAGCAAGATAATCTGTAACCGGTCCTAAAATAACCTTGTCTATAATGCTGATAGACTTTGGCTTGTTTTCAATTTCATGTCTGTGTCCGCATTCGTCCGGAGCTTCAACATGGATATAGACAAAATCCTGTCCGTTTTTAAATTCGTTTATTGCAGCCTCTGCCTTGCCCTCAAAATTCGTGTCAATATATCCGGTCGCACCCTCGACTTCAACAATATTCATACCCGAGAACTTGCCGATGCCTTTAAGGAGATCCACAGCCGATATCATTGAAGCCTTTACGCCGAACTTTTCTTTGAAGTTTGTGAGATTTGCTCTTACGCCCTCGCCCCAGAGCCAGATACTGTTTGCAGGGCGGAGTCCCCTCTCAACCCTTGCAATGTTTACAGGATGATCCTTCAGAAGCTCATAGGATTTTTTCATAAGGTCATATAATTTAGCAGCATTAGGATGAGAAGGAATATATTCCTTTATAGGTTTTCCGGTTATATCATGAGGAGGTGTAAGAGTGCCTACATCAAGCGTTCCCTTATCCCATATAAGGCAGTGACGATAGCTTACGCCGCTGTAAAACTTAAATTCCTCATTGTTAAGCTTTTCTGCAAGAAACTTTACGAGAATTTCCGCTTCTCCGGTGGAAATGTCATCTGCGCAGTAATCAAGAATTGTTTTATTCTCATAGCCCTCATCATCAGAAAGGGTCACAAGATTGCATCTGAAAGACACATCAGTATCCTTCATGTCAATACCGATACTTCCTGCCTCAAGCGGAGAACGGCCCGTATAGCATTCACCCGGATCGTATCCCAGTACAGACAGATTTGCAACATCGCTTCCCGGCTTTAAGCCGTCAGCAACAGTTTTAATAAGTCCGACTGTGGAAGATTTTGCAAGCTTATCCATGTTGGGAGTATCAGCGTATTCAAGGGGAGTTTTTCCGCCAAGCTCTTCAACCGGATAATCTGCCATACCATCACATAAAACTACTAAATATTTCATTTAAATCAGTCCTTTATTTTTATTATTATCTACATTTTACCACATATTATTGAATTTTTCAATAGCATCCCGGCAATTATTTTTATGAAGCAAGATTATAACCTCCCGGAATAATACCCGGTACATCGCCGATAATAATACTTTCAGCAACAATACATGATGTTTCAACATTGATACTGATATTTTCTGTGGGGAGAACTGCAACTGCCTCTGCCGTTATATCAACAGAAACCGTATGACAGGTCTGATTTATTCCGGCAGAGGAGAATCCGCTGCTGAGCTTTGCAGTAATATCCCCCTCCGGCAGAAAACGGATCTTTATTTCAGGTCCTCTGCCGCTGAGAAAATAAAAGTTACTTACACTTCCTATGGGCACAGAAATATTATTCTTGCTTATTTTTTCAAGCTTTTCGGTGGCTTTCAGAACTATCATCGACTGAACCTTATTAAGATTTTCCATTTTCATTTCTACTGCCTCTATACTGCCATTATTTATATGCTTCTGAACAAAATCCGAGTAAACGAGATCATTTTCCGTAATGACCTCCTCAACACTTTCGCTGAGCATCCGGGAAAGCTGGGCTTTACAATAATATGTACACAACTCCCTTACCTTTGGTTCAATACGGCCTTGTATTACCTTCAGGGATGAAAAAGTAAATACTGAAAAAATTGCAATGACGACCAGTATAAGTCTTCGCCGGTTAACTTTCCCTCTGCTTTTTCTCATTAATCCGCTCCCGTTTGTCAGATTTTTGTTATAATAACCTGTCTAATTGTATGATATATCGGACGGTCGAAAAGACCGTCCGCATTTCCGGTCAATATATTATTCTTTTTCGTTATTCTGACATCCGCATCCCCCTTCGGGAATATGCCAGTCAGACGGCGTGCTCCATCCGCAATGCTGATTTTCAAGCTTTGACGGTGAAAATTCCTCAGTTGGAAATTTAAGTTTGTCAAAAACCTCACAGGGGGTATCTGTATTAGCACAGCATTCCTTCTTAGGTATAGTATAATCGAAAGCAGGAACCATAATTGTTACAGGCCGTACAAGCTCCACAACATAGAACAATCCGATAGTGAGCAGTACTCTTCTCACAGCAGTATCTTCCTCATATTCACTTCCCCGGCATACCGGTGTAATTTTCGATTCAAGAACGAGCGGTGAAACTGCCTGAACATATGCTTTCGGTGGATTGACAATGTTGCAGCACTCCCCTGTTGAACCTATAGTTTTGCCGTCACTTGAGAATGTTTTTGAATTGGATTCGCTGCCAAACAGGATGCAGTTCTTGCTTACAGTAGCGGTTCCGGAAATCGGCTTGGGAGAACAGCATGCAGTGTCATATGCGATAAGCTGCACATCAAATGTAAATGTAATATCAACAGAATAGAAACCCTTGTTAAACGGGATCGGTTCAACGTTAATGCATATATCCGAAACGGTAATGCATCTTGTTTTTACAACAGTTGCTGTTTCCGGAAGCGGACAGGTAAGCTTCACCTGAACTCCGGTAATACAATCCTTATCGCTGCAGCTGTCAAAAACCCTGTTTACTTTTATGGGGACAGCCTCGCAATCATTAAAACGATTCTGATAATCGCTCATAAACAAACCCTCCTGTCGAATATTAAAGCCACAGTTTTGAGCTTTCAATATATTTTATTCAGAATATTACTGATATGTTACTGTTTCACAAAAAAATAAAATTCACCTCTGAAATTTCATCAGAAGTGAATTTGATTGAATATTATGCAGTTCACATTTTTATTTTCGATGTAATTGCAAGCTTCTTATAATAGATCATTATATTGGTTTTGCAGTTTCTGGCAAGATTCACAAGTGTGGGCTTGCATGAACCCTCATCTGAGGCAATTTCATTTATTGCCATGTCAAACTGCTCGTCCCCGTGAGCAGAATAGGAAAAGAAGATCTTGTCAAATAGATTTGCGATTCTGACGATCTGCGTAATATCAGAATTTTCCTGATATTTAAGATTGTGAGGATATCCGCTTCCGTTATATCGTTCATGATGATGAATGCACATATCAGAGCAGACTCTTACAAAGTAACGGCAGGCACTGGACCGGTTCATACTTATAATTTTTCCGCCCAGTTCAGTATGCTTGCGGTAAACTGCCTCGTCAGCGGGAGAACGGTTCGGGTTATCCAGGATCTTATCCGGTATTGTCATTTTTCCGATGTCAATAAAGAAAGAAGCCTTACTGATGACGTCAATATTATCGTTATTTATGTCACGAAGCTTTTCAGTAATAACATACTGGCTCATAAGTATCTTTACAAGATTTGTTACACGTTCATAATGGGACGGATCCCTGCCGTTATTTTTAAGGTAACTCAGATAAACTTTAGAAAGTGTACGTATATACGCCTGCATATTTGAGTACGCATCCTGCTGATACTCATCACTGTCCTGTGACTTCGGAGTAACAGGGGCAGGAGTTATATTAAAGAGCGTCCTGAGTCTCTGGAGGACCTCCTTTGAATCGAATGGTTTTACAATGAAATTCTTGACATTATACTGAGCCGCTTTTATGATATTGTCCTTTGTTCCTTCAGCGGTGATCATAAAAACCGGAATATCATCAATGCCGTTTTCCTCCATCATTTTCAGCACCATAAATCCGTCCATAACAGGCATTGAAACATCAAGAAGCATTCCATCAATTTCCTCTGTTTTGTTTACCAGTATTTCCATTGCCGCAAATCCGCTGGATGCCTTTACAACAGCAAAATCATCTTTCAGGATCTCTTCGAGTATTTCACGGTCAATTTCTGAATCATCAACGATCATTATTTTCTTCAAGCTTGTACTCATAACCTAAATCTCCCCTATGTACAAAAACCATAAAACGAAACATATCCCTCAGGGCAGTCACTTTCTGACATGTTACCAATATCAGAAATTCATCTGCCTGATATCAATCGGCATTTTCCTCTATATAAGATACGATTTTTTCCTGAACAGGCAGAATATCCTCAAGCAGCTTCTGTGCCTTATCAGGGTTTCCGGCTCTGAGATCATTGACGATCTGTGTATATGCCTCATAAAGGGGCGTTACAGAGAGGTTTCCCGTAACTCCTTTAAGTGTATGTGCATTTGCAACGGCAGTGTCATAATCCTTGCTTATAAAATACTCAAGGACCTCATAATCTTTTACAGCCTTCGGGAGCTTTTTGAGCATCCTGTCAAAAAGGCTCTGCTTCCCCATAAATCTCTCAAGAGCATCATCAAGATTTATACCAAGCGATTTCAATTCCTCTGGATTAAACATAAACATCTCCATTCCGCCGCTGACAGCGATCAGCGAACTCAGGACGATCTGCTGATGCGGCAATATAATATTTTTGATAATATTCAGCGAAAAAACCGCTGAAAACAACCAGACATTCACTATATATATTATATATTATATCAACAAAAATGTCAATAAAATATATAAAGATTGTAAGTTTAATACATATAAATTTATTTTTTTCGGATAAAACGTTTTATGGTTCTTATAATTTCCGGTACATTCAGAGGCTTTGCAAGATGCCCATCCATGCCCGCGTCAAGAGCTTTTCGTTTATCCTCCTCAAATGCATTTGCAGTCATGGCAATAATTGGGACAGAAGCGATCTCCCTGTTTTTAGTGCTTCTTATAGCCTGACATGCCTTGTAGCCATCCATATACGGCATCTGGATATCCATAAATACTATGTCATAGTAATTTACCGGCTTCATGCACACCATATCCACTGCAACAGAGCCGTCATTGGCTTCCTCAACGGTTATACCAAGTTCCTCAAGGATATCTCTTGCGATCTCACGGTTAAGCTCATTATCCTCAACAAGCAGGACTCTCAGTTCTGAAAAATCAATGTCATCATCCGTTTCATCTTCTTCAATAACTATATCCTGGGACTGCTGGAGGCGGAAATACATATGACATGTCACAGTAGTACCCAGACCGAGAGCACTGTCAATTTCGATTGTACCCCCCATAAGCTCAACGAAATTTTTGGTAATTGCCATTCCAAGACCGGTACCCTGTATACCACTTACAGTAGACGTTTTCTCTCTTGTAAAAGAATCGAAGATCGTCTCAATAAATTTCTTGCTCATACCAATACCCGTATCGCTGAAAATAAGGTCATAAGCACCGAATCCCGGACGGTCAGAGGGTTTCTGCTCAACAGTGACGGTTATGCTTCCTCCCGGCTTTGTATATTTAAGGGAATTGCTCATAATGTTCATTATGACACGGTTGAGCCTGAGTGCATCGACATATATATCCTCATCTGAAATGTTATTGAGCTGCAGTGATAGCTCGATATCTTTTTCATCGGCACTTGGCTGCATGATCTCAATAAACTGTTCAAAATTGTATCTTATATTGTTAGGGGTCTCCTCGATAACGATCTTATTGTTTTCAATCCTTGCCATGTCAAGGATATCATTTATCAGAGACAGGAGATGATTTCCCGAAAGCTCGACCTTGTCAAGGCATTCGCTGACATGCATCGGATCATACAGATATTTCTTAGCCATGGAGGTAAATCCTAAAATTGCATTCATCGGGGTACGGATATCATGGGACATGTTGAAAAGGAATGTACTTTTGGCTTTGTTTGCCTCCTCAGCCTTATGCCTTGCCTCTTCAAGCTGACGGTTATATTCATTCCGGCGGCGTATTTCGCTGTCCCTGTCAGCTATACCCAAAACAATGGCGCTGGGAACGCCCTCATTTCCTACTCTGATAGCTTTCATCTCATAATAATGGATCTCATTGTCATCATTTAAACCACGGAATGTAACCGCAATGGACTTCCTGTCTGTCAGCTGTTTTTTTAGATTATTTACCTCAGAAGCCTCGTACATCTTCTCTCTGTCTTCCTCTATGATCCATCTGTTGACATATATAAGCCTGATTTCGGAATAGGTCATACCGGCATCCAGATATTCCCTCAGGATCCTTGCGGCATTGCGGTTCATATTATAGGTCATAAATTCATCGGTATTCAGGTCAATATACAGCACAAAGGCATACTCACTGGCCAGGACATTAATTATATCATAGTTCTGAGTCATACGGCTTTGCTGTTCACTCTTTTTGCGGAATTCCTCATCCTTATTTGAAATACCCACAACAATGGCATCCATTTTGTCACCATGACCAATTTCAGCAAATTTCATTTCATAAATGCTCATAAAACCGTATACATCCGAGCGATAAAGAATTCTGTATATATTGTTTTCCTTTAAGCGTTCCCTGATGTTATCAAGGCTGACGGCTTCAAAAAGGCTTTCTCTTTCCTCTTCGACAACTGCATTATCTATGTATGATTTAATTATATCACTGTATTTGTATTCCCCGGGATCACATGAATAAAATGCCTTTTCAATAGCTGCCGACATACGATACGGGATAACCATTTCATCGTTCATATCGATATAAAAGATCGTAGTATATTCCTGTGAAAGAACAGAAATAACCCCATGATTACGTTTTAATTCTGCCTCCTTGCGCTGAAAATCACTTATATCCTTCAGGACACAGAGGGCTATAATATCTCCGGTACGTTCATCAATTGACATAAAATAAATCTGTTTATGATAATGCATATACCCT
>JBJEQU010000244.1:0-2218 GCA_051881935.1 Porcipelethomonas sp. | reverse complement strand
TACCACCAGCAGCCACGTATCAGCACTGTTGAGCGTGTTTATGTCATTTATAAGTCCGTCCCATTTTTCAGAGTTGACCGCCGTATCGTTTATTCCCAGATATACGCCGTCATGATTGTGACCGATATCGGCTTTATCTGCCAGATTTTCCGGCACAGCTTCCAGAATTTCTTTCATACTGTCGGTAAAATCGTTTGCTGAAAGTCCCTTACCCTCGACCTTGTCCACCTTTTCGGACAGCGGCTTTATGTACGGGCATTCCGCAGTCCCTCTGTAATCCTTTACAATGCCTGCGGTATTGTCTTTCAGCAGTTTATCATAAAGCTTCAGATATACAACGCCGTTTTCGTTTTTTACTTCCGGCGGTGCGTCAGCCGTACCCGGAATTATCTCACATACTATTTCACGCTGGTCAGGGTCATACTTCAGGGCAGATGTATAATATTTGTCCTCCGCTGACAGTGCATACTGCAAGCCTATGGTCTGACTGTACCATCTGCCCTCTATGTATGCCAGACCGCCATACTGCGTTATTGTGTTTCCGGAAGGTATCAGAGCAAATTTATTGCCGAATATATTGCCTTCCACACAGGCTATACCGCTGCCGTACAGCATGCCGTAGTACACAGTCATTTCCTCGGCGGTGTATTTTCTGTCCCCGTCAACGGAATCGAAAAAACCGCTTTCAATTTCCTTTTTCATGTTTCACCTCTAAACCTCATAGCTTAAAACCTCAAAATTTCCCAGTGTCGGGACTATGCTGTAACCGGATATATCCCAGGCTTCGGCTGTCTCCGTTATCTGCGCTTTCATTTCGGGACCGAAATCTGTCTGCACCCTGACTATGTCACCGAGCTGATAGTCCGTACCGCAGACAAACTGCCCGGTCTGTATTACATCTGCTGTAATATCGTACACATTGTGATTTTTCGCAAGCTTGTTCGTCCCTATCACTTCCAGCGATTTATATGTGGATGTTGGTATTCCTATAAGCTCTGCCGAAATAACTGTTTCATGGCGGTCAAGACCTGTAAAACTGCTGTCTCTGGTCGTGTCTGCCCCCGATGGTGCAGTAATATATACCTGACCGTCCGGACTTACCCTTGCAACATTTGCAAATTCGGTATAATCATTTTCAAAGATTATATTTGCAAGGTTGTCAAGCTTCTGTGAAAAAATAACACTGCTGCTTTTGTCATCTGCCTTGTAAACATAGATCCCGTAATCGTCACCGCAGTACAGTATCTCAATGCCATATCCCTGGGAACAGCAGAAATCACTTATAACATCAAGAAGGCATACACTGGCTTCACAGGCTCTTACTCTTGCATCGGTATCACCTGTCAGATCATGCATGCTCAGGCCTGTTTCTCCTTCTGCATTTAAGATACGCCTGGGGGGCAGTGCCTTTTCGCCAAAGCATTCGTTTACAAGTGCGGATATCCACCCGAAAGCCGTGTAAGTCCCCGGCTGTATACTGCTGTTTTCATCAACGGAATAGATAATGCGCCGTGACAATATGGATGTAAGATTTCTTCCGGAAACGGTCATTACAATGCCGTCCTCAGAACTTTGCTCCACATTTATTTTCTCGATTATCATCTCTTCACGGTAATCGCCGGCAGTTTTTCCGCCCTGACGCTCTATGTAGTAAAAGGGCTGAAGTATTTCAGTGTAAAGACTGCGCCAGGGCAGTACAAGCTCAAATTCTCCGGCATCCTGAAACTTTCTTACCCATATAAGGGAACTGTATCTGTCGATGACTCCGACCTTTTTATGATCCTTGTCAAAGACGGTAAGCACTTCAAAGTTTTCCATTTTCTAAACCCCCGCATAATACTCATAGGCCTGCGCTTTTATTTCAAGCTTGTTTATTTTTTCGTACTCGGTATCGTCACTGTCATACACTTCTATGTTATTTATTCCGGGGCTTATGCTTATCCAGTCACCGGTTAAAAGGTTCAGTGCATTTTCACAGGTGCCGTCATTGCGAAGCACACGGATAGTTTTATAGCCTGCAAAGGTATTTATCTGCAGCTTTTCCCCGGTATGAAGCCGTATGCCCGAAATGGTCATTTTTGCCCCGGTAGTTTTATTCTCAAAAATAAGAGTCCTTTCAAGAAAAAACGTGTCATAGGTCTTTATTGCCGTGACCTCGAAAACAATACCGCTTTCCGCATTGCCTCCGGTGATATCTGCCGACTTTCCAAGGGTTCCC
>JBJEQU010000243.1:0-9715 GCA_051881935.1 Porcipelethomonas sp. | reverse complement strand
CCCACGACCTCTAGCGTGACAGGCTAGCGTTCTAACCAACTGAACTACCAGGCCATAATTGGTGGGAACAATAGGGCTCGAACCTATGACCCTCTGCTTGTAAGGCAGATGCTCTCCCAGCTGAGCTATGCTCCCACTCAAAGCCGCTATCCTCAAGCGACTTATTTATTTTACACCATAATCCGTCAAAAGTCAATACCTTTTTTCAAAAAAATTCAAGTTTGTGTATTTTCAACAATCGACCTGATGGTTATCCGGCGTTTTATGTTTAATTAAACGAGTTTTCTCCGCTTTTTCTGAAAAGTCTTACAACTTCGACCTTGAGTCCGCTGTATTCACGGCTTTTAAGCTCCGGATCTTTTTTCACTATATCCTGAGCAATTTCTTTTGTAAGCCTCATCATTTCCATATCTGCCGCTGCGTCAGCAATTTTAAGAGGCGGCAGACCATGCTGACGCTGACCGAAGAAATCCCCCGGACCCCGGAGCTTTAAATCCTCTTCGGAAATTTTAAAGCCGTCGGAGGTGCTGCTCATTATCTTCATTCGTTTTACGCAGTCCTCCCCGATGTTGTCCGTAACCAGAATGCAATAGCTTTGACGGCTTCCCCGTCCCACTCTTCCTCTGAGCTGGTGCAGCTGGGACAGACCAAACCTCTCGGCATTTTCAATAAGCATGACCGTTGCATTGGGAACATCAACTCCCACCTCGACTACAGTAGTGCAGACCAGAACCTCTATTTCCCTGTTCTTGAATTTTTCCATTACATCGTTTTTTTCAGCTGCCTTCATTTTGCCGTGCAGAAGTCCCACTTCATAATCGGCAAATTCGTTGGCTCTTATGCTGTCTGCATAGCTTTTCACTGCCTGAAGGTCGCTGTCACTGTCCTCTATCATGGGACACACTATGTAAGCCTGACTGCCCTCGTCTATTTCATTTTTCAGGAAGTTGTATGCCCTCGTCCTCATTTTTCCGGTAACGGCATAGGTTTTGACCGGCTGTCTGCCCTTTGGCATCTCATCAATCACAGAAATATCCAGATCACCGTAAATTATAAGTGCCAGCGTTCTGGGTATAGGAGTAGCGGACATTACAAGCCGGTGGGGACTGTCACCCTTATCGGCAAGGGCAGCTCTCTGAGCAACGCCGAAACGGTGCTGTTCATCGGTAATGACCAGTCCAAGACGTGAAAATCCAACGTCCTTCTGAATAATTGCATGTGTCCCTGCAACCACAGAAATTTCACCGGATCGCAGTTTTTCCTTTACTTCTCTCTTCTGCTTTGCAGTCATAGAGCCTGTCAGCAGTGCAGTACCCACTCCCAGAGGCTCCAGAAAGCTCCTGAACGTGTTGTAATGCTGGACGGCGAGTATTTCCGTAGGTGCCATGACCGCCGACTGACAGCTGTTCTGGTGGGCAAAAAAGCATGCTGCTGCCGCAACAGCAGTCTTGCCGCTTCCCACATCCCCCTGAAGCAGACGGTTCATGGGATGCTCCGACTTTAAATCAGAAATTATCTCCTCAACTGAGCGTTTCTGCGCCCCTGTCATTTCAAAGGCAAGATTATCAAAAAACGGAGTAATGTCAGCTTCTTTCATTATAAGAGCAGTCTTTTCACGGCTGCGTTTTTTTAAAGTAAGCAGTCCCAGCTGCAGCGTCAGAAGCTCATCAAAGGCAAGCCTTCGCCTTGCTCTTTCAGCTTCTTCAATATCTTTCGGAAAATGTATGCTTGCAAGAGCATGAGGGAGTGACATCAGATCATTTTCCATAAGAAGGTGAGTGGGCATGCTGTCAAAGGGTTCATTCTCCAGTATGGAAACCGCCTCACGCATATTCTGCAGTATCGCCCCGGAGGTCAGTCCCGTGGTAAGATGATACACAGGCTGAAGAGGCTCTGCACCGGCTCTGATAATACGGGGGGAGATTATTTCACGCCTCAGGGGTGTTCCCGAAACCTTGCCGTAAAAGCAGTATTCCTGACCCTCTTTAAGAGCACGGAAGCCAAAGACATTATTATATATTATAACGACAAAATCGTACACACCATCCGTTGCCACAGCCTTGAATATGCTAAGTCCTTTGCGGATGTGCTGTTCCGGCATTTTTTTTACAATAGTCCCCCTGAAAACAGCGTTTTCATTGTTCCGGGCTTCCGGCGGGGACACAGGACAGGAGTAATCAATATAATTTCTCGGAAGATGATATAAAAGATCATAAACTGTTTCAATGCCGAGCTTTTTATAATATTCCGATTTTTTCTCTCCGACGCCCTTTAGGTACATTACCGGCTTGAATAAATTGTTCATTACCTCACCTCCTGTATGGTACAGATAAATCAGACGCCGCATTTATGCGGCGTTTCAGTTTGCCGAAAAAGTTCATTTTCAAGTATTCGGGCGAGCAATGCTCGCCCCTACTATGGCGTAAAATACGGGGTTATTTGTAGGGGCGACCATTGGTCGCCCGTTAGTTTTAAGTTTTTATGACAAACACACTTTATGCCACATTTATGATCATTCTACCGAAATGATATAGTAGTAAACCGGTTGTCCGCCGTTCATAAGCATAATCTCAACCTTGTCTCCCAGCTTTGATTCAAGTGTATCACAAAGTCCCTGTGCCTGCTCAGCGGTAACATCCGCACCGTAAATGACCGTAACAAAACTGCTGTCGCTCTTGATCATCTTTTTGGAAAGCTTATATGCTGCTCTGTTAATATCCTTTTCGTTATACTGGAGCTTTCCATTGTTAAAGGCGAGTATATCTCCCTTTTTGATATTATGACCCTCATATTCCGAATCCCTTGCAGCAAAGGTAATATTGCCGGTAGTTACTCTCTCCAGCGCCTTTGTCATCTCCATCCGGTTATCCTCAAAGCTTATCTCCGGATCAAATGCCATCAGTGCAGACAGACCCTGAGGAATGGTTCTCGTTGGGAGTACGCATACATTTCTGTCCGCAAGATTAACGGCCTGCTCTGCCGCCATAATAATATTCTTGTTGTTGGGAAGTACAAAAACAGTCCTTGCAGGAGCCGAACAGATTGCCCTCAATATATCATCAGTCGAAGGATTCATTGTCTGTCCGCCTCTTATAACGCAGTCTGCACCCAGATCCCTGAACATTTCCTCAATACCGTCTCCGGCTGCAACAGCAACAAAGCCGAAGTCCTTTTCCGGTTTTACGGGAATAAACTCCTGACGGCTGGTTATTTTTTCGTCCTTTATTTTCATTTCATGCTGAATACGCATATTTTCGATCTTAGGCTTAGGATCGTTTACAAAGCGTCCGAACTCAAGAGCCTTCTGGATAGCAAGACCCGGGTCGTCAGTATGGACATGAACTTTTATTATCTCATCATCCTCAACTACAACAACACAGTCCCCGATAGTCTCAAGATAAGCCCTCAGCATAAAAGGATCCTTACATCCCTGTACCTTTTCAATTATGTACTCGGTACAGTAGGTATATTTTATCTCTTCATCGGAATCAACACTGCCGGCAGGTTCAATGATTTTTGCCGGTGCTTTTTCGTCATCACTCTTTGTTATCTCTCCGCCTCTGAACACTTCCAGCATAGCCCTGTATATTACAACAAGTCCCTGTCCCCCTGCATCGACAACTCCTGCCTTTTTCAGAACCGGAAGCTGCTCCGGTGTCCTTTCAAGGGCGTCCTCTGCCGCAATGCAAACCTGTTCCCAGAACTGCGCCGTATCCTCGGAAACAAGAGCAATTTCCGCTGCCTTTTCCGCCGCTTCCCTTGCAACTGTAAGAACTGTACCCTCAGTAGGGTTCATAACCGATTTATAAGCCGCTTCAACACCATTTTCAAGTGCTTTTGCTATATCTGCGCACTTAGCCGTTTCAAGTCCGGAAAATGCCTTTGCAAATCCCCTGAAAAGGAGAGAAGTAATAACTCCCGAATTTCCTCTTGCACCTCTGAGCATTGCCGCAGCTGCAATTTCTGCCGCCTGGGAAACAGTTATATTGTCGTCTGTCATTTCAAGCTCTCTTACCGCTGCCTTCATGGTAAGAGACATGTTTGTACCTGTATCTCCGTCCGGAACCGGATAAACATTAAGCTCATCGATCATTTTCCTGTTATTCCTGACGCTGATACCGGCTGAAATAAGACTGTCTCTGAATACATTACCCTTTAGCAAAACCTGATCTCCTTTCATTCTTTTATATCGTCAACAAAAACATTCACCGAGCTGACAGAGACTCCTGCCTGCTCCGAAAGGACAAATTCAACTTTATTTTTAACACTGCTTACAACAGCCGAAATGTTTGTTCCGTAGGTCACTGAAATATGAAGATTTACAGTAATTTCATTATTCCTTGTTATAATTGCAACGCCTGTTCCGCTGCGTTTCATTTTTAAAATGTCACTGAGTATATATTCACCCAGAGAACTGCTTGCCATTCCGGCAACGCCGAAGCATCCCGAAACGGCACGGCACACAAGAGCCTTGAGGTAGCTGTCCGACAAAGTGATCTTGCCAAGATAATTTTCTCTGATTAGCATTTGTTTCCTCCTCTGTAAACAGGCTGTTCCGTATGGGTACTGCTGCACAGATGTACAACAAAGGATTCCCGTATGACACTGCCTGTTGTCCTAATTAAACGCATTTTATATTATATCACAAAAGTGTTCCAAATACAACGGATTTTATTGGATTTAAAGCGATAAATCGACGGCACCGCACACAGGAACATGTGCAGTGCCGTTTTACATCAGAATTTATTTAAAGCTCTTTTCCGCCTTTTTCAATGCCGCAGATATGGGGACTATCAGTATTCCGCAGAAGAAATTGCTTACGCCGTGGATACAGTCATAAGGCAGTCCAGCCGCTATCCAAGCCAGCATCTGTTTGAAATTAAGTCCGAACATAAGTGCCTGCGCCGGGGCATAAAGCGTCCCGAACAGGAATCCATGCAGAGAACAAACGATCATATATACAAAGGGTGCTGCCTTCTTTGGCATATTCTTCGGCAGCAGCATTACTGCCCCCCAGAGAACGGTCCATATATACAAATACGGGATCCACCACATGGAAAAACCGCCGAAAAGCCCGTTTATAAATACATATGTGTATATAGCATACAGGGCTTTTTTCCGGTAGACCAGAGTTATTGCAACTGTGAAAACTCCCAGAAGGTGTACATTGGGCAGCCCCTCCATCATGATTTTTGAAACATACATGACCGCCCCCAGCATTGCAAAAACGGTCATTTCACGAACGGTTATCTTCAACCCTGTTCAGCTTTAAACTCGTAGGTTTCGCCTTCTTTTATGTCTGTTGAGTCTACGCCTGTCTGAGCGTATTCTCCGTTTACATAAAATGCCCAGTAATAGCCGTCAGTATCGAAGTCGAGTGTAACTCCGTTTACAGTCTTTACATAAAGGCCATAATCGCTTTCCTCTCCCTCAACAAGCTTTGCATCAACAAGGGCCTCTCCCACTGTTGTCTTGTCGGTGTTTACCTCAAATTTTGTTTCGTTTCCATCCTTGTCAGTTACGGTAAAATCAAATTGGGTTTCACCTTCGCCAACGGACCTGACCCCGCTTTCCGCACTTTCTGAAACGGAAGATGCGCTGCCATTGTCAGTGTCGTCACATCCTATTGTAAGAGGTGCCATGGCCGCAACAAGCACAACACACAGGAAGCCCGACAAAGTTCTTTTAAGTTTACCTGTCATTTTCATTAGTCAATACTCCTAAAATATATATTTTCCTCAGCCGGCGCCCGCAGCTTAAACGAGGAATTTCGTCATTTTGGATATTCCGACTCAGCACAGAACTCTCCGCCTTCCCGAATAATCACACTTCAGTGGCGTGTCCTCCCATGCATGCGGCAGCATGGAAGCAGGAAAGTTCCCGGACATGTTGTCCTCAAATTTGCCTCACGGCGACGGGCTCGTACAGGATTTTCACCTGTTTCCCCGAAACAACAGATAACATTATATCACATAATCTTATATTTTGCAAGGAAAACAAAATCCCCGGAACGTTTATCCCGGGGACTCCTGATATCGATCATCTCTGTTCGCAAATGAGCTTTATAGCGGTTCTTTCTTCGCCGTCAATAGTAATATTTGCAAAAGCCGGAATGCAGATAAGATCCACTCCTATAGGGGCAAGATACCCTCTTGCGATTGCAATAGACTTGATTGCCTGATTTGCGGCTCCGGCACCTACCGCCTGAACCTCAACCGCCTTCTGCTCACGGATAACGCCAGCTATAGCTCCGGCGACGGAATTAGGGGATGAATGTGATGATACTTTTAAAATTTCCATTGTAGTGACCTCCATTAAAATAATTATTATATTTATTTATAAAAAATTTCCACACTTCTATCATATTGCCATTATACACCAAAACAATAAAAATTGCAATACTGAGTTTGAAATATTGTTTATTATCTCTCAATAATTCTGATTATTTTAGTGCATTTTCCCGACTTTTCATCAAATGTTATAATAACCCCGTTTATAAAACATGCTGACTGAGCCTCGGTGAATCTTACCGGGAATTTAAATCTCTGTTTATCAACTGCCGCCTTTATGTCCACACCAAGTACAGAAAGCTCCGGACCGGTCATCCCCGCATCAGTTATGTATCCTGTATGCTCTCCAAGGATCATTTCATCAGCTGTCTGTACATGGGTATGAGTTCCCAGTACAGCCGTGACCTTTCCGGTAAGAAAATGCCCCATTGATTTTTTCTCAGCGGTAGCCTCCGCATGAAAATCAACAAATATATTAGGCGTTTTTATTTCCGGCAGAAGCCTTTCAATTGTAGTAAACGGGTTATCCAGCGGTTCCATAAAAGCCGTTCCCATAAGATTTATAACAGCAATACTGAAATATCCGCAGTCGAGAATACACACTCCCTTGCCCGGGCAGCCTTCAGGGTAGTTTTCAGGACGGATAATATTATCGTCATCAAAAATTCCCGTTGAATCCCGGCGTTTAAAGCAGTGATTGCCGGTAGTTATTACATCTGCACCGCAGCTGAGAAGCATATCCGCCGAAAATCTTGTAATACCATTATTCTGGGCAGAATTTTCCCCGTTTATTACAGTAAAATCTATATTATAATTTTTTCTTATATCAAATATTTTACGTTTCAGGAAATCGCAGCCGCTCTTTCCAACCACATCTCCGATAAATAGCAAATTTTTCATATTTTCACCTTCATTATCTTTATTATAGCAGTGCGGCTGACAAGTGTCAATGGTTTTTTTATAGCAGTTTATGTCGTTTTTTAAGCCGGAGACAAAAATCGGCGGACACGAGTGAGTGTCCGCCGGTGCGTTTTTTCCGAATGCCGCATTGTGCTGCGTAGCCGTTCGTTTTACGCCGTTTTATTCAAAGAGCGAGAATTGATCTTAAATTAATTATTCCTCACCGTAAAGCTTGGAAAGACGAATGAGATAATCATATCTGTCCTTAGCATTTTCAAGTGCCTGGTCAAAGAGTCTTTCAGCTCTTTCAGGGTTCTGACGTGCAAGGGCATTGTAACGAACCTCACCCATAAGGAAGTTCTTGTATTCCTCTGTGTTAGGTGCCTTGGAATCCATAATGAATGGATTCTTGCCCTCAGCCTTGAGCTGTGGGTTGTATCTGTAAAGGTGCCAGTAACCAGCCTGAACAGCCTTCTTTTCTTCTGCCATAGAAGTACCCATACCAGTCTTGATACCATGGTTGATACATGGAGCATAACCGATAATGATGGAAGGACCGTTATAAGCTTCAGCCTCAGCAATAGCCTTGATGCACTGATTCATATCAGCACCCATAGCGATGTGAGCAACGTAAACATATCCATAGCTCATTGCGATACCTGCAAGATCCTTCTTCTTGACTTCCTTGCCGGCAGCAGCAAACTTAGCAATAGCACCTGTAGGAGTAGCCTTGGAAGACTGACCGCCTGTATTTGAGTAAACCTCTGTATCAAATACGAAAATATTAACATCTTCACCGGAAGCGATTACGTGGTCAAGACCGCCGAAGCCGATATCATAAGCCCAGCCGTCACCGCCGAAGATCCACTGTGATTTCTTTCTGAGGAAATCCTTTGAAGCGAGAATCTCCTTAGCGTCATCACATCCGCAGCTTTCAAGAGCAGCAATGAGCTTCTCTGTTGCAGGAGTATTAGCGTTGCCGTCTTCGAGAGTGTCGAGGTATTCAGCAATAGCTGCCTTGACATCCTCATTCTGAGCCTTTTCGCCAAGAGCCTTAACCTTAGCTACAACTCTGTTTCTCAGTGTCTTCTGACCGAGGAACATACCGTAACCAAATTCTGCGTTGTCCTCAAAGAGTGAGTTGGACCATGCAGGACCCTTGCCTTCCTTGTTAAATGTATATGGTGTTGTAGGTGCAGAACCGCCCCAGATTGAAGAACATCCTGTTGCGTTTGCAATGTACATTCTGTCACCAAACAGCTGTGTGATAAGCTTTGCATAAGGTGTTTCACCGCAGCCTGCACATGCGCCGGAGAATTCGAGCATTGGCTGCTTGAACTGTGAACCCTTAACGGATGTTGCCTTGAACTTAGCAGCAACCTCAGGCTTTTCATCAATAGTAAGACCGTAGTCAAAGCCTTCCTGAGCGCTGAGCTGTGAATCCAGCGGTTCCATAACGAGAGCCTTTGTCTTTGCAGGGCATACGTTTACGCATGAACCGCAGCCTGTACAGTCAAGAGCTGAAACTGTCATAGCGAATTTAAGGTCGCCGATAGCCGGCTTAAAGTCAGCTGTCTTCAGGCTTGCAGGAGCCTTTGCGGCTTCGTCAGCGCTGAGAGCGACCGGTCTGATTACAGCATGAGGACAAACATATGCGCACTGGTTACACTGGATACAGTTTTCAGGGATCCATTCAGGAACCTTAACTGCGATACCTCTCTTTTCAAATGCAGCAGAGCCCTGTGGGAATGTACCGTCAGCCATATCCTTGAATGTTGAAACAGGGAGTGAATCACCCTTCTGTGCATTGCAAGGGATCTGGATGTTGTTTACATAATCTTCAAGAGCCTTGTTTCCGCATGTAACAGCAGCCATACCCATCTGAGTATCAGCAGCATCAGCCCATGAAGCAGGAACGTCGATCTTAACGATATTCTGATGACCTGCGTCAATAGCCTTCCAGTTCTTTTCAACGATATCCTGACCCTTCTTGCTGTAGGAAGCTTCAGCAGCATCCTTCATGTACTTAACAGCGTCTTCGAAGTCAATGATATTAGCGAGCTTGAAGAATGCAGACTGGAGGATAGTGTTGATCCTTGTACCCATACCTGTTTCTTCACCAAGCTTAACACCGTTGATAGTATAGAAGTTTATATTATTCTTAGCGATATATCTCTTAACCTGGCCCGGGAGATTCTTTTCAAGACCTTCCATATCCCAGATAGTGTTGAGGAGGAATGTACCGCCCGGCTTGATGTCAGAAACCATGTCGTACTTGTCGATATAGCTCTGGTTGTGACATGCTACGAAGTCAGCCTTGTTGATGAGGTATGTTGACTTGATAGGTGTCTTACCGAAACGGAGGTGAGAAACTGTAACACCGCCTGACTTCTTTGAGTCATATGAGAAGTAAGCCTGTGCATAGAGATCAGTGTGGTCACCGATGATCTTGATAGAGTTCTTGTTAGCACCAACAGTACCGTCTGAACCAAGACCCCAGAACTTGCATGATGTTGTGCCTGCCG
>JBJEQU010000242.1:0-9788 GCA_051881935.1 Porcipelethomonas sp. | reverse complement strand
ATAATCTGGGAGAGATAATTGACGCTATTGATCTTGTTATGGAAAATCCTGATGCTACTCTTGATGAAATAATGGAGTTTGTAAAAGGACCGGACTTTCCCACAGGCGGCGTCATTATGGGACGTGCCGGGATTCGTGCCGCATATGGTACAGGAAGAGGAAAAGTCATACTCCGTGCAAAAACTTCAATAGAGGAAATAAAGGGAAGGCAGTGTATTATAGTTCATGAGATTCCTTATATGGTAAACAAAGCAAGACTTGTTGAGTCAATGGCAAATCTTGCAAAGGAAAAGAGAATTGAAGGCATTCATTTTATCCGTGATGAGTCCGGCAGGGATGGTATGAGAATCGTTGTCGAACTGAAAAAGGATGCAATACCTCAGATAGTACTGAATAAGCTCTTTTCGTACACTCAGCTGCAGGATACTGTCGGAGTAATTATGCTTGCCCTTGTAAACGGTGAGCCGAAGGTTCTTACTTTGAAGCAGTGTATTGAAGAATATATAAAATTCCAGGTCGATGTAATAAGAAGAAGAACAGAATTTGAGCTTAAAAAAGCGAAGGCAAGAGCCCACATTCTGGAAGGATTATGCATTGCAACGGATAATATAGATGAAGTAGTTGAAATATGTAAAACTTCGGAAAATATTCCTCATTCAAAGCAGAGATTGCAGGAAAGGTTCTCTCTTACTGAAATTCAGGCGGATGCTATTGTACAGATGACTTTGGGTAAGCTTACCGGTCTTGAAAGAAAGAAACTGGAGGAAGAACTTGAGGATCTCCATCAGAAGATAAAAGAAATGGAGGAAATCCTTGCCGATGAAAATAAGATCCATGAAATAATAAGAGAAGAACTTGCTGAAATAAGAAAAAAATTCAGCGATGAAAGAAGAACTCAGATCGAGTCTGTAAGCGGAGAGGTAGATATTGAAGATCTCATCCCTGTTGAGGACTGTGTTGTTACCTATACCAACAAAGGGTATATTAAGAGAATGACTCTTGACACCTATAAAACCCAGAACAGGGGCGGCAGAGGCGTTCAGGGAATGAAGCAGCGTGAAGAGGATTTTGTTGAGGAAATGTTTATCTGCTCTACTCATGACAATATCCTTTTTATTACCAATAAAGGTATAATGTACAAGCTCAAATGCTATGAAGTGCCCGAGGGTTCAAAATCCTCAAGAGGGGTAAATGCTGTAAATCTGCTTCCTCTTGAAGAGGGTGAAAAAATTGAGGCTATGATAAAAACCTCCGATTTCGACGAAGGCAAGTACGTTGTTATGGTCACGAGGAGAGGCAAAATAAAAAGATCGCCGCTTCCTGCATATAAAAATGTAAGAAAAAATGGTCTTATTGCAATAGGACTTGACGACGGGGACGAAATAGCCGGTGTCAGAATGACCAGCGGAAGCTCGGAACTTTTTATTGCAACAAGGAATGGTATGGCAATAAGGATCGCCGAGGAAAACATCAGAGTTATGTCACGTTCAGCTCATGGCGTAAAAGCAATAAAGCTCCGGGGCGATGATACTGTGGTTTCGATGGCAAGAATGAGAGATGGTGCTTCACTTCTTACAATTACTGAAAAAGGTTACGGAAGAAGAACGGCTCTTGACGCATATAAGCTCCAGAACAGAGGCGGTTTTGGTCTTAAAAATTATTCCGTCAGCGAAAGAAACGGTTATGTCTGTGGTATCAAGGTCGTTGACGAGACAGATGATATAATTATGATATCCAATGACGGTATTATAATCAGAATACGCTGTGCAGATGTCAGGGTCATGGGAAGATATGCAGCAGGTGTAAAGGTAATGAGATTAAATGATGAAAGCAGAGTTGTTTCATTTACCCGTGCTGAGCATGATGACGAAGCGGAAACTCATGAGGTTGAGCAGCCTACTGAGGAAGAGCTTAAACAGGATGCTATAAATTCAGAAGCAGAGAAAAATGAAGTGGAAAATGCCGCAAATGAATCTGTTGATCCTGATGACGAAGAGTAATAAAAATTGGTAAATTATAAATGCCATAGAATTTCAAATATCATCGGAATTCTATGGCTTTATATTTTATAGCCTGTAAAAGATAGGAATTTTGCATTATGTGAAGAAAATTTTCAAGTTCTTTTCCTATAAAGAAAAAAGGTCTTGAAATTGTTGAAATTAAATGTTATCATATCTATGACAGAATTTTCGCTGACTACATTAAAACATGAAAATAAAAGGAGAAACGCTTATGAAGTATGGTTATTTTGACCTTGAAAACAAAGAATACGTTATTACTAAACCGGACACCCCGGCACCATGGGTAAACTATCTTGGCTCGCCGGAATACGGAGCAATTATTTCAAATAATGCGGCAGGATACAGCTTTGTAAAATCCGGTGCAAACGGTAGAATTACACGTTTCAGATTCAATTCTATGATGTCACTTCCGGGAAGATATATCTATATCCGTGACAATGAGCTTAATGATTACTGGTCTGCGTCATGGCAGCCTGTGGGAAAGCCGGAGGACAAGTATAAGAGTGAATGCAGACATGGTACTGCCTATACTGTTATCTCATCTGAATATGAGAAAATTTCTTCCAGAACGACTTATTATGTTCCCAACGGTGCAACATACGAGGTGTGGAACTGCAAAATAAAGAACAATGATTCAAAGGAACGCAGACTTTCTGTATTCGGCTTTATTGAATTTACCAACGAAGATAACTATGAACAGGATCAGGTTAATTTACAGTATTCTCTTTTTATCACAAAGACAAGATTCGATAATAATAAGATAGTTCAGACCATAAGTGAAAACAGTATCAATGACAGAAAGAGAGACAGATTTTTTGGTATGACAGGTGCTGAAATTTCAGCTTCTTGCGGAGATCTTGAGAAATTTATCGGCAGCTACAGGACATATTCAAATCCTCTCATGGTAGAAAAAGGAAAGCTGGATAATTCAATGAATTATAACTTAAATTCATGCGGAGTGCTCCAGTCAGATATAGTTCTTAAACCGGGAGAGGAAATAACCCTCAATTATATTCTCGGTGCAAAGGAAAGTGATGAAGCCGACAGGATCATAGAAAGCTATAATAATACAGACAAGGCTGAAAAGGAAATAGAGGAGCTTAAAAGCTTCTGGCATTCAAAGCTTGAGAATTTCTCTGTTGAAACTCCCAGTGAGGAATTTAACAACATGATAAATGTATGGAACGCTTATCAGTGTTTTATTACATATATATGGTCGAGGGCAGCTTCTCTCATTTACTGCGGTCTGAGAAACGGATATGGTTATCGTGATACTGTTCAGGATATTCAGGGTATTATTCATCTTGATCCGGAGCTTGCACTGGAAAAAATCAGGTTTATGCTTTCAGCACAGGTGGATAACGGCGGCGGACTGCCTCTTGTTAAATTCAATCATAATGCAGGACATGAAAATACTCCGGACGATCCGGATTATGTAAGGGAAACAGGACACCCTTCATATCGTGCAGATGATGCGCTGTGGCTGTTCCCTACTATTGTGAAATATATCGGCGAAAGCGGCAATGAGGGATTCCTTGATGAGGTCATTGTATATGCAAACGGCGGTGAGGACACAGTTTATGAACATCTTAAAAATGCCATAAGATTTTCTATGGAAAGACTGGGTGAAAATGCAATGCCTGCCGGACTTCACGCAGACTGGAATGACTGCCTGAGACTTGGTGCAAAGGGTGAATCCACATTTGTTGCATTCCAGCTTTACTATGCAATGAGCGTTATAAAGGATATGGCTCAGAAGAAAAATGATGATGAGTATGTAAAATACATCGAAAGGGTTCAGAAGGAGCTTGGAGATGCCCTTGAAAAATGCTGGGACGAGGACAGATTTATAAGAGGAATCAGAGAAGATGGAGTAATTGTCGGAGCAAAAAATGACAAGGAAGCAAATATGTGGCTCAATCCTCAAAGCTGGAGCGTAATTTCCGGTTTTGAAGTTTCAACAAAGGGTGCAAAAGCCATGGAAACTGTGTATGAGAAACTTAATACGCCATATGGTGCAAAGCTTCTCGATCCCCCTTATGCAGAGGAATATTTTGACGGTGCTCTTATGCACATTTACAATGACGGGACAAAGGAAAACGGAGGTATTTTCTCGCAGTCACAGGGATGGCTGATACTTGCCGAGGCACTTTTAGGTCATGGTGACAGGGCATTTGAATATTTTATGGAAACATCCCCTGCCGCAATGAATGACAAGGCAGAAATAAGAGTTCTGGAGCCTTATGCCCATGGACAGTTTACTGAAAGTACTGATTCACCGTTTGCAGGCCGTTCACACGTTCACTGGCTTACCGGTACAGCTTCAACAGTTATGGTAGGATGTGTTGAAGGTATCTGCGGTATGAGACCAGACGCTGACGGAATTGAGATAAATCCTGCTGTTCCGGCAAAATGGGACGGATTTAAGATTTTCAAGAAATTCAGAGGTAAGGATCTTGATATTGAAGTTAAGAACCCGGGCCATGTTCAGAGTGGTGTTAAGGAAATGATACTCAATGGTGAAAAAATTGAAGGATGTTACATCAGTGCGGATAAGCTCTGTGAGAAAAATAATATCGAAATAACTTTAGGATAAAAAGTTATAATCAGCAAAAAATATTTGTAGAAAAAGTCTCTTTTGTATGCGAATAGTGGAATTAAAGTTTTGTCCACTTTTTTAAAAGTGGCAGGTGTCCAGAGGACAGCGTCCTCTGGTCGCCCTCCGCAGAGGGCGAAATTCTTTGCCTTAGGGGCGCTCCGCATAGGGTGAATTTCAAAACAGTCCGGTGGACTGTTTTGAAAGAGGGGCATGCCCTGCAAGAGAGGGCTGCCCCTGATCAATCGTAAAACTATATTTTTCTACAGTCTGAGACGCTTTCATTTGCAAAGCGTCTTTTATTAAAAAATGCTCCCGTTATAAGAACGGGGGCATTTTTTAAAATTACCGGTCAATAATTATCTTTCAGCAATAACCTCAACTTCAACAAGGACATCCTTAGGAAGTTCCTTTACTGCAACGCAGCTTCTTGCCGGCTTTGAGGTAAAGTATTTGCCGTAAATTCCGTTAAAAGCCGCAAAATCAGACATATTCTTTAAAAAGCATGTTGTTTTTACTGCCTTTTCAAAGGAGCTGCCGGCTTCCTTTAAAACTTCCCCTAAATTTTTCATAACCTGTTCTGTCTGACCTTCAATGTCAGTTGCTTCAACGGAATTTGTTGCAGGATTGATCGCAATCTGTCCTGATGTAAATACCATATTGCCTGAAATAATAGCCTGTGAGTAGGGTCCTAATGCTTCAGGAGCATTTTTTGTGTAAACTGTGTTCATTGATATTCTCTCCTTTTTATTACAGGGCAAAAGCCCATAAATTAAACAATAGTAAAGCCAGCGTCGGTGATAGCCTTTCTTATCATGTTGATATGTTCAAAGTTTCTTGTTTCGAGAAGTATTCTAAGATAACAGCCGTTGATGTCAGAATTTTCACTTGCTCTTTCGTGATGGATAGCAATAACATTTCCGCCGAGATCTGCAATGATCTTAGATACATCACGGAGCTGTCCGGGCTTGTCAATCAGTTCGATATTAATGGAGTCTGAACGTCCTGATTTGAGAAGTCCTCTTTTAATGACTCTTGAAAGAATTGTTACATCGATATTGCCTCCTGAGACGAGACATACTACCTTTTTGCCCTTGACAGGGACTTTATTGAACATTGCCGCCGCTACTGAAACTGCTCCTGCACCCTCTGAGATCAGCTTCTGGTGTTCGATGAGTGAAAGTATAGCTGAAGAAATTTCATCATCGGTTACGGTGACTATATCGTCCACATACTTTTTGCAGTATTCAAAGGTATTAACTCCCGGTTCCTTAACCTTTATGCCGTCTGCAATTGTTGAAACGGAGTCGAGGCATTCTATTTTATTATTTTTAAGTGACTGTACCATACTTGGTGCGCCGCTTGCCTGAACACCGTAAACCTTGATATCCGGGCGTAACTGCTTTATTGCGAAGGCAACACCTGAAATAAGTCCGCCGCCGCCAACCGGCACAATAACAGCATCCACATCGCTGAGCTGGTCAAGAATTTCAAGACCTATTGTTCCCTGACCTGCAATAACGTTTTCATCATCAAAGGGATGAACAAATGTGTATCCCTTTTCTTCTTTGAGTTCCATTGCCTTGTTATAGGCGTCATCATAGACCCCTTCTACAAGACAAACCTCTGCGCCGTAGCTTTTTGTGGCTTCAACCTTGGAGATAGGTGCGCCGTCCGGCAGGCAGATAAGTGATTTAATACCGTTTTTAGCGGCAGCCAGGGCAACGCCCTGGGCATGATTTCCGGCAGAGCAAGCAATAACACCCTTTGCCTTTTCTTCATCACTGAGCTGTGAAATTTTGTAGTAAGCACCCCTTACCTTAAACGAACCTGTTATCTGAAGATTTTCGGTTTTCAGATATACATTACATTCCGGATTTATTTTCGGAGCGTGGATAAGATCAGTTTTTCTGATAACATCTTTAAGAACAAAACCTGCGTGATAAACTTTATCAAGAGTAAGCATATTAAAATACATCCATTCTTTATAAATTTTATCCCGAAGACATGCAGTTTTCCTGCATGCTATACCACTTCGGAATAATATTTTTCGTATCTGATACTTTCGTATGACAATACGTTTCCCTATAACGGTGGAAATCCGGAGCAGCTTACTTTTATACTAATCCCTTATCGTTTAAGTTGAAAGAAGTTTCATGACAGTGGAGAAACTTTCAGCAGGTTGATATTGGATTAGTATTATATTTCAGCCGCCCTGCTCGGGGAGGATATGCGCATCAGCCGTGTCTGCTGTATCTCAGCCTGAAACAGCTTCTCTGTAAGACCGTTATCTGTGCGGCTGTTCCCGTCAGTGCATTTATCTGCATTTTATTCTGCGGAAAGCATTTTATCAACAAACTGCTTTGCCGCTCTTGCAGAACGTCCGCTTCTTCCCACAGCGAAACGCTCCGCTTCCTTTTCAAGTTCTTCATCGGACATTGCAAGTCCTTTTTGTTTTGCAAGTCCCTTAACAATATCAAGATATTCATATTTATTCGGTCTTGAGAATGTTATACTTAAACCGAAACGCTCTGAAAGCGAGATAAGCTCCTGGACTGTATCGTTGCGGTGGATATCATCACCTTCCCTGTCAGAGAAGCTTTCCTTGACAAGATGACGTCTGTTGCTGGTTGCATAAATTGCGATATTATTTGCCCTTGCAGACACCGAGCCTTCAAGGATAGCCTTTAATGCACCGAAGTTATCATCGTCCTTTGCAAAGGAAAGATCGTCGATAAACAGAATAAATTTAAGGGGATTTTTGCTGAGATTATCGATAATGACAGGGATCTCTCTGAGCTGATCCTTGCGGATCTCAATAATACGCAGTCCCATATCACGGTATTCATTGGCTATAGCCTTTACTGATGAGGACTTTCCTGTTCCGGCATCTCCGCTTAAAAGTACATTCAGAGCCGGTTTTCCGTTAATAAGTGCAAGAGTATTGTCTATGATAAGCTGACGCTGTTTTTCGTAGCCTATAAGCTCGGAGAGCTTTACCTCATCAGGATATTTTACCGGGACAATATTGCTGTCCTTGACAATGAACATGTAATATTTAGCATAGATTCCATATCCGAAGCGTTCAATGTTGTCGATACGGTTTCTGTATTCTGCTTCGAAATCATGAGGAGAATTATCCCATTCAGGAAGAAAACCATTGTAATCAATATCGCTTCTGATCTCGTTCGACGTCAGACCGGCGATCTGCTGGAGGGATGAAAACTCATTGATAAGACAGTCATGCATTTTTTCACTTATTTCAAGCTTATGCGCTTTTCTTATCATGTATATATTCTCATCCTCTAAAATAAGGGTTAAAATATACGAGCTGAGATCGTTATGGTGACGGTAAAGATTCGAGACAAAATCAGAATATGCCCTGACCTGTCCGAGGGTAGTATCCTTTTCAAGACTTTCAAGAAGCCTGTCAAGACTTTTTATAGTACGGCAGTTTAAAATATTCCTGAATATAACCAGTGAATTAAGTCTGCAATGCAGGTCATAAAGTTTAGGGTTCAAAAATTGTCGCCTCCGTAGAGATTAAGTGGGATATCAGAGAAGTTCAAGTATCTTTTCTGTAACTTCTGTGGTAGAGAGTGCCTTTGCGCCTGTGTTTCCTACCAGATCAGCTGTTCTGTATCCAAGCTCCAGAAACTTATTGACCGCATTGTCAATAGCATTCGCTTCCTTTTCAAGGTCAAAGGAATATCTGAGCATCATGGAAGCTGAGAGGATAGTTGCAATAGGATTTGCCTTGTTCTGTCCTGCAATATCAGGGGCAGAACCATGGATAGGCTCATACATACCTCTCTTTGTGGAACCAAGAGAAGCAGATGGAAGCATACCGATAGAACCTGTTATCTGTGAAGCCTCATCGGAGAGAATATCACCGAACATATTTGAAGTTACAATAACATCAAACTGTGCAGGATTTTTTACAAGCTGCATAGCTGCGTTATCAACCAGCATATCTGTAACAGTAACCTCAGGATACTGCTTTGCCATCTCATGAACAGTTTCTCTCCACAGTCTGGAGCTTTCAAGAACGTTTGACTTATCAATACTGATAACATTCCTGTTTCTCTTCATTGCCGTTTCAAATGCTACCTTTGCAATACGCTCGATTTCCATTTTGCTGTAGCACTCTGTATCATAGGCTTCAATGCCATATTTACCCTCACGTCTTCCTCTTTCGCCAAAGTAGATACCGCCGGTAAGCTCTCTTACAATCATGATATCAAAACCGTTTTCAGCAATATCGGAACGGAGAGGACTCGCTTCCTTAAGTGTTCCGTAAAGCTTGGCAGGTCTTAAATTTGTAAAAAGCTCAAGAGCTGCACGGATGCCTAAAAGCGCCTTTTCCGGACGATTTTCCGGTGGCTGGCTGTCCCACTTAGGACCGCCTACTGAACCTAAAAGTACGCTGTCACTTGCAAGGCATCCGTCTACTGTTTCCTGCGGAAGAGATTTTCCAGTAGCGTCAATAGCTGCACCGCCTATAAGATAAGGTGTGAAGTTAAACTTATGACCGAACTTTTCTGCTGTTTTTTTCAGGACCTCTACTGCACTGTCTACGATCTCAGGACCTATACCATCGCCCCTGAGTAAAGCTATATTAAATTCCATCTGTCTTTCTCCTTATTTAAAGCTGCCGTTTTTAATTGACTCAACAAGTCCGCCGTTTGTAATGATCGACTGGATAAATTCCGGGAATGGTTCTGTTTTAAACTGCTTTCCTGTTGTCTTGTCTGTAATGATACCCTTATCCAGATCAGCTTCAACTGTGTTGCCGTTTTCAATGGCGTCAACTGCTTCAGGACATTCTAAAATTGCAAGACCTATGTTAATAGAGTTTCTGTAGAAGATTCTTGCAAAGCTTTTAGCAATAACAAGTGAAATACCGCTTTCCTTGATAGCAATAGGAGCGTGTTCTCTTGAAGATCCGCATCCGAAATTAAAGCCTGCCACCATTATATCACCGTTATTTACTTTTTTTGTAAATTCAGCATCAAGGTCTTCCATACAATGTGATGCGAGTTCCTTTTTATCACTTGTATTAAGATATCTTGCCGGAATGATAACATCTGTATCAACGTTATCGCCGTACTTTATGACCTTACCTTCAAACTTCATTTTACATTACCTCCTTCGGCTCGGAAATTTTTCCT
>JBJEQU010000241.1:0-9809 GCA_051881935.1 Porcipelethomonas sp. | reverse complement strand
ATCTGACAAAAAATCTGACTACGCATCTGTACGACAATAATTATGCGGTATTGCCGTAAGTTTAATGTAAATAAAGATATTCGCCGGGCAGCAGCCTGCAAATCAATATTAATTCCACATAAAAACTACACAAAAACTACACAATTGCCTGCTAAGATGAAATAGAAATGGATCAGTCATGCTGTATAGCCGGATAAGGAGGAAATCAGATGGAACAATACAACATAACAGGAATGAGCTGTGCTGCATGCAGTACTAGAGTGGAAAAGGCAGTTTCTGCAGTACCCGGAGTCACTTCCTGTTCGGTGAGCCTGCTGACCAATTCAATGGGGGTCGAGGGCACTGCATCGGCATCACAGATAATCAGGGCTGTGGAAAACGCCGGCTATGGCGCATCGGTCAGGGGGGCAGAAAAATCAGCCCCGCCGGATGACTCACTGGATGACAGGGAAACTCCTGCGCTGAAAAAGCGGCTTATCGCTTCAGTAGCAATACTGCTGCCGCTTATGTACCTGTCAATGGGACACATGATGTGGGACTGGCCTCTGCCGTCCTGGTTTGACGGAAATCATGTGGCAATGGGTCTTGTTCAGCTGCTGCTGACTGCGCTTATAATGGTAATAAACCAGAAATTCTTTATCAGCGGTTTCAAGGGACTCATACACCGCTCCCCGAACATGGATACACTTGTTGCAATGGGTTCGGGAATATCCTTCCTGTGGAGCGTTTATATACTTTTCCATATGACAGGTGCGGTGGTTTCAGGCAATGAAGAAGCTGTCATGGACGACATGATGAACTTTTACTTTGAAGCAGCCGCAATGATACTCACCCTGATAACTGTCGGAAAAATGCTGGAGGCACGTTCCAAGGGAAAAACCACAGACGCACTTAAAGGTCTGATGAAGCTGTCGCCGAAAACTGCGGTCATTGAACGTGACGGCAGTGAATTTACCGTACCTGTTGAGCAGGTAAAAACAGGGGATGTATTTGTGGTAAGACCCGGTGAAAATATCCCTGTGGACGGAATTGTACTTGAAGGACACAGTGCTGTCAATGAATCGGCTCTTACGGGAGAGAGTATTCCGGCTGACAAAGCTGCCGGGGACAGGGTTTCGGCTGCTACTATAAATCAGTCGGGATTTCTCAGGTGCGAAGCGACAAGGGTGGGGGAGGATACAACACTTTCCCAGATCATTAAGATGGTAAGTGATGCCGCTGCCACAAAGGCGCCGATTGCCAAGATAGCTGATAAGGTATCGGGGATTTTTGTACCGGCTGTCATAGCCATTGCCCTTATCACACTTATTATCTGGCTGGCAGTGGGACAGACTGCAGGCTATGCACTGGCAAGAGCCATATCGGTACTGGTCATCAGCTGCCCATGTGCACTGGGACTTGCAACGCCTGTGTCAATAATGGTCGGAAACGGAGTCGGAGCAAAAAACGGCATACTTTTCAAAACTGCGGTATCACTGGAAACAACAGGCAGGGTGCAGATAGCTGTCCTCGACAAGACAGGCACTATCACCAGCGGCGAACCGAAGGTTACGGATATAATACCGCTGTCGTCAGATGAACATGAACTGATTGAGGCAGCATACTCTCTTGAAAGAAAAAGCGAACATCCCCTTGCAAAAGCGGTAGTGGAATATGCTCAGGAAAAGCAGACCGCGGCATATGATGTTACAGATTTTGAGGCTCTGGCAGGAAACGGACTTACAGCAAGGCATGACGGAAAAAACCTTTACGGCGGCAATCTGAATTTTATCAGCACAAAGGCGGATATATCAGATGAGATGAGAAGTACTGCCGACAGGCTTTCACAGGAAGGAAAAACGCCGCTGTTTTTTGCTGAAGATAATAAGCTGCTGGGAATTATAGCCGTTGCTGATACGATAAAGCCTGATTCACCGGAAGCTGTCCGTCAGATGAAAAATATGGGTATAAAGGTCGTGATGCTGACAGGGGACAATGAGCGCACTGCAAACGCTATCGGCAGACAGGTCGGTGCAGATGAGGTTATTGCAGGGGTTCTCCCAGACGGCAAGGAGGCGGTGATACGCAGGCTCCAGAAGTACGGCAGAGTCGCAATGGTGGGGGACGGGATCAACGATGCGCCGGCGCTTACCCGTGCTGACATAGGTATAGCCATTGGTGCAGGTACTGACATTGCTATTGACGCGGCGGATGTTGTGCTGATGAAGAGCAGCCTTGCAGACGCTGCCGGCGCTGTCAGACTTAGCCGGGCTACACTTCGCAATATCCACCAGAATCTGTTCTGGGCATTTATATACAATACGATCGGTATACCGCTGGCGGCCGGGGCATTTATAGTGCTGTTTGGCTGGGAACTGAACCCGATGTTCGGGGCAGCGGCTATGAGCCTGTCAAGCTTCTGCGTGGTGACAAATGCACTCAGGCTGAATCTCCTGAAGATCCGTGATACAAGGCATGACAGGCGTATAAAGAATCAGGCTGATATTTCATCACTTGCGGCTGATAATACACAGACCTATACATTTAAAATCAAGGGCATGATGTGTCAGCACTGTGAATCGACAGTAAAGAAATGCCTTGAGAAATTCCCGGAGGTCGAAGAAGCAACTGCAAATCATGAGAAGGGAACGGCTGTGATCGTTCTGAACAGTTCGCTTGAACACCTTGAGGAAATGAAAAAGGCAATTTCCGATAAAGGATATGAGGTACTGAAACAGGGAGGAAAAAAATGAAAAAACTGGTTTTGTTAATGATGACTGCTGCTGCAGTCCTGAGCTTTACAGGCTGCGGAGACACTGAACAGTCGGAGGCAAATGATCCTGCATCAGAAGAAAATGGAGCAGCAGAGCCTGAAGATCTTATAATACCAGTCAGCGGTATTTCGGAAACTGCTTCTTTCTATCCGGTGACAGTTGACGGGACTGAAATGGAGGTTCTGGCAATTAAGGACAGCAGCGGCAATATACGCACTGCATTCAACACCTGTCAGTCGTGCTATACTTCGGGAAACGGCCGCTATGAGGCAGAGGGAACTGAGCTTGTATGTCAGAACTGCGGCATTCATTTTACTGCGGAGCAGGTCGGAATCGAAAGCAAAGATAACGGCTGCAATCCATGGCCTATAACGGATGAGCACAGGACTATAACGGCAGACAGCATTGAAATTCCTTATGAATTTTTAAAGGAATCCAGAGACATTTTTGCAAATTGGTGATATAGGCAACACCGCACAGAGATTGTGCGGTGTTGCCTATAATATATATATGGCGGAGGAAAAATCCTCCGCTTAGTTTTTTGACAAACTAAAACGGCACCCGAAGGTACCGTTTTATGATCACCCATATTTATCCAAACAGTATATAACTGTCAGATTCTGCCTGACGCAATATCCTTTGCCATTGCAGCAGCATCTCTTACATTTTTCTTTCCGTCCTTATTATAGTCGGCTGTGTCCGGGAGTGCGGATGCCTTGCCGCCGGCTATTTCTTTTGCGATGAATGCAGCGTCACGCACGTCAAGTTCATCATCGCCGTTTACATCGCCGAAAAGCTTGGCAATTTCTTCAGCAGCATCTGCCGTATCTTCCTCTGCCTTGTCTGCGATCTTGATAACAGTATTCTCAATCATTTTTGCAAGAATGCTTTCTTCGGTCGGTTCAGTTGCTTCGGTTGCTTCTGTTGCTTCGGTTACCTCAGTTTCCTCTGCTGCAGCTTCTGAAAATTCAGCCTTTTTCTGTTCGATGAGACCGAGGATATATTCCTTTGCGCCCTCTTCATCATCTTCAAAGCCGGGGATAGTTATACGTTCCGTATTCAGGTATATTTCCTCAACGCTGAAATTGGCGATTTTATCGCCCAGTCTTTCGGTGAAGCTGTCTATAAACGCATCAGCATCAAATGTTCCGATGCATCCGATCATCAGCGAATAGCCGGGATCATATTCCCATAACAGCGTATTACCATAGCTATCGTCAAAGTCTCCATATATGGATGGTTCGTGTACTGGCGGAAGTTCCCTGTCGTTATATACAGTGTGGGGGTCTGTACCTTCGGGGAGAATATTGAGGGGGAACCATCCCTTTACGGTCTCTCTGTCCTGTCCACCACTTTCCTCGCAAACCAAATCTATTAAAGTATTGTATTTCTCAACGAGATCGCTGTCTTCATAAGTATAGACAGGACGCCAGTTTCTGTGTTCCTCCGGCATAGTAAGAACAGACCAGAAGAATGAATTATACTCGTCGTCAAGAATCTGAATAATGACATCCTTTTCAATAACTACCGATCTGACATCAAACGAGTTGATAAGACTGCCATATCCATAAGTATCGAGCAGACCATCCCCGCCGATGATAAGATTTTTAGTTTCCGGGTCGTATTCATAGGTTGCTTCGCCTTCAATTTCTAACCCAACATTATTCGGATCATCCGGGTCAATTCTGATTACTCCGGAATTTTCCGTATAGGTTGTGTAAACAATTGTCCTACCATATGTAATTGGTTTTACCCAGTGATAACCGTCCCAGTAATGTCCTGTGTCGAGAAGATTCTGGTAATATCTTTCATCTTTCACTTTACGGGTTATTCCCTGTATATAAGTTCCTCCGGAAGCTTCTAAAGCTTCTAACTCTCTTGAGGCATCCATGTATTCTACAATCATTTTATCAGCGGCTTCGCCGACAACGCCATTCTCGGCAAGAATTGCTTTGATGTTATATGCATGTTCAAGAGTTTCCTCTTTCCATGAAGGATCTTCATCTGATTCAAGGAGTGCCTGTTCCCACGTAAGAGTATCATCTGAATCCAAAAGATGCCGAAAATAATCTCTTTCCACTCCGTCCTGAGTTACCTGGGATGCTGCAATCTTTCTTGAACCGTCTATGTATTGCTCAATCATTTTATCAGCTTCTTCGCCAACAATGCCATTCTCAGCAAGAAGTTCCTTGACTGCATATGCTCTTTCAAGGATTTCCTCTTTCCATGAGGGGTCATCATCCGATTCAAGGAGTGCCTGTTCCCACGAAGGAATATCATCCGAAGTGGTCTCAGATGCAAATGTCGTCATGCCTGTCGTACCCAAAAGTAACGTCAGTGATGAAAGAACTGCTAATGTTTTTTTCATTTTTTTCATACAAAATCACTTTCCTTTCAATAGTTTGATATATTATTTATTCGATATGCTGTGAAACCCATGTAAGATCAGCAACAGTGACATAACCGTTCTTGTCTGTGTCAGCTGCCAGCTTGTTGATGATCGCTGCGATATTATCGCTCTTGTCTGTGTAGGAGAAAGATAAATCTGTTAAAATGTTCAGACAGTAGTTTGTCAGATACGCTTCATCATAAGTATCAACGATACCGTCGTGGTTAACGTCTCCGCGGACATAAGTCTCGAAGCAGAAAGTTGTATCATTATTAGCATCAGCAGGCTTACAATAATCCCTTGTGAATGTAAACTTATGATACAGTGTGCCTTCTGAGAAGCTTTCATTGCCTGAATTTCCGGATGTCATTACAACATTAAACGGAATTTCATACTCTGCCGCCGGAGTAACTGTTGATTCCATTGCTGGTACACTGCCTACAATTGTGAGGGCATTTCCTACAAGGTCTAGATCATCGGATAATGTACTGTTCGGATTTAATGTTTCACCAAATGGTGAAGAACCAACAAAGCTTATCCAGTCTGAAACATATTCGAGGGTAAGAGTTGTTGTTCTAATCACAGCCGAACCATTGTTGGCAATCACAACACCATAGTGCTGGTTAGAGGACAGGTTGGTTGAACTGTAGAAATTTGTGTTAGTATCGATTGATCTGCTGCCGGACGATGCAGCGGACATTGCGGCGATTTTTCTCTCACCGTCAATATACTGATCCATCATTGTCTGGGCTTCAATTAAGGAAACACCGCTGTCGAGATAGAGATTTGCGGCTCTGACCTCGTTGGGGGTTGTCAAAAGAAGCTACGAATTCTTCTTCTGCTGTAGCCTGGTCAGCCAGTAAATCTGTGTTGACCTCTGTAAGATTTGCGGCTGATACTGAGAGACTTCCAACGCCGAGGGACGCTGCTGCTGTGAATGCTGCAAGTGATGCAGCGAATTTTTTGAATGTGTTCATAACACTCATTCCTTTCTGCCCTTTCAGGGCGGTATTGTTATTTATTGAAGAAAAAACCCTTCTGAATTTCCTCTTCTATTATGCATAACAATTTGGCGACCCTTTTCCTGACATAAAAATCTGGATTTTTTAATTTTCGGCAGTTATAACATAATCTGACACTTTTTGCACTTGCTGTTTGGCTATATTTAACAAAAGATTCCTTAATTATATCCGGCAAAGCAAAGGTAAATTTACATAGAATTTACATTAATGTGATTTCACATTTCACATAGGAAATTTATAATTATATTATGCATGTTATAAATTGGGTTACAGGATGGGAAGTGTTCGGAAAGTTCCCGTTAACAGACTTTCAGGGAATAAATTTATGATTATAATGCATAGAAATGGAGCGATTTAAAATGAGCAAAGCAGAAAACAATGAAAAACAGGTTTATATGAACAGGGAAATATCCTGGCTGAAATTCAATGAGAGGGTTCTTGAAGAGGCGGAAAGCAATAAAAATCCCCTTTGTGAAAGACTGTCCTTTGTATCTATCTATCAGAGCAACCTTGATGAATTTTTTATGGTGCGTGTAGGTTCGCTGATCGACCAGATGCTTCTTGACAAGAACATCCGTGAAAACAAAACGGATATGACTGCCGGGGAACAGATAGACGCTGTTCTTGACAGAGTGCACCGGCTTAACGAGCGCAAGGATGTTGTCTATGGAAAGCTTATGGGCAGGCTTGAGGAGCACAATGTAAGAATTGTTGATTTCAAAAATATTGACAAGAAAGAAAATGAACATCTTGAAGAATATTTTAATTCTGAAATCGCACCTTTCCTTTCTCCGGTTATAGTCGGCGATAGACAGCCATTTCCTTTTCTGAAAAACAGGGAGATCTACGCAGCGGCAGTTCTTGAAAAGAAAAACGGCAAGAAAAAAATAGGCATAATCCAATGCGGCAGCGGAGTTATTCCAAGACTTATTGAAGTCAGCAAAAACAGCGGTACATATATTCTCTCCGAGGAGCTTATACTCCATTTTGCCAACGAGGTTTTCAGGGAGTATACTGTAAAATCCAAGTCACTTCTGAGGGTTACGAGAAATGCCGATATTGACGCAGATTCACTTTATGATGAGGATCTTGATTACCGTGAATTTATGGCTGATATTATAAAGCAGAGAAAGAAGCTTTCCCCTGTCCGTCTGGAGCTTTCCAGGGATCTTGACAAGGAAATCGTTAAAAAGCTCTGCAAATATCTGGATGTGGAACGGAAATACGTTTTCAGAAATATATCCCCCCTTGATCTTTCTTTTGTGTTTGAACTGCAGGATCATCTCCGCCAGAAATCCGGGCTTTTCTATCCGAAAAGGATTCCGCAGAAATCAGCACAGTTTGCTGATGGCAGGTCTGTCCTTGCACAGATCAGGGAAAATGACAAGTTCCTTGCATATCCCTTTGACAGTATAAAGCCGTTTCTGAATATGCTTCACGAGGCGGCAGCCGATAAGAATGTCGTTTCAATAAAAATGACCCTTTACAGAGTCGCAAAAAACAGTGAGGTGGTAAATGCACTGATCGAAGCTGCCGAAAACGGCAAGGATGTACTAGTGCTTGTGGAGCTGAAAGCGAGATTTGACGAGGAAAACAATATCGAATGGTCCAGACGGCTGGAGGCTGCCGGCTGCACTGTGATCTACGGGCTCAACGGCTTCAAGGTACATTCCAAGCTTTGTCTTATAACAAAAAACACCAACGGCAATCCTGAATATTTTACCCAGATAGGCACCGGCAATTACAACGAAAAAACTGCCCGTATCTATACGGATATGTCCCTTATGACTGCTGACCAGACAATAGGAAAAAACGCAAATGATGTTTTCAACGCCCTTGCTTCTGATACTACGGTAAAAAGCTCCGAGGCTCTTCTTGTTGCACCGAACTGCCTGCAGAACCGGGTCATGGAAATGATTGATGAGCAGATAAAGCTTGCAGAAAGCGGCAGGGAGGCATATATCGGTGTAAAGATAAATTCCCTTACTGACAAAACTATAATCGACGGGCTTATAAAGGCTTCAAAGGCAGGAGTTAAGATCGAGCTTGCAGTAAGAGGAATATGCTGCCTTATTCCGGGGGTTGCAGGGGAAACAGAAAACATAAGGGTAATAAGCATTGTGGGACGTTTCCTTGAGCATTCGAGAATTTATATTTTCGGCAGGGGCAAAGCGGCAAAAATTTATATTGCTTCCGCTGATTTCATGACCAGAAACACTCTCCGCAGAGTCGAGGTTGCAGCACCTGTCAATGATGAACGTATCCGGGAACAGATAGTTTATATGTTTGATAAAATAATGTCGGACAACGTTCAGGCAAGAGAAATGAACAGCAGCGGAAATTATATCCGTGTGGAAAATGACAATGAAAAGAACAACAGTCAGGAGCATTTCTACGACAAGGCTTATGAGCAGGCGCAGGGTGCAGACATTGTCAGCAGCAAATAAATGTTAATATACAAGCTGGGGGATTGTCCCGAACAAATAAAAGCTCAGCAGCTTGAAAGAGAAAAATGTTCCGCAATCATACTTTCTTCAGTTTCAGAGGCGGCAGAGGCACTGAAATTATCAGATATAGAATATGACGGCGACCTTTCTCTGGACAGTATTGCATTTTCAAAAATTGAAACTCAGAACGATTTCCTCCTGGGGACACTCTGCATCCCTAAACTGCTGGACATTGCAGAGAGCAGGTATAAAATAATGATGTTTATCAGCCGGCGGTGTATTGTAGTGGTTGACAATTACAATTTTTCGCAGAATATACTCCGGAGGATCCAGAGCGGAGGCGTAAATCAGCGGCTGACAGTGCAGCGTGTGGTATGCAGCTATTTTTCGCATCTTATGCAGCGTGATACAGAGCTTCTGCTGCATCATGAAAAGAAAATAATGCGGCTTGAGGAAAAAATCTCCGAGGGCAGAACAGAGGGATTTTCTGAAAGTATAAACCCCATCAGAAGGGAACTGCTTGTTCTGCGGAGCTATTACGACGAGCTTCGGGATATGGGCAAGGAATTTGAACAGGATGAAAACGATCTGTTCGATAAGAAGCAGAGAAAATATTTCGGTACAATTTTCGACCGTGCGGACAGGCTTATGAACCGGACTGTTTTTCTTCTTGAATACGCCCAGCAGGTACGTGACGCATATCAGTCCCAGATCGACGCAAAGCAAAACAGCAATATGGCTTTCCTGACGGCTATATCCACAATATTTTTTCCGCTGACCCTGATAACAGGATGGTATGGGATGAATTTTGAAAATATGCCCGAACTAAAAGCCGGGTACCCCTGGATAATTCTGCTGAGCATTGCAGTAGTGGTGATTTGTATTATCATATTTAAAAGGAAAAAAATGCTGTGACATAAGGCAGTACCGTGACAGATAATTTATGCGGGCTGCCTTGAAATATTTTTTGTCATTTATTGACAGATTATGAAATATATAGTATAATTATAGACGGAAATGTCCATATTTTCCGCTTTCCATAGGGCATTACTATGCAAGGCGGAAAGCGTATTTTCCTATGGCGGCAGACGCTGATCGTGCGGTGCTGCCTTAGTATCACACAGGCGGTCAGGGATTTCTGATATATGACTCTTTTATTTGCAGGTGCCGCCCCGGGCGGCGATCAGAAAGGCACTTC
>JBJEQU010000240.1:0-9854 GCA_051881935.1 Porcipelethomonas sp. | reverse complement strand
AATAACTGCCGTTTTTATATAACGTTGTACGGAAAATACATTCGTTAACATTTTCTCAAAAATCTATGAACTTTGACTTTAATGCTCAAACCAGTTTCACCCGAAAATCCATCTGCCACATCTTCCCATGTAGGCTTGTCCTCACCCTGTTCGATTTCATCAAGATAATATATTCTGACAGCCTTTCGGATTTTATAATTCGGGATCCTGTCCACAAAATCCTCGATCTCATTTATTTCTGCTTTGAGAGAAGCCTTGTACTCAAGCAGCCCGTAATTTTCAGGAGTAGTACCCTCAATTCTGTGGGTCTGCATGATGAAAGGCGGATATTTTGACGTACCCTTGACGCTGTCCTGAACCGTAAGCTTATTTATCTGCATTTCCACATCCTCAAGCTCAAGCTTCAGGTCACGGTATTTTTTTAATTTTTCCTTTGTCAAGCCTGTCCACCTCACATTTCTTTTTAGCTTCGTGATAATCAACGCCGTATTTTGAAATATCGTAGAGCCGCTGCATGCTGCCGGCAACAGGTTTTTCAATATCCCAAGCAGCGGATGTATTTATCTTCTTTCGATAGTAATTCAACGACCATTTGCGCTGTTTTTGCTTTTTGCATTCGGAACAGTAAAACGCCCTGCTGCTCCGTGAAGAAAACTCCTTGCCGCATATTTTACGGACTCTTATGTACATTTTTTATCACCGTCCATTCTTGCGCCGCAGTTAGGACACCAGTCTGTCATCACCCTGCCTTGCAACGTCTTTCAAACGATTGAGGTAGTCTCTGGCGTTTCTTACTAAATAACCAATACATTCAGGACTTCTTTCGTAATACAAAGGGCAACTTCTACAGCTGTTATGTATATCCTGGCAGCAATCCAGAGCCTGCCTTTTTTATCATAATAACTATCCATTTTCACCATCTCCGAAATCATTTACAAGTGCTTTGTAGTCCTCAAGATCAAAGTTGTATTCTTTTTGGGGTTCAGCTGTATTTTTGTTTATTTCATCCTCCCACCGTCTGCCGTTAAGCCATGTTGCAGGGTATGGAATAAACTGACCGTTGTCCTTTTGCCACTGAGAAGATTGTTTTTGCTTCTCCAAAGCAGAAAGGATTTCCCTGACAATATTGTCGTCTGGTTTAAGCTTGTTCCATGCCTTTAACGCATTGGCTTTTGAAACCTTTTTCGGATACGCTTTCCAAAAATCCTCAAAGGATTCACTGAAAGAGTTTAAATAGGTTTTTTTTACCGACTCGTCCCCCTTGGGGGATATAGGGGGTATAACATTAACATTTACATTATCATTTACATTTACATTAACAGCTTGATTTGCCTGGCTTTGTTTGATTTGCTTAGCAAAAGAAGCATTTGCTTGATTTGCTTGACTTTGCCTGCCGCCTTTACGTCCGGCTTCCGCACGTTTTTTTCGTGTTTCTTCCCATTTTTCGGAATCGCGGTCAATCTGTCCTTTTATGAAACTGAAAGCCATTGTAAGCATACCGTCCGCAAAATCCGGCACTATATTATTTTCAGAATAAGCAAAAATTGCTTTGATCAATTTGCCTGCCTGTTCATCAGACAGTATTTGAAATTGTTCTGCATTATCTGTATATAATACAAAACTTTTCTTTTGCGCCAATCTATCACCTCATTTCAAAGGTCACATTTCAAGTGCGGCTTTAATACGGCACATCCCCGTCACTTAATATTTCTTCAAAGTCTCCCAGATCACCGATTTCAACCGGTTCATCTGGTGGCTGTGATGCTTCTGCAGAATCAGGTGCGGACTGCTGTGATTGTACTGTATTATCTGTCTTGCTGCCGCCAAAGCTTACGCTGTCAGCGTTTACAACAAATGTGTAGTGATTGACTCCGCTTTTGTCGGTGTAGTTGTTGTTTTGCAGACTGCCGTCAACGATTATCAGACTGCCCTTTGAAAAATACCGGCTGACAAATTCTGCCGTCTGCCTCCATGCCTGACATTTTATAAAGTCCGTCTGCTTTTCGCCGTTTGCTCCCTTATAGCTTCTCTCAACTGCCACTGTAAAACTGCAGGAAGAAATACCGCTCTGCGTCTGCCGAAGCTCCGGGTCAGCCGTAAGCCTGCCGTGTAAAATTACCTTATTGAGCATTTTCTTTTTTCCTTTCAATCATCTTAAAAATAATTCTTTCAAACTCAAACCTTTCATCATCCGAAAGTATGACCGCAACGATCTTCTTTTTGTAGGCGTCATAGAGCGGCTTTATCCGGGGATGATTAATCGCTATTTTATAGCCGTATTTATTCGGAGGTGCATAGATTGATCTGATCATGTTTCTTCATGCATTCCGAACATCTGGCTTTTCCGTCTGCATTGCGTTTAACGCTTAACTCATAAACCATTTCAGCACCCCATGATTTGCCATTTTTATCCGTATAGCTTTCAAACAGCTTGCCGCAGTCACTGCATCTGTATTCCTTTACCTGTGATACAGGCTCCTGTTCCCTTTGACGGGAAGTGGAATCGTATTTGGTTCTGTCACTTTCCCAGTATACGTCTGCCGCTACTCCGAGTGCCTTACATGCCACACTAATGGCATCTGTCAGAGCCATTTTATAGCATTCATCAGATGTATACAAACCACTTTTTTCTGCTGAAATAAAAGAGCTTCCGCCGGTTCCCGGTATCGGTTCACTCCATTCACCATCTGATCTGACATACAGCTTTATATTGCAGAATGCTGATTTTTCCCCGTTTGCCCCCGGTTCGATCCATTGATCGGTTATCTCATAACGCCATCCTATACCACACATTCCAAACTGCTCTGTCAGTACTTTTATCCGCCACATTGGATTTATATCAGATTTGCCTTTCAATCTTCCAGCGGTAATTTTTTTTTAAAGCATCCTGCGGAACACTCCTGACAGAATCACATGATTATGAGATTGAAGCTATTTTCAATTATCGGTATCTTGATTATTTGACTATGGAGGAGATCGCTAAGGAAATGCATTATGATGAAAGAACAATAAGGCGGAAACATAATAACAGCATTGAAAAGTTGTCCGGTAATGTCCGGTAATGTCCTTGTTTGTCCGGTTATAATGTGCTAAAATGATATCATGAAGCAATAAAGGTTTTACCTTTTCTTTTATCACATCCTTGATTCAGGCAGGGCAAGAGTCCTGCCGGTATGTTCTCAGGGTATTGCAGGTTCAACTCCTGCGGAGAACGCCAAGGCATGATGTCATATTTTGTGTTCCTCTTGAAAAAGATGCAGAAACGCCGTTCCGATTGGAGCGGTGTTTTTGTAAAAAAGAAGCAGAGGATCATTCCTCCGCTTCTTTTCTGCATAGTTCATCAAGTGTTACATTGAGAGCATCGGCAAGCTTGATGGCATTCGATACAAGGCAGTCACCACGCCGCTGAATATCTTCAATCGTTCTTTTGGGAATACCGGTGATTTCAGCAAGCTGTGGGATAGTAATGCCTTTTTCATTTCTGAGTTTTTTAAGGTTCATTTTTTCCCCTTTCGGTAAATGCAATAAATCAATTTTGCTATGCCGAAACAAAGAAGAAGCATTCCAAGTGCGGACAGATAATTTTTCATAGCATATTGACAATGGCTTGATTTTGGTTTAAAATAGCAGTAGTAAGGGTGATTTCTCACCCTGTACTGCTGTCGCTTTAATCATTAATGAGTTTATCGATTAATATTAAAAGCGTTCCGATGATTAAGTCTATCAAAGCATTTATTAAAAGATTATCGTTACTAATCTTTTTGCATTTGGTAGGCTTTTTCTTTTTGCCTTTCGGCTTAGCCATTGTCCTTACCTCCTTTCCATGATTATATTATTCCACATTTTAACGTGGTTGTCAAGTACTTTCTGGAAATTTTCTGTATTTTTTGTGGAGGGGATATTTACATGAAATACACAGCACAGCAGATAAAGGAGCTGATTGCTTCCGGTTCTCTGGACAAATTCTATACCGGTTATGACTGGATAGCACTCACGCACGAAGTCAGAAGAGAGCAGCACAATGAATGCCAGATTTGCAGGGAAAACGGAAAATACAAACGTGCAAGAATAGTTCATCATGTAAAGCATTTAAAGCAGCATCCGGAGCTTGCCTACAGCAAGACTTACACGGATAAAAATGGAAATATGCACAGACAGCTGCTGTGCCTGTGCTTTGACTGTCATGAAATGATTCACGGTCGGGGCAGTTATCATAGTTATCATTCATCAAAGCCCAAAGGCTTCTCAAACGAGGAAAAATGGTAGTCCCCCGGGTCAGAAAAACGAGAATATTCTGGAGGGGTATCAACCGTAAGAGGAAGGCTCAACTAAACAGATTGAAGGGTTTTTCAAAAAGGGGGGTGGTGTCACGTGGAGGAGATTGAATTTGATCCGAAAATTTTTAAGGCGTCGAAAAAGTATAAAGCTGTCCGGAAGGATCTGATCGGGCAGCTGAGGCTAAAGGGGGCTGATACCCCGGTGTTTACTGATCTGGTGGAGGATTATATGTCCCTGTGGCTTACAAAGGAGCTTCTCCGGGCGGATATCGAAAGCACCGGCATCCGTGTCCCCTATGACAACGGCGGCGGTCAGAAAGGCTACAAGGACAACCCCAGCATAGAACGACAGATAAAGGTCAATGCACAGATGCTGAAACTGCTTTCAGAGCTTGATATTAAAACAAGCAAAATTTTAAGCGAGGTAGAGGATGAGCTGTAAGCTCAGCAGATACATCAGGCAGTACATTGACCTTGTCCGCAGCGGGAAAATTGCCGTATGCAAAGAGCAGATAAAGCTGTGTGATTTTGTTGAGAATGTCTTTAAGACCGAAAATGTATATGTTGATGAAAATCAGCTGGAGAAATATTTAAGCTATCAGAAATACTTTCCGTTTAAGTTATTTGAATGGGAAGTATTTTGTTTTGCCCTCCATAACTGCACATATCGTGAAGACGGCTCCCTGCGCTTCCCTGTTCTTTTCATCTATGTGGGACGAGGCGCAGGTAAAAACGGCTTTCTGGGCTTTGAAAACTTCTGTCTGCTGACTCCCACAAACGGCGTTGAGCATTATGACATTGATATTTTTGCCATGAGTGAAAAACAGGCCAAGCAGTCATGGAATGATGTCTATGACGTGCTGGAAGCCAACAAGGCAAAGATGAAGCGGCATTTTCACTGGACAAAGGAAACTATCGTCAACCTTGATACCAAATCGAAATTTGAGTTTAACACCTCTTCACCGAAAACAAAGGACGGTGCAAGACCGGGCAAGGTGGACTTTGATGAATACCACGCCTATGAGGACTACCGCCTGATAGACGTTGCCACAACAGGTCTTGGAAAGAAAAGGCATCCGAGGCGCACCATCATGTCCACTGACGGACTTGTAAGGGGCGGCGCACTGGATGACCTGGTTGCAAAATGCGAAAGAATTCTTGACGGTGAAGTTCCGGACAATGGTACGCTGCCTTTCCTCTGCCGGCTGGACAGTGACGAAGAGGTCGACGACCCGAAAATGTGGCCGAAAGCAAACCCTTCACTCCCCTACCTTCCCGACCTGCAAAGAGAACTTGAGATGGAATATTTTGACTATACACAGTCAAAGTCCACAAACATCTCCTTTATTGCAAAGCGTATGAACAGACCGCCCAGAGAGCTTGAAAACGCTGCAGCGGCATGGGAGGATATAGAAGCCACCGGAAAGCCTGTTGACGAACATCTGATTTACGGCAGACCCTGCGTCGGCGGTATCGACTACATGAAAACCAATGACTTTCTCGGTGCCGGACTGCTTTACAGGGTAAACGATACCGACTACTGGATAACCCATACATGGGTGTGCAAACGGTCAGCCGATCTTAACAAGATAAATGCCCCTCTTGAGCTTTGGGCATCGCAGGGATTTCTTACTTTTGTGGACGCTCCGGAAATATCCCCTGACCTTCCGGCGGTATGGCTTCAGACAGAGGCGGTAAAACGAAAAAGCAAGATACTGAAAATCGGCATAGATAATTACCGGTACCGGCTGCTTTCCAGAAGTCTTCAGAAGATTAATTTTTCCGCAGAAAAGGACTACGGAAATATTATACTTTTAAGACCGTCTGACGAAATGCTGAACATTCCTCTTATCACAAGCAAATTTGTCAACCGTCAGCTTGTGTGGGGAGAAAACAACCGGCTTATGATGTGGGCGGCAAACAATTCCAAAATAGTCACATCACCTGCCGGGAACATGACCTATGGCAAAATCGAGCCCAGGTCACGAAAAACAGATCCTTTCAAGGCGTTTGTGGCGGCTGAATGTGTAAGCGGCTGTCTTGATGCTCCGGCAGGGACAGGCGGCGGCTTTGACCTTGGAGTGTGGACATACTGAAGGAGGTGAAAACATGAAAATAATAGACTGGCTGGGAAATAAATTTTCAAAGCTCAGGAGCGGAAAGACCGTTGTTTTTTCTGAGTACCGTGAAGAGAGTGCGGACAAAATGGCGGTAGAGGCGTTCGCACTGTTTTCCACAATTGAACTTATTGCGGATATCCTTTCAAAGTGTGAAATGCGGACATTTTCAAAGGGCAAGGAAGTTCAGGGTGAAGAGTGGTACTGCTGGAATGTCAGACCAAACAGGAACCAGTCGGCGGCTGAGTTCTGGAAGGAATATGTTACAAAGCTTCTCTATTACGGCAGGGTGCTTGTAGTTGAGGTCGGCGGTCAGAGAATAATTGCAGACGATTTCAGCATTGATGAAAGGGCTGTAACCGACAGTATAATAACAGGAGTGAGCCGTGGAACATTTAATTTCAGCCGCAGCTTTCAGATATCCGATGTTATTCTTACACGGTACAGCAACAGCGATTCCAAAAGCCTTATAAGTGGCATTCTGGCAGAGTGCAGCCGCCTTGCAGGTAAAGCCGGACAGCGGTATGTAAAGACCGGAGGTCAGAAAGGAATACTTGACATTCCGGCGGCGGCTCAGGGTGATATTGAGTTTGAAAGAAAATTCAAGGATCTTATGGAAAATCGTTTCAAGTCATTTTTTGACGCTGAAAACTCAGTGCTTCCTTTATGGAACAACATGAAATATACCGCCGTTTCCTCTGTGGGAAAGACAAACAATGTAAGTGAGGTCAACGACTTTTCTCTTATGCTTGATGAAGCACTGAAAAGGTCGGCACAGATCTACTGCGTTCCCCCGGCTCTCATGAAGGGAGACGTTGCAGGGATAAAGGAAGTGCTTGACCTTATGCTGACAGTATGCATTGACCCTTTAGCAAAGCTTATTTCTGACGCACATACCGCAAAAATCTATACCCCGAAAGATGTCACATCCGGAAGTTTTATGTTCATGGACACCTCCGGTGTAAAGCACATTGACATACTTGAAATGGCGGCGAATGCGGATAAGCTTATAGCCTGCGGACTTTATTCCCTTAACGAGCTGAGGAAGAAGCTCCGGGAGGAGAAAATACATGAAAAATGGGCGGATATGCATTTCATTACCAGGAATTATCAGGAAATGGACAGTATCAACGAAGAAAATAATAATTAAATTTTTGCGTTGTGTGTGGAGAGTGATAAGATAATATGAAGAATAATAATTATGATGAATTTGTTGAAAAGTTCAAGCCAAAGAAAACAACAGACGATTGTTACACGCCCGAAAATGTATACATTGCAATAGCCGAATGGGTTGCACAAAAGTATCAAATCGACATCAAAACATTTACAAGACCATTTTATCCTGGTGGCGATTATATAAAGCATGATTATAGCGGCAAAGTAGTTGTAGACAACCCACCGTTTTCAATTCTTTCTGAAATTATCAGATTTTATGTTGATAATAATATAAAGTTTTTTTTGTTTGTTCCTACGTTGTGCGGACCGATGCGATATTCTGATTTTTGCACTGTTTTACCTATCGGTATAAGTATTACTTATGCAAACGGAGCGAATGTCTGTACCTCTTTTGCGACAAATTTAGAACCGTCAGACGTCAGACTGCGTACCGCCCCGGATTTGTACAGCGTTGTTAATAATGCAAACAAAGAAAATTTAGCAATTATAAAAAAACAACTTTCAAAATACAGCTATCCTCTTGAGCTCGCAACTATGGCAAATTTATATCCCTACAGTAAATATGGAATAGAATTTACTATACCAAGAGATGAAAGCGTAAGAATATCGGCACTTGATATGCAAAAGCAAATCAAAAAAAGTATATTTGGCGGAGGGTTGCTATTGAGCGAGAGATTAACTGCAGAACGCGAGAAAGCAGAACGCGAGAAAGCAGAAGTATTTGAACTAAGTTCAAGAGAAAAAATGATAATTAAGGAAATGAGTGCGGCGCAGGAAGCTGATAACGGTTGATGAGTAAGAAAATAGCTTGTTAAGATGGGTTATGCACTCTGCAAAGCACAGGGTGCAATATTTATGAAAAAAAGTTTCAAAAAGTACTTGACAATGGGTATAACGTATGTTATAATATAATTACAGTAAAGAGAACTTTACAAGTAACGGGGCAAGACGGGAAAGGAGAAAAAATGGAACAGACTATGACAAGACTGGAACTTTTAACACTGCTTCTTTCCATTCAAGCATTACTTGAAAGCGGAAATGAAGAAGCCGCTAAAAAACTTATTGCAGAAGTTATAAGCGAAGCCAAAAGAAATAATTCTGACAAATGAGTTATGAAAAATAAAAAAGAGTGGAACTTGCCGCCGCTCTTACATTTTATCGATCACGTCTTGCTCCGTTTGGCAAAAATTTATTTTAAGGACGTGATAGTATCGGCAAGGACAAAATGACCGCCAAAGAGCGCTATGATAAAGCCAAAACAAAAATGTATGCAATAAAGGTTATTAAAACAACCGAATCTGACATTATTGAAAAGCTTGAAAGCGTTCCTAATAAATCAGGCTATATAAAAAGTCTGATTCGCAAAGATATTGAAGAAGATTATAACAAATTAGGCATTCAAGAACGCAATAATAAGACAAGCAAAGCAAATAAGCTTTTTTAATTTACAATAAGCTTCTAAAGCACTCCTTTCGGGGTGCTTTTTTTGAGCTGTTTTATCATTTTTTCAAGTGAAAATGAACAAAAACAGCCATACAGAGCTATACCATGAAAGGAGGTGAGAGAATGGAAAAGAATGTAAGCTACTGGAATTTAGCGAAAAATCCTCGCAACGAAAAGGAAGCCGACCTTTACATCTATTCCGACATCGAAAGTGACAAGGAGTGGATATTCGGAAAGATTTCTTCTGATACTTCCGCTGAAAGCTTCCGGCAGAAGCTCAGTGAAATGAATGATGTGGAGAAGATAAACATCTACATCAATTCAAAGGGCGGTGATGTGTTCGAGGGTATTGGCATTTACAGCCAGCTGAAACGCCACAAGGCGAAAAAAGTCGTTCACATTGACGCTCTTGCGGCAAGCATTTCCTCTGTTATCGCCATGGCCGGGGATGAAATAGTTATGAGCGAATGTGCAAATATGATGATACATCCGGTCTGGGCGGCTGTTGCTGGGAATGCAAAAACTCTCAGAGAGCAGGCAGACGTACTGGACAAGCTGACTGAATCGGTGAAAAACGCCTACAGAAGCCGCTGCGGTGAAAAGCTTGACGAAGAAAAGCTTGACGAATTCATGTCCGGCGAAACATGGCTCAGTGCAGAGGAATGTGTAAAATATGGCCTTGCAGACAGGCTTGAGGGAGAACAGGATAAAGACCCCGAACCGGATAACGGCGGCACTCCTGAACCACCAAAAAATCATACGATATCTTTTTCCGATAAAGCAATAGGCATTATCGGTAATTTTTTTATGTAGAAAGGAAGATGAAGAATGCTCAACAAAG
>JBJEQU010000239.1:0-2258 GCA_051881935.1 Porcipelethomonas sp. | reverse complement strand
AGGAAGTGCCCTTGGGGTACGCCAGTATGCCTGCGAGCTTTTTATGCAATCTGACGGAAAATCTGACTGCGCATCTGTATGACAATAATTATGCGGTGTTGCCTTAATTATAAAAACTTGACCTGATTTAACAGCAATTAAATTAGTTGACGCATCCCCCATTTGGGGGATGTAATTTTTTATAAAAAATGTATAATTACATATAGGAGTAACTGAAAACTGATTATGATATACAGATGAACTGTAATTTTTAATGTACAAATTTAAAGGAGAAAAATACTATGGCAAAAGAAACGTGCAAACACTGTGGAAAGGAAATCGGATTCGCGTCTCAGGTCAAATTGATTGACGGGGCGTTTATCTGCCGTGACTGCTATAAGCTGGCAGGCAATGTTTTTCACAATATGGCGTCAGGTTATCCGGTATACGAGCAGCTGCTTCGTGAACAGGAACGAAATGACAGAATCTATGAGACAATTCTGAAAGGACAAAAGAAATCCGAAATGTTCGGAGCTACCAGTGCTTGGTATCTTTACTGCTATGCCGGCTGCGGTCTGATGTATTTCAAAACAGAACGGGGAGGCTTTATCGGTTTTGGCGCAAAAAAGATCTACAATATTTACCGCTATGCCGACCTTGCCAATTATGAACTTATCGAGGGCAGTTCGTCCGTTGATCACAGAATGGAAGATGGAAAGGAATACATCTGCCTGACATTTAACGGTGATTATGCTGTCCGTGAGATTTATATGCCGGGCAGTAAGGAGCTATACAAGAAGCTGTCGAAATACTTTAATGAGTGTTTCGGGCTTACTGTGACCAAAGGCATCGGCAGCTTCCGAAAGAACCTGCAGCGCCAGCAGCAGGACGCAATGGCGGCGGTTTCCATTGCAAACAGCATCAAGAGTGTGATGAATGGCGGCGATGAAGCATCAGCGGCGGAGAACATTATTGCCAGTGCGCAGTCTGTCCTGCAGGGTGACCGTACAAAATGGATAGAAAAAGCGAAACAGGCTCTTTCCGGTGCAGGAATCGATTGGAACGTACAACAATAAATGGAGGTTATTAACATGAAAAAGAAAATACTGGCGATGACACTCGCACTTATGATGACAGGCTGCCTTTCTGCCTGCGGCAGCTCTGAAAATGACAATGATGTTGAAAAAACGGAAAATGTAAAAGAAACGACTGCCGCTGCGGAAACGACGGAGGCTGAGAATAAAAATGCAGAAGCGACCGAAGCAGAGCCGGAGTCTGGTGCCTTTGAACCGGTGAAGGCGGAATTTTCACAGGGTACAGTTGAAATTCTGGGCGCTGACAGCTTTTTAAACGAAGAACAGGATTGCGATGTGCTTCGTGTATATTACCGTTTTACAAATCAGGAAGACTGCATTAATGGCGTCGACCTGATTAGTAATGCTTCCCAGGTGGGCAGCGAATTGACAAGCGCTTATGCGGATACGGCAAACCTGATACCGGAAGATACTTACGGACTTCAAAGTGTGCGTCCCGGAGTATCTGTAATCGCTGCAGATTGGTTTTACTATGTTCCGGACAATGGACCGATCGAGTATTCGTTTTCCACAAGTTATAATACGGATGACGCGGTAACGGTTACATTTGATCCGCAGAATCTGCCGGGTGCGCCGGATGAAGTATCATTACAGCCGGTAACGAAGCCGACATGGACAGAGGGTCTGCCAGATGAGGCTGACACATCGGAGGCACATGTTAAGATTGAGGGCGTCGAGCCGGCAGAAGCTACTGAAAGCGGCTCCGGCAAACAGTTCATCCGTGTAATTTATACAGTCACCAATAACGGAAGTGACGCAAAGAGTGCCGGTTCACTGCTGGCATGGAATACCGATGTGTATCAGGATGGTATGACATTAGGTGTGGGGTACAGTTCTTACTATGTGCATGCAAACCAGGATACGCTCGAATTAGAAGAAGATGTTGCGGCAGGAGCAACTGTTACCTGTTCAGAAGTTTATGAACTGCGGAGTGACAGTCCGATCGAGGTTGATATAGCAGATAGCAGTTCTCCGGCAGTGGGAGGAGCCTGCTTTGATTTACCATAAGGCAGGCAGAAACGAATATGTTCCGTTTGGACAAGTAACTTTTAATGTGATATTTACGTTATTAAATAACGTAAGAATATATAAGGCAACACCGCATAATTAACGGCTGCGCCTTTGCCGCGCATCTGCTTGCAGATTTTCCGTCATATCACACAAAAATCTCTTGACATACGCCCG
>JBJEQU010000238.1:0-9879 GCA_051881935.1 Porcipelethomonas sp. | reverse complement strand
CATTACAGCTATTCCTGGAAATATGATACTCCTCCCGCAGACCCGAGGGGAGAAGAAGCAAAGGAAATGGCTGAGGATCTTATGAGCGCCATAAGTACAAAAGCCGTACTGACCGGTTTTATCCCGCGCCTTTCCTCCAATGCTATAAACTTTGCAGGGGATGATATGGGAGGAGACAAGGTAATATTCCTGACAATGATGTATATTCTCATTGCTATAATTGCCTTTGTATTTGCGATCACCACAAGCAGCACTATAAGCCGGGAGGCCAATGTTATCGGGACGCTGAGGGCTTCGGGATACAGCAGGGCGGAGCTGATACGCCATTATATGGCAGCTCCTGTTATAGTTCTCTTTATTTCGGCTGTTGCAGGAAATATTCTCGGCTATACATTCTTTAAGAATGTTATGGCAGAGCTGTATCTTGGCAGCTACAGTCTGACTTCCTATAAAACTTTATGGAACGCCGATGCATTTGTGGAAACCACTGTGGTTCCGGTCATAATAATGATGATCATCAATTTTGTTATGCTTGCAAGGATGCTGAGTCTTTCGCCGCTTAAATTCATCCGCCGTGACCTGAAAAGACATCAGCGGAAAAAAGCCTTTAAGCTTAATACGAAGATCGGTATCATGACACGTTTCAGGCTGAGGGTCATTTTCCAGAACATTCCCAACTACATAACCATTTTCGTCGGGGTCTTATTTGCAGGGGTTATTCTTGTATTCGGCACCATGTTTACGCCTCTGCTTGATTATGTGGAGGAACAGACAGTTTCAAATATGATCGCAGCCCACCAGTATATACTGAAAGCACCGGCAGAGACAGCAACCTCCGACGCAGAAAAATACTGCATCGGAAGTCTGAAAACAACAGGAGATGACTTTACCGAAAATATATCCGTATACGGTATATCGGGGAACAGCCGTTATATCGATGCTGATTTCAGCAGTGGAAAGGTTTATATTTCAAGCGGTTACTCTGATAAATACAGTCTGGACAAGGGCGATAGTGTTACGCTGAAAGAGGAGTTCAGCGGCAAAGAGCACTCTCTCCATGTGGACGGCGTATATGAGAACCCTACCACTCTTGCTCTGTTTGTCAGCAGGGAACAGTTCAGCGACATTTTTGACAAGGATGATGATTACTACAGCGGTTATCTGTCCAATGAGGGAATAGAGGACATCGATGACAGTCTGATCTCGGCTGAGATCACGAAGGATGATTATACCAAATCTTCACGGCAGATGAAACAGTCCATGGGAAATATGATGAGCGTATTCTGGGTGCTTGGTGTGGCAGTGTTCATGCTCATAATCTACCTGCTTGCCAAAATTATCATTGAGAAGAATGCACAGTCCATTTCCATTGCAAAGATACTGGGCTATGAAAAACGGGAAATCAACAAAATCTATATTCACACCACAACTATCGTCACAATCGTTTCACTGCTTGCAGTCTTGCCGGTCATCCATGTGGTACTGAACTGGGTATGGCATGCTATGATGATGGGATTTACCGGCTGGATACCCTGTGTTGTTCAGTGGGATGTGTATCTGAAATTAGTTGTTATCGGCATTGTAACATATGCTGCGGTTGCGGCACTGCTTATGAGACAGACCGGCAAGGTTCCTCTGGGAGAAGCTTTGAAAAATGCTGAATAACCGGAAATAAGAAAATTAACAGCGGTACTCCCCCCCCGGAAGTACCGCCTGCTTTTTTCATAGATAGCCGTCTGCAATTTTTTCTGCAATTCTGTACATTTTATCCGATTCCTCACGCATATCGCCAAGATAAGTAATTACCGCATTTTTCTCCGGACAGACAAGACATTTCTGTCCCCACTTTCCGCTTATGCTGTAATATGGTCCGTTCATCCAGAAGAAATAACCATAGCCGCCGTCTTTATTGTCTGTCTGGAGCCTTGTTGCTTCACTGACCCAGTTTTCAGAAATGATCCGCTTTCCGTTCAGCGTCCCCTTCATGAGATACAGCTGTCCCAGCAGGCTCAGCTCATGAACGGTCAGATACATTCCTGTCGCCCCGTAAAAATGCCCCTGAGGGTCACACTGATATACAGGGTCACTGATTCCCAGCGGTTCAAAAAGACGGGGTTTCAGATATGCTGTAAGATCTCCGCCGACAGCATTTTCACAGGCAATTCCTGCCAGGTATGCTGAGATGTTTGTATATGAAAATTCAGGCTCTCTGGTATATCCGGCTTCATGCTCCAGAACATTCTTAAGCCAGTTGTCACCCTCCGGCCGGAACGGATAACCGGGGACGGACATTGTAAGGAACCTTTTTATGGGAAGGCTGCAAAAACCTTCCCGGAGATGGGCAGGCATATTCTCAATACAGTTTTTTTCAAGATATCCGCTTAACGGATCATCTATGGAAAGTCTGCCTTCATCAGACGCTATTCCTATTGCCGTTGAGGTAAATGATTTGGTGGCTGAATATATCGGATAGCGTACATCAGCATCAAAGGCTTTTCTGAACTCGATCTGACCATTATGAAATATCTCTATTCCATGTACGCATAAGTTACTATCTCTGATTTCTTCTTCCATCTGCTCATATATATTATTGCCGTTCATTCTGATGCTCCTTTTATTTTTTATCGTATACATTACGTTACTGCCCTAATTATAGCATAATGAACTGCTGTTTTCAACCGTGGTTTCCGGAAGGATATATGTGAATACATAATGTGGACAGTATTTGAAAACTTTGTGGTCGGATACCAAAAAAACTTGACAAAAAGGAAGCATTGTGATAGAATACCTATAAAGTATCTATAATTAGTATGCATTCTGCGCAGGAGGTACCGGATATACAAGGGGGCATATTAAGATGAACGGAACTGAAAAAAAAGTTAAGCTATTTGTCGGCGGAATGACCTGTGTTAACTGTCAGAACAGAATTGAAAAAAAACTGAAGAATACAAAGGGCATTGTCAGCGCCGGCGTAAGTTACAATAAGGGTACAGCGGATATTGTTTATGATGAGAAAAAGATTTCACCGGATGATATCACAGCGGTAATAGAAAAAATCGGATATAAAGTGCTGACGGACGGCAGCCGGCAGGGAACAGGCATAATAAGGCTTGTCTGTACGCTGGCAGTTATTATCGCCTTATACCTGGTGCTGCAGCGGACAGGTGTCCTGAATCTTCTGGTGCCCAGCAGGCTTGCAGATACAGGCATGGGCTACGGTATGCTGTTTGTTATCGGTCTTGCTACGTCTGTTCACTGTATAGCTATGTGCGGAGGCATCAACCTTTCGCAGTGCATACCGCAGACCAGGCAGAAAGAAACCGCAGGGAACAGGCTTGAAGTATTTGTCCCGTCCCTGATGTATAATCTCGGACGTGTTTTGTCCTATACGGTAGTGGGATTTATTCTGGGTCTGGCTGGATTTCTGATAGGCGGCGGCTCAGAGGTCGGTATTTCGTTTTTTTTACAGGGCGTTCTCAAGATGGCAGCGGGAGTATTTATGATCATAATGGGTATCAATATGCTGGGGCTGTTTCCGTGGCTTCGCAGATTTACGATACGTGTGCCAAAATTTCTTGCCTGCAGCACAGGAAAGAAAAAAGCCGCAGGCAAGCGTCCTTTTATCGTCGGCATACTCAACGGCTTTATGCCGTGCGGTCCGCTGCAGTCGATGTGGATCGCAGCCCTGGCGTCAGGCGATCCTTTTTCAGGTGCATTGTCCATGTTTCTGTTCAGTCTGGGAACAGTTCCGCTTATGCTGGGACTTGGCTCAGTGGTATCGGCTCTCGGCAGAAAATTTACGGATAAGGTCATGACAGTGGGGGCAGTTCTGGTCGTTGTTCTGGGACTTGCAATGCTGTCACAGGGAGGAGTGCTCAGCGGCTGGATTTCTTCAGGTCTGATGCTGATACTGCTGATAACCCTTTGTGCTGTGGGGGTACTGCTCAGCATCCCTGTAAAGAAAAAGATACAGAAAAATCTTTTAAGAGCAGCATCTCTTGCAGTGGCTGCCGGGGCATGCTTTCTGTGGATCGACCCTGCCGGACTTATAAAATTTAACTCAGGATCCGGGAATGAGACTGAGGTCGTCGGCGGAATACAGATCGCAAACAGTACCCTCGAATCCGGCAGTTACCCCGATATAACCGTTCAGGCTGGTATCCCGGTCAGATGGATCATCGATGCGCCGGAGGGCAGTATCAACGGATGCAATTATAAGATCATGATCCAGGAATACGATATGGAATATACATTCCACACCGGAGAAAATATCATAGAGTTTACTCCGGAAAAGACCGGCAATGTAGAGTACAGCTGCTGGATGGGAATGATACGGGGCAATATATTTGTGGTCTGACAAAATACATAGAAAGGCCGGACAAATCCTGCATCCCGCTTTCCGGCAGTCACGCAAATCAATTTTTAAATTATATGCTGTAAAATTAATCATTTTATGCAGGGGCGACCAATGGGCTCCCCTGCAATAACCCATATTTCACAAAAATTGATTTGCGTATCCGGCAGTACCGGAAAATTGACAAACCGGAATAACTGTGATATAATTCCTGTAAAAAAATGGCAACACTGGAGAAAAAAGGTGATATGACTTGAAACATCCTTCATATATGTTCGACGGGCAGTTTGGTCTGGAACGTGAAACGCTGCGGGTTGACAGAAACGGCAGACTGGCGCAGACGCCCCATCCTTTTGATGACGTGCATCTGTCACGGGATTTCTGTGAAAATCAGCTTGAGATAATAACGCCTGTCTGCAAAAGCATCGGGGAAACGATGTCCTCACTGGAACAGCTTGACCGCAGGGCGAGAGAGCGGCTCGCCACGGATAATGAATATATCTGGCTTTACAGCAATCCGCCTCATATCGATTCAGAATCAGAAATTCCTATAGCACGTTATGAAGGCAGTCTTTCTGCCAAACGTGATTACAGGCTGAATCTTGAACGCAGATACGGAAAACGGCTGATGCTGTATTCCGGGATCCATTTTAATTTTTCATTTTCAGAAACCTTTCTCCGGGAATTATACAGGGCGGAGAATAATGAAGTTTCCTTTGCTGAGTTTAAAAATGCTCTGTATTTCCGGCTTTTAAAACAAGCCAGCTGTTACAGCTGGCTGCCGGTGCTGCTGACCGCTGCAAGTCCCGTTTACGATCTGTCCTTTGACGGCAGCAGCGATGCCGGTGCCGGATTTGACGGACATGCTTCTATGCGAAGCGGCAGGAGGGGATACTGGAACCAGTTTGTTCCGGAACTCGATTATTCGGGCATTGATGCATATATTAGAAGTATCCGGCGTTATGTGGAAAAAGGGGTACTGTTTTCTCCGGGGGAGCTTTATCTCCCTGTCAGACTCAAGCCCCGTGGGGAAAACACTCTGGAAGCATTGCTGGAAAATGGTATTGATCACATTGAACTGCGTATGTTTGACCTGAATCCGCTGGAACCTCTCGGCATTTCACAAAAGGATCTTGAATTTGCGCATATTCTGCTGATCTACCTTTTAAGCCTTGATGATTTCGATTTCTCTCCGGAGATGCAGGCAGAGGCAATTAAAAATCATAAGTCCGCTGCTGCCTATGATCTCGGGAAAATCACTATAGACGGCGTAAATATTTTAGAAGCAGCAAGTCGTATTCTGGAAAGTATGAGCAGTTTTTTTGCAGATGATGACAAAGTATCTGATATAATTGCGTATGAAAAGGGAAAGCTTAGTGGTGTGCGGATCTGTGAGATCGTTAAGGAAAGGGCAGATTCCGGCAGCATCATGAATTTTACAGGGGAGTGAGAGAAGATGTGTGAGCTTTTGGGATTTTCATCTGACAAAGCTGTTGATGTCCGCTTGTATCTGAGAACATTTTATCATCACAGTGTTCATCATCCTCATGGCTGGGGACTTATGAGAGAACACTGCGGAAAAACAGAGATCATTAAGGAACCGGTTTGTGCAACAGGCAGCAGAATTCTGGGGAATATAATCGATCAGACTGAACCGCAGAAAAATGCTATGGCGCATATACGAATGGCAACGGTCGGGGCAATTAAAACCGAAAACTGCCACCCCTACAGCGGAACTGACAACTCAGGACGCTGCTGGACCCTTATCCATAATGGCACTGTCTATTCCGGAAGAAGACTTACCAGATATCTGAATATACAGTCGGGAGATACCGATTCGGAAAGGATCTTTTTGTATTTGCTGGACGAAATAAATAAAGCCCAGACTGAAAGACCGCTGACTGCACAGGAGAGATTTCGCATTGTAGATGACCTGGTGATCTCCCTTTCAAGCCGCAACAAGCTTAATCTGATTATTTTTGACGGTGAGCTTATGTACGTCCACAAAAATATGAAGGATACCCTTTACTATCATGAGGATAACCGCAGCATTGTTTTTTCAACAAAACCTCTTGATGACGGTAAGTGGGAATCTTTTCCCCTTGCACAGGTCTGTGCTTTTCATGACGGGGAAAAGGTATTTGAGGGAACAGAGCATGGCGGTGTTTATATTCCTACTCTGGAGTATATCACTGCCATGGATGCTATGAATATATGAATAATAAATAAAGACAGCCGCAGTGTTAAAAAATACTGTGGCTGTTTTTTTCGCTATTTACAGGTCAGGGAATCATAGCATTCCCTGAACACATCTGAAAATCGTTCAAGTTCAGACCTTGTTGTCAGGTGGCTGAGGCTTATGCGCCATGAACACAGTGCATTTTTGCGGTCATGGGTGACTGCATAAACGGCTCTTGACGGTGTATTGGGGACGGAACACGCTGATTTTGTAGAAACAGAGATGCCGTGCAGATCCAGTGCCTGCTGCATTTTCAAGGATTTTACACCCTTTACGCTGAGATTCAGGATATGAGGGACAGCGTTTTCCGGACTGTTGATCCTGACAAGAGGAAAACCTGACAGCTGTTCTCTCAGATATGCGTTGTGACCGGCGACAATATCATACCGTTTTTTCAGTTCGGACACAGCGATCCTCAGTGCGGTTTCCGATGCGGCAGCCATAGCTGTATCCGGAGTACCGCTGCGGTATATGGTAGTGCTTGCGCCGCCGTGAATAAGCGGTTCCAGAACAGCGTTTTCCTTTTTGAAGAGGATGCCGCAGCTGCCAAGACCATAGAATTTATGAGGTGCAAGGCTGATGCTGTCCGGTCCTTCAAATGAAAACGGGATCTTGCCTATTGCCTGAGTTGCATCCACATGGAAACGGCAGCCGGGATACTGTTTTACCAGCTGTGCGATTCCGTCTACCGGCTGGATGACCCCAAGCTCACTGTCAACAGCACAGACCGACACCAGTATCGTATCATTGCACAGTAATTTTTTAAGATGCTCCAGATCAACAGTACCATCAGGGAGAATGTTCACAAGGTCGATCTCATAGCCTGCTTCCTGCAGAAAGGTCAGCGCCGCACTGACTGAGGAATGCTCCAGACAGGTAGAAATAATATGTTTTCCCATGTGCCGTCCGCTGAACGCAAACCCTTTTACTGCAAGATTATTGGATTCGCTGGCACCGCTTGTATAAATTATTTCCGAAGGTCTGACGCCGAGAAGCTCTGCAATGGAACCGGTAGCAGCGTCAAGGCTTTCTCGGGCGTTTTGTCCGGCAGTATGATGTGAATTTGGATTGGCAAAATTTTCATTTACAGCCCTGCAGTATGCGTCCAGAACCCGGGGGTCGGCAGGAGTATTCGCCGCATAATCAAGATATACCGGACATTCCCTGTTAAACGCATTTTTATATGCGGAATATCCTCCTTTAAGGTGTACCGCATTATACCCCAGATCCTGCAATAATTCTGCCGCCTGCAGACTCCAGTCCCCGACAGCACAGAAAACGCAGACAGTCTTATCCTTCGGGAGCAGTGAGATCCGCTCACTTATACTGTCCATCGGAATGGAAACCGCACCCGGAATAGTTCCCGATCTGTATTCCTTTTCATCCCTGAGATCTGCAAATACAATGGAGTCCGGACTATATCCGTCCAGTTCCTTTACAGTAATTTCCGTCATGAGATATCACCTCTCCCTGTTACAGCCGCCATGATAGCTGCGGTACCATGACAGATTCTTTATATCCGCATTTTTTCCGCATACCCGGCAGGCACTGTTGGGATTTGAAAATCCGGCTGTCCGGAATTTCATTTCAAGTCCGTCAAAAATAAGCATTCTTCCGGTCAGGAGGTCACCGGTTCCGAGCAGGTATTTCACAGCTTCCAGAGCCTGTACTGTGCCTATGATGCCGCCTGCCATTCCTATAATGCCTGCCTGACTGCATGAGGGAAGCTCCACATCCGGTATATCCTCAAAAACACAGCGGTAGCAGGGGGACTTTTGCGGAACATATGTCATAGTCTGTCCTCCGAACTGCAGAACTGCTCCATGGGAAAAAGGTTTTTTACCGATGACGCAGGCGTCATTTATCAGAAATTTATTTTCTATCCGGTCGGAGGCGTCTATGATAAAATCGTAATCTTTAATAGTTTCGAGAATATTTTCTTCATCAAGATATGTGTCATGGCAGACAAAATTCACACTGGAATTAAGCGAGTGCAGAAAATTTCTTGCAGATTCTGTTTTCCTCTGCCCGATGCCGCTTTCATTGTGGATGACCTGTCTTTGCAGGTTGGAGCGTACAACACAGTCTCCGTCTGCCAGTCCCAGGGTGCCGACTCCGGCGGCAGTCAGATACATGGCTGCCGGACTGCCCAGACCGCCCATGCCTATGATAAGCACACTGCTTTCGCTGAGCTTTTTTTGTCCGCTGACGCCGATCTCCTTTATGATCAGCTGTCTTGAATATCGTTCGATCTGTTCAGGTGTTAAAATCATGTTCAGCTCCTCATGAACGATGATAGTCATCCAGGAAGTGATGACGGTCATCGCCTTTGCGGTAAGAAATAATGGTGTCCAGATTGACATTTTCAACGCTTCTGAATATGTTATTGTCAATATTGGAGTTTACTGCCCGCAGACTTTTTATCAGTGCTTTTATTTCCTGTCGTTTGGAGCCTCCGCCGCCGTTGTCGCACATTGTACAGTTTTCAGTAAACCGGCAGGCACACTGGATAAACTGCAGGTCATTGTACTGCTTCCAGGAGATAATGTCTGCCTCCTTTACCATATACAGCGGACGTATCAGTTCCATTCCTTCAAAATTGGAACTGTGCAGCTTCGGCATCATGGTCTGTACCTGAGCACCGTAAAGCATTCCCATGAGGATAGTTTCAATAACATCGTCAAAATGATGTCCCAGTGCAATTTTGTTGCAGCCCAGTTCCTTTGCCTTGCTGTAAAGATGTCCCCGGCGCATTCTGGCACAGAGATAGCAGGGACTGTCGTCAATTTCAGCGACAATATCAAAGATCTGTGTTTCAAATATCTGTATAGGTATTCCGATCATCTGAGCATTGCTGATGATCTTCTGCCTGTTAATGGGGTTATAGCCGGGATCCATTACAAGGTACACCACCTCAAAGGGGACCTCACTGTATTTCTGAAGCCGCTGCATGCATTTTGCAAGCAGCATGGAATCTTTTCCGCCGGAAATACACACTGCGATCCTGTCGCCGCTTTCGATAAGCTGGTATTCCTTGATACCCTTTATAAATCTGTTCCAGATAGGTTTTTTGAATTTTTTTATAATGCTGTTTTCAATTTCTGATGAACGATCCATGGCATTGTTTCCCCTCATATAAACTGACTGAAATAGTATGTATTAGATTATATCACTTTTTATATAAAAAGTCAATCGCATGGCGGCGGCTTAAAGGATATATTTCAGATGATACTATTGTTCCCCCAATTAACTATTGAATATTTATGCGCAGAGATAAAGATGAAGG
>JBJEQU010000237.1:0-9904 GCA_051881935.1 Porcipelethomonas sp. | reverse complement strand
TCGACGGAAGAGGAAATTACTCAACAGGTATCAAGGAACAGCTTATTTTCCCTGAGATTGAGTATGACAAGATTGATAAAGTAAGAGGTATGGATATTAACTTCATCACAACAGCCAAGACTGATGAAGAGGCAAAAGAGCTGCTTTCATTAATGGGCGCTCCGTTTGCCAGATAATTAGGGAGGAAAGTTTCAAATGGCAAAGAAATCTATGATAAATAAGCAGCAGAGAACTCCCAAGTATTCCACCAGAGCTTACAACAGATGTAAAATCTGTGGCAGACCACACGCTTATTTAAGAAAATTCGGCATCTGCCGTATCTGTTTCAGAGAACTGGCACACAAGGGTCAGATCCCTGGTGTAAAGAAGTCAAGCTGGTAAAAATACAAAGGAGGTCATTGGCATGCAGATTACTGATACAATAGCAGATTTACTGACAAGAATTCGTAATGCGAATTCCGCAAAGCACGCCACGGTTGACGTTCCTGCTTCAAATGTTAAGAAGGCTATAGCACAGATCCTCGTTGATGAGGGATATGTCAAGAGCTTTCAGGTCATTGAGGACGGCAAGCAGGGTGTTATAAGAATCACTCTGAAATACTGTGACGGAAAGTCACCTGTAATTACAGGTCTTCGCAGGGTTTCAAAACCGGGTTTACGTATTTATTCAAGTTGTGAAGATATGCCTAAGGTTAGAAAGGGTCTCGGAGTTGCGATCGTTTCTACATCCAAGGGAATCATGACAGACAAGAAGGCTCGTGAGCTTAACGTAGGCGGCGAGGTTTTAGCATTCGTTTGGTAAGGAGGACAGGGAAATGTCACGTATAGGAAAAATGCCGATCAGCGTCCCTGCCGGTGTTGATGTAAAAATCGACGACAACAACGTTGTAACTGTCAAGGGTCCTAAGGGCACGATCACTAAAGCATTTGCAAGTGCTATGAAAATTGAAAACGAGGGCGGAGTTATTACAGTTTCCCGTCCTGACGACTTAAAAATCAACAAGAGCCTTCATGGTCTTACAAGAACACTTATCTCAAACATGGTTGAGGGTGTTACAAACGGATTCTCAAAGACTCTTGAGATCGAGGGTGTCGGCTACCGTGTTGCAAAGCAGGGGAAGAATCTGGTTATGAACCTTGGTTATTCACACCAGGTAATCATGTCAGAAAAGGACGGAATCACAATTGATGTTCCGCAGCCGAACAGGATAATAATCAACGGAATCGACAAGCAGGCTGTCGGACAGTTTGCAGCCGAAGTTCGTGAAAAGCGTCCGCCTGAGCCATATAAGGGCAAGGGAATCAGATATGCCGGTGAAAGAATCATCCGCAAGGAAGGTAAGGCCGGTAAGGGCAAGAAGTAATAAAGGAGTGAATTTGCAATGATAAAGAAGGCTGATACAAAAAAAGCCAGAGCAAAAAGACATGCCAGAGTTCGTGCTAAGATTTCCGGTACTCCTGAACGTCCTCGCCTGAATGTATTCCGTTCAGCAAAGCATATTTATGCACAGATCATCGATGATGTAAACGGAGTTACACTTTGTTCTGCTTCAAGTATGGATAAGGAATTTGACGGAAACGGCGGAAACGTTGAAGGTGCACGCAAGGTCGGCGAGATGGTAGCTAAGCGTGCTGCTGATAAGGGTATTGCTGAGGTCGTATTCGACAGAGGCGGTTTCCTCTATCACGGAAGAGTAAAAGAGCTTGCTGAAGGAGCTCGTGAAAACGGACTGAAGTTCTAAGAAGGAGGTAATACTTTTGGCTAATATAGATACAAAAGCAACGGAACTTTCCGAGAGAGTTGTTTCCATTAACAGAGTATCCAAGACAGTTAAGGGCGGCCGTATTTTAAAGTTTGCTGCACTGGTTGTTGTTGGTGACGGAAACGGCACTGTAGGCTTTGGTCTGGGTAAATCAGGCGAAGTTCCTGACGCGATCCGCAAGGGTATTGAAGACGCTAAGAAGAATCTTGTTAAGGTTCCTATGTACGGTACAACAATTCCTCACGAAATCATCGGTGCATTTGGTGCCGGCAGAGTTCTTATGAAGCCTGCTGCTCCCGGTACTGGTGTTATTGCCGGCGGTCCGGTTCGTGCGGTAATTGAAATGGCTGGAATCAAGGATATCAGAACAAAGTCTCTTCGTTCAAACAACCCATGCAACGTTGTAAGAGCTACTATCAACGGACTTATGTCATGCACAACAGCTAAGGAAGTTGCTCAGAAGCGCGGCAAGTCAATCAAAGAAATTTTAGGTTAAGGAGTGGGCATAATGGCAAAACAGATCAAGCTCGTCAAGAGCCTTATTGGAAGAAAAGAAGACCAGATTGCTACTGCTCATTCACTTGGTCTCAGAAAAATCGGTCAGGTTACTGTTCAGCCTGACAATGAGCAGACAAAGGGTAAAATCAAGAAGATTTCTCACCTTGTAGAAGTTTCGGAAAGCTAAACTAAGGAGGTGCAATATAATGAAGTTACACGAATTATCACCGGCACCGGGTTCAGTTTCCGAGCGTAAGCGTATCGGCAGAGGTCACGGTTCAGGTAACGGCAAGACAGCCGGCAAGGGTCACAAGGGACAGAACGCACGTTCAGGCGGCGGCGTAAGAATCGGTTTTGAAGGCGGACAGATGCCGCTTACAAGAAGAATCCCTAAGAGAGGATTCAACAATATCTTTGCAAAGAAGTTTGCAATCGTTAATGTCTCTGATTTGAGCAAGTTTGTTGACGGAACTGTTGTTGATACAGAGCTGCTTATCGCTTCCGGTCTTATCAAAAAGGCTTATGACGGCGTTAAGGTTCTCGGCAACGGCGAGCTTACATCAAAAATCACAGTTAAGGCTGCTAAATTCTCTCAGAGTGCAATTGAAAAAATTGAAAAGGCTGGCGGGAAAGCAGAGGTGATTTAATGTGTTCCAGACATTAAAAAATGCATGGAAGGTTGCGGATATCCGCAAAAAAATCCTGTTCACATTATTCATCATCATCGTATTCAGATTCGGAAGTGCAGTTACAGTTCCGTTTCTTGATACATCTGTCGTAAAAGACTGGATGGATCAGAATGCTACGGACGGTAACTTCCTCGAATACCTCAATGTTCTGACAGGTGGTGCGCTTTCAAAAGCAGCACTGCTCTCACTGTCAATTACACCATTCATCAATTCGTCGATCATCATTCAGCTTCTGACCTATGCTCTTCCTCCGCTGGAACGGCTTCAGAATGAAGGAGAGACAGGAAGAAAGAAGCTTAATCAGATAACGGCAATAGTCGCCATGGCGCTTGCTGTGTTTATGTCGGTTGCATATTACTTTACACTTAAAAACATGAACGCAGTTACCTATACTACAGGTTTTGAAGGCGTCTTTGCAGCAGTAGTTATCGTATGCTGCTTTGTTGCCGGAGCAATGCTTGTTGTATGGATGGGCAACAGAATTAACGATAAGGGTATCGGCAACGGCGTCTCCATGATCCTTTTTGCCGGTATCGTAGCAAGATTCCCGACAGATGCCGGTCAGCTCGTTACTTATACAGCAGATGACCCTGCAAAGCATCTCCCGGTTGCGATCATTATAGCGATTATTTTTGTTGCAATGATCACTTTTGTTGTATTTATGAATGAATCGGAAAGAAGAATCCCGATTCAGTATGCTAAGCGTGTCGTAGGCAGAAAGCAGTACGGCGGACAGAATACTCACATTCCTGTAAAGGTTTGCATGAGCGGTGTTATGCCGATCATCTTTGCAATGTCATTTATGTCACTGCCAAGCACAATCGGAATGTTCAAGCCGCAGTACACAAGTCCTGAAGGTTTCTGGCAGAATTTCTACAATGGCTTCCTGAATTTCTTCAGCACACGTTCGCTGTCATACGCTATTATATATTTCCTTCTTATTATCGCATTTAACTACTTCTATGTTTCAATGCAGTATAATCCGATCGAAATTGCAAATCAGCTGAGACAGAACAACGGCGGTATTCCGGGAATCAGGCCCGGCAAGCCTACATCCGATTACATTCACAGAGTTCTTTCAAAGATCACGCTTGTTGGTGCGTTCTTCTTAGGTATCATCGCTATCTTCCCGATATTCCTCGGTATGGCAGAGCCTGAGTTGAGCAGTCTCTCAATGGGCGGTACTACAATGCTTATCGTAGTAAGCGTTGCACTCGAAACAGTTCGTACATTGGAATCACAAATGATGATGCGTCATCATAAGGGATTTCTTGAATAAGGAGGACCGTTATGAATTTAATTTTATTAGGCGCTCCTGGTGCCGGCAAGGGCACACAGGCTGAAGTAATTTCAGATGCTCTTAAAATCCCACAGATTTCAACAGGAAATATCCTGCGTGAAGCAGTTAAGAACGGTACAGAATATGGTCTTAAGGCAAAGGCGGCTATGGAAAGCGGTTCTCTCGTTTCCGATGACGTGGTTATCGGTATATTAAAGGACAGAATTGCCGAAGATGACTGTAAGAACGGATTTATCCTTGATGGATTCCCGAGAACAGTTCCCCAGGCAGAAGCTCTTGACAGCATGGGCGTTCAGATAGACAAGGTCGTTGAGATCTTCGTTCCGGACGAAACTATCCAGCAGAGACTTTCAGGCAGAAGAGTCTGCGAGGACTGCGGAGCTTCATATCACACTGAATTCAAGCCTTCAAAGGAAGAAGGAAAGTGCGACAAGTGCGGCGGCAAAACTGTTCAGCGCAAGGACGATCATCCTGATACAGTTATTGAGCGTCTGAAGGTTTATCATGAACAGACAGCTCCGCTCAAGGATTTTTATTCGAAGCAGGGTAAGCTTGAAACCGTAGTAGGACAGGACGATGTTGCTGAAACATCAAAGCTTACTCTCAAGGCGGTTGGAGCATAAAGAATGGTAAGTATAAAATCTTCCACAGATTTGGCTAAAATGCGTGAAGCCGGTCTTATCGCCGGCAGAGCGTTGAAGCTTGCAGGTGAATCAATAAAGCCTGGTTTGACAACAAAGGCTCTTGATAAGATAGTACATGATTACATTATCAGCTGCGGAGCAAAACCGTCATTTTTAAATTACGGCGGATTTCCGGCAAGCGCATGTATATCTATCAATAATGAAGTAATTCATGGGATCCCAAGTCACAAGAGAAGAATTGCTGAGGGCGATATTGTAAGTGTTGACGTCGGAGCTTTATACAACGGATTTCATGGAGACACATGTGCAACATTCCCTTGCGGTAAAATTTCTGATGAGGCTAAGAAGCTCCTTGAGGTAACTGAACAAAGTTTATACGAGGGTATTGCAGCTGCAAAGGTCGGCGCAAGGCTGGGAGATGTTTCCCATGCAGTCGAGGAATACTGCTTGTCAAGAGGATATGGAATAGTCAGAAATTACTGCGGACACGGAATAGGCAGAGAACTTCATGAGGCTCCCGAAGTCCCGAATTACGGAAAGCCGGGACATGGTCCCAGACTTGTTGCCGGCATGACATTTTGTATTGAGCCTATGATAAACGCAAAAGGCGACGGAGTTAAGGTTTTGCGTGACGGCTGGACAGTGATAACAGCCAGCGGCTCGCTGTCTGCTCACTTTGAGCATACGATAGCAATTACGCCGGATGGTCCTGTTCTTATGACAAAGCCGTAAGGCATGAGATTTACCGATATTATTATCGGGACAAATGATACAACTGATAAGAAGCTTAAAATTGTACCTGCAAAATGGGTACACCGTAACCGATATGGGGAGGTATTAATTTTGTCTAAGGAAGATGTAATTGAATTAGAGGGCGTTGTTGAAGAAGCACTTCCGAACGCAATGTTCAGAGTAAAGCTTCCCAACGACCATATAATTCTTGCACATGTATCAGGTAAGCTCAGAATGAACTATATCCGTATAGTTCCCGGCGATAAGGTAACAGTTGAGATGTCGCCTTATGACCTGACTAAGGGCAGAATCACTTGGAGAGCTAAGTAAAAGGCTCTATGGAAACCTGAGGCGTTGTGAAAATAATGCTTCTGTAAACTAAAAGGGAGGTATTTTCAATGAAAGTCAGACCTTCAGTTAAACCTATTTGCGAAAAATGCAAGGTTATTAAACGCAAGGGCAAAATTATGGTAATTTGCGAAAATCCAAAGCATAAACAACGTCAGGGCTGATACGCCTGACATCTTATTTAACGGAGGTGCTATTAATTAATGGCAAGAATTTCTGGTGTTGACCTGCCAAAGGATAAGAGAGTTGAGATCGGCTTGACTTATATCTATGGTATCGGTCGTCAGACTGCTGTGAAGATCCTTAATGAAACAGGGGTTAATCCTGATACAAGAGTTAAGGATTTAAGCGAAGAGGACGTAGCAAAGCTGCGTGATTATATTGATAAAAACTGTAACGTTGAGGGTGACCTGAGAAGAGAGGTTGCTCTGAACATCAAGAGACTTGTTGAGATCGGCTGTTACAGAGGCGTTCGTCACCGTAAGGGTCTTCCTGTAAGAGGACAGAGAACAAAGACAAACGCAAGAACCCGCAAGGGCCCTGTAAAGACTATCGCAAACAAGAAGAAGTAAGGAGGGTATGAACATTGGCACAGGTAAAAGGCAAAAAGGTTGCTGTCAGAAGACGCAGGGAACGCAAGAATATTGAAAACGGCGCTGTTCATATCCAGTCCACTTTCAATAATACAATAGTAACTATTACAGATACTCAGGGCAACGCTCTTTCATGGGCAAGTGCTGGCGGACTTGGCTTCAGAGGCTCAAGAAAGTCTACACCGTTTGCTGCACAGACAGCTGCTGAAACTGCTGCAAAGGCAGCTATGGAGCATGGTCTTAAGAGTGTTGAGGTTTACGTTAAGGGACCTGGTTCAGGCAGAGAAGCTGCTATAAGAGCTCTTCAGACAGTTGGTCTTGAAGTCAAGATGATCAAGGACGTAACCCCTATCCCACATAACGGATGCCGTCCTCCAAAGAGAAGACGTGTCTAATTTACAGGAGGTGCAAAGAAGTTGGCTATTAACAGAGAACCTATTCTCAAGAGATGCAGATATTTAGGAATCAGCCCGGCAGTTATGGGTATTTCTAAGGAAAGCAATCGTAACCCTAATGCAAACAGGAGAAAGAAAGTTTCAGAATACGGAGTTCAGCTCAAGGAAAAACAGAAACTGAAATTCATCTACGGCGTTCTGGAAAAACCTTTCTATCACTATTTTGAAATCGCTGAAAAAATGGAAGGCAAGGCCGGTGAAAACCTTATAACAATTCTCGAATCCCGTCTTGACAATGTTGTTTTCAGAATGGGTATGGCACTTACAAGAAGAGAATCAAGACAGCTTGTTTCTCACGGTCATTTCAAGGTAAATGGCAAGAGAGTTGACATCCCTTCATACAGAGTAAAGATCGGAGATGTTGTTGAGCTTTGCGAAAACAGCAAGAAGAGCGACAAGTTCAAGGAAGTTGCAGAAGCAACAAAGGGCAGAGTTGTTCCGCTCTGGCTTGACGCTGACAGAGACGCAGCAAGCGCTAAGGTAGTTCGTATGCCTGTCAAGGATGATCTCGATTACGAGGTTGAGGAAACACTTATCGTCGAGTTGTACTCAAAATAATAATATTTATTATATTATTATCAGCCTGTTGATTTATATAGATAAATAAGTGATTGCAAAATAGGAGGGTTCTTATGCTTGAAAAAATCGTAAAGCCGGAAATTGATATTATCGACCTCAAAAGCGATGGCAAGTACGGAAAGTTTGTATTATCACCGCTTGAGCGTGGTTATGGTATCACATTAGGTAACAGTCTGAGACGAGTATTGCTCTCCTCGCTGCCCGGTGTCGCAGTCAATTCTGTCAAGATTGACGGCGTTCATCACGAGTTATCAACAATTCCGGGTGTAAAAGAGGATGTTACGGAAATCATCCTTGCAATTAAGGGTCTTACAGCAAAGCTTTACGGCGAAGGACCAAAAACCGTTTACATCGAAGCCGAAGGTGAATGTGAAGTTACTGCGGGAGACATCAAAACAGATTCTGAAGTTAACATTCTTGATCCGGGCATGCACATCGCAACCCTGGGCAAGGACGCAAAGCTTTACATGGAAATCACCATTGACCGTGGCAGAGGCTATGTTTCTGCTGAACGCAATAAGCAGCAGATGGGAAATCTTCCTATTGACGTTATTGCTGTTGACAGCATCTATACTCCTGTTTTGAAGGTTAATTACAAGGTCGAAGACACTCGTCTCGGTCAGGTAACTGATTTTGATAAGCTTACAATTGAGGTATGGACAGACGGAACTATCTCTGCAAAGGAAGCTTTGTCACAGGCAGCCAATCTCCTCAACGAGCATCTGAAGTTATTTGTTGACCTCTCTGAGGAATCAATTATAACGGAAGTATTAGTCGAGCAGACGGATAAGGGTAAGGAAAAAATCCTTGAGATGACCATTGAGGAACTTGACTTATCGGTACGTTCATTCAATTGTCTCAAGCGTGCCGGAATTAACACTGTTGATGATCTTATCAACAAGTCCGAAGAAGAAATGATGAAGGTTAGAAACCTTGGTAAGAAATCCTTTGATGAGGTCAAAGAAAAGCTTCAATCACTTGGTTTTGATCTGAGTTCAGAAGAGGAATAAAACTGCAGAAGATCTGTATTTTCTGTAATTTGTAAAGGAGTGAATAACGATGCCAGGTACAAGAAAGCTTGGAAGAACAACTGACCACAGAAAGGCTATGCTCAGAGCAATGGTAACATATCTGCTTGAGAAGGGTCAGATTGAAACTACTGTAACAAGAGCTAAGGAAGTCAGAGCAGTTGCTGAAAAGATGATCACAATCGGCAAGAAGAATGATCTGCACTCCAGACGTCAGGTGCTCTCTTATGTTACTAAGGAAGACGTTGCTAAGAAGTTATTTGATGAAATTTCACCAAAGTATGCGGAAAGAAACGGTGGATATACAAGAATTATCAAGACCGGTCCCCGCAGAGGCGACGCAGCTGAAATGGCAATTATTCAGTTAGTTTAATTTCCTGTTTATGATAAAAACCGACCTTTTGCAGGGTCGGTTTTTTTGTTACGGGAAAATGAGAATATCCGTTTTCAGCCGGTGCAGACGGCATGAAAAAATTGTACGAGAGTAATGGTAATGTACAAAATAATCGCCCCATGCTTCAACAGCACGGAGCGATTTTCTTAATTATTAATACAGATCATGATTTCTTAGTGGTTTCAGCAGTTTTTTCAGCATCCGGTGCGGCGCTCGTTACAGCAGCTGTTGTTGTACTCTTTGCAGCTTCGGTTGCAGCAGATGTGCCGGCGGCTGTGGTCTGTGCAGCCTGTCCTGCTTCCGCTTCCGGCTGAGTTTCCTCCTCCGCAGCGGAACCAACAAGGAATGTTATGATGTATCCGTCAGAATTGTTTCCGGAAAGCTCATATTCCTTGTCCGGTACGGCAAGGATGGTCGACGTTGCAGTGTTGTCTATAGGATAGTAGTAGGTTTCATATTCGTTTCCGTTATCATCACTGAAGATGAGATGTGTCTGAGTGTATTCAAAGGTTTTGAGCTTTTCTATATATTCCTCAAGGCAGAGATTGTTTTTATACATATAAAATGCGTGTGCCTTACCCACATATCTGAAATGCCACGGACGATAATCGTAGCCGGTGTAATCCTTCTTGCCGTCCGGGTAACGCAGAACAAAGCCGTATCTGTAGCAGTTCTTCTCAAACCATGAGTAATCATCAAGACCTGTAAAATCCTTGACAGTTCCATCTTCATCAGCTACGCCGAAGTCAACAGAATAACCGGTCTGATAGTCGCTGAATCCAGGCTTTGCAGTAGCCGCCGGGTCCTCAGCGGATGAATATATTTCCTGCTGCTCCTCCACAGAGCGGTATCCGCCGCTTACGACCATGTCATCATGACCC
>JBJEQU010000236.1:0-2290 GCA_051881935.1 Porcipelethomonas sp. | reverse complement strand
GATGAATATGTGTACCTCTCTGACGAACGATGATATTGCCGGCTTTTACAAACTGTCCGTCTGCTCTCTTAACGCCGAGTCTCTTGGATTCGGAATCACGTCCGTTCTTGGTAGAACCTGAACCCTTCTTATGAGCAAAGAACTGCATACTGATTCTAAGCATTTCTTACACCTCCGTAAATTTCATTTTCAGATATTTTTTTCCGTATTCCCCTGCGATTTCCTCAAGCTGAAGCCTGAGCCCATTGTAAATGCCCTGAAGCACCTTATCGCCGGGAATGTCAGTCTTTAAGAAAACTGTGTCTTCCACAGCAGAGACTTCCGCCTGATACCTGAATATTTCGGTTATCATATTGGCAGCCATCATAACCGCCGAAGAAACGGAAGCACATACAATATCACTTCCCGATTCCGAGTAACCGGAATGTCCCTTTATCTTAAAGCCTGTAATCTCGCCGTCTTTTTTAAAAAATTCAGCGACAGTCATAATTAAGCCTTGATAGCTTCGATCTTTACCTGTGTGTAAGGCTGTCTGTGACCCTGTTTCTTCTTTTCACCCTTCTTAGGCTTGTAAGTGAAAACAGTGATTTTCTTAGCCTTGCCGTTCTTTAAAACCTTAGCTTCAACGACAGCATTATCTACGTATGGAGCGCCAACCTTGAGTCCATTGTCGGAACCAACTGCTACTACCTTATCAAAGTTTACTGTCTGTTCAGCCTCTGCATTAAGCTTTTCGATATAAAGAGTATCTCCCTCTTTAACCTGATACTGCTTACCGCCTGTTTCAATAACTGCGTACATTTTCGGCACCTGCCTTTTCATTAATACTCGCTGTGTCACGGTGTCTGTAAGAGCTTTAAACCGTACACATGCGGCTAAAGTTTATTTTATCATATTTTTTTTATGTTGTCAAGGGTTTTGAAGAAAATACTGCAAAATATAACGCTTTATAAAAATACAACCCCGATATAAAGGATCCAAAGCGTGTTCACATAAACGTATCCGCACATCTATATTATAACACGCCTTAAATTGCACAATTGGTATTGCAGCCATTAATCAAAAAACGGAACATAAAGTTTTGAGAGGTACTGTGAAAGACTTGCCGCATCTCTTACATTTACAATTCCATCACTGTTATAGTCAGCTGCCTGGGTCAGCTCACCACTCCTGCCGGCAGAAATCATTTTTGCGATGTACGAACAATCACGGACACTTAGCTCTCCGTCACCATTAGCATCTCCTGGCAACACATCAGCCGGCGGCTCTTCAGTTCCGTCATAGACGAGGTATGTTCTGACTGTCTCAGGATTGTGCATTAATGCACAGACTAGCATCGTAATTGAGAAACTTTCTATATTCTCTATTTCAGCAGCAGCTGATTCTGCAAGCTTTAACGACCTGTACTGCTCTTCGCCGTAACCCGAAACAGTAAATGTTTTGGGCTCTCTTTCGGACTGGACTATCTCGAAATTTTCAAGACCTTCTACCGAATGCAAATCAAAATTATCATCGTTTCCCTTTAAGGTTATTTTTGCCATATATTGATCTAAGCAGCCATACTCATAGGTGAACTGCTTGAAGGCATTGACGATAGTGCCATTTTCCAGAAGCTGGATTGATGCCTCATAAAGTTTGTCAAGTTCCTCCTGAGTTTCAACCTCCACGGAGTAGGTTATAGACGTATCCGAGGAATCTGCAAGATTAACAGAATAATTATCGGGCAATCCGAAATAATCTGCCGTCAGAGCTGAATTTGTCTCATCTGCGGATAAAACATAATTCATGGTAAAATCATATCGTTTAGACGTAGCATGACCTGTGCCGCTGTCATAAAATATAACCGAACCATCATCATATGTAATGTCATTTCCGGAATAAGCAGAAGCAGTTACAGCACAGGATAACCCAACAAGAGCTGCGGAAACACAGCTTAGAATCTTCTTTATGCTTTTCATAACTATCAGTCCTTTCATAGTGTCATAATGTCCTAATCATTTCAACAAAACAATTACGGCGGTCCCCCCCGAAATAATTTTAATCAATTCGCGTTTTGACCAATCACAGACAAATTCCAAGGAGATCACCACCTTTTTGTAAAAATTGAATTTTAAATTAATGTCATTATATCATACAATAAATTATTTGTCAATTATGCTATTTTTACAAATTGTTAAATAATTTTTTGGCTATCGTAACCATATGAAAATTCTGCACAATTTCCACTGTATACAACAAAAAAGACCACCATATTTCAGGTGGTCTTAAAAAGTGCCGGCATTGATATAGT
>JBJEQU010000235.1:0-2303 GCA_051881935.1 Porcipelethomonas sp. | reverse complement strand
CACCCAGTAAAAGGGCATGTCTGACTGCTGCAAGGTAAACTCATAATTGCAAAATTAACTTATAACCCAATCACCCAGTTACCATAAGAACATAATAAAAGAAATTTTGTGGTAGGGGTCGATGTGGGCATCGACCCCTACAAATAACCCCATATTTTACGCCATCTCAGGGGCGAGCACTGCTTGCCCGAATATTTGAAAATTAACTTTTTCTACAGTCTGCGGGGCGTTCAGAAAGGACGTCCTTTTTTTAAGGAGCATAAAGATGATAAGAGGAATTATTTTTGATATGGACGGACTGATGTTTGACACGGAAAAGCTTCTCATGCGTTTCTGGATCCAGTCCGCAAATGAACACGGCTTTGATATGAAAAAAGAACATGTACTCTCCATCCGCAGTCTCGCCGGAAAGTATGCCGCCCCGAAGCTTCAGGAAATTTTCGGCAGCAGCTTTGATTACTATTCAATACGTCAGAGAAGAATTGAGCTTATGAACAGCTATATTGAACAGAATGGCATTGAAAAAAAGCCGGGTCTGGAAAGACTTATAGAATACCTCAAGGCTGAAGGTTATAAAACTGCCGTTGCCACAGCCACCGATAAAAGCCGAGCGGAAATGTATTTTAAGATGGTGGGACTGCCAGAATTTTTCGACAGATTCGTCTGCAATTCCATGGTAGAAAACGGAAAGCCTGCGCCGGATATTTACCTGAAAGCATGCCGGGAGCTTGAACTGCCGCCTGAAGAATGCATCGCACTGGAGGACTCCCCTAACGGTATACGGTCTGCATACACTGCCGGATGCCTGCCGGTAATGGTTCCGGATCTTTCCCAGCCGGATGAGCATACGACTTCCCTGCTGTACAAAAAATTCGACACTCTTGATATGCTTATACCAGTACTGGAATACGAAAACAGGGGTTTTAACAATAAAAATCAAGAATAAAAAGTTTTTTTATATATTTTGCTGAAAAAGACTTGCAATATTGAACTGAATGTGCTATAATAAATTCATAATCAAACCAATATAAATTGGTTAAGGAGGTATAAACCGTGAAAGTAACTATTACAGCAAAAAAAATGCAGGTTCCGCAGGCATTCCCTGAATATGCGGAGAAGAAACTCAATTCAAAACTTGACAAATTTTTCGGAGATGATGCTGAAGCAAAAATCACAATGTCGGAGCATAAGAACGAGATCATTCTCGAGCTTACAGTTAAATATAACAATATGATCTACCGTGCCGAAAGGAAGGCTGTTGATAAGAACGATGCTCTTGACAGCGTTGTTGATATAATAATCAGACAGATCAGGAAGAACAAAACAAAAATTGAAAAACGCCTTAAGGAGAGCGCTTTCAAGGACGCTTATGCGGAGCCTGAGGAAGAAACAGACTTTGACGTTATCAAGCATAAGAAGTTTGTAATGCGTCCTATGGATGTTGACGAGGCTATTCTCCAGATGAATATGCTTGGACATTCTTTCTTCATGTTCAGCAATGCCCAGACAGGCGGCACAAACGTTGTTTATAAGCGTGATGACGGAAATTACGCTGTTCTTGAACCTACAAAGGAATAATTTATTTTGAGACATCTCTGTTTTCAGGGATGTCTCAGTTTGTATATAAAGATAATTAATACTAATCCCATATCAACCTGTTGCATAATTCGAAATCTACACTTTTTAAAATTCAGGCTGATTTTCTAAAAAGGTAAAAAAAAATCAGACCCCACTAAATGGAGTCTGACTTACCCTGTGCATCAATGCACCTGGTGAGATAGGAGAGATTCGAACTCTCGACCCTACGCTTAAAAGGCGTATGCTCTGCCAACTGAGCTACTATCTCAACAACATATTCATTATACCACAAAATAGTCTTCTTGTCAACACCTTTTTTATTTTTTAGAAAATTTTTTTAAATCTCTGCAAAACATTTAATTCTATTATTGCTCCGCCAATTAACTATTGAATATTTATGCGCAGAGATAAAGATGAAGGCTTAGGAAGAAAAACGCAGGAATACTGTCGTATTGCAAGTTTTTCTGACGACAGGATTCAGCTTTAGAACAAGCAGAAAGTTCAATAGTTAATTGGCGGAGCAATAAATATGTATGTCGAAGCATATCATAAACGGACAGATCTGCTGTCGCAATTTCAATCGGGCGATGGGCTGTCCACGCACCTGAATTATAATAATTATAGGTATGCCTTAAAACATAGAGAAATAAACCGCCCAAAGCTGTCAACTCAGGCGGTTTATTAAACCACTTTTGAGGGAGTGTAGTTTGCGGAAAATCTGCCTA
>JBJEQU010000234.1:0-10030 GCA_051881935.1 Porcipelethomonas sp. | reverse complement strand
CGGTCAGATCAGAGGATGCCGCAGGCAGCCGCCCTCAAAACTGTAATATATATTATAGGCAACACCGCACAATTAACGGCTGTCGTCTTTGCCGCACATCTGCTTGCAGATTTTCCGTCATATCACACAAAAATCTCTTGACATACGCCCGGAGGAAGTGCCCTTGGGGTACGCCAGTATGCCTGCGAGCTTTTTATGCAATCTGACAAAAATCTGACTGCGCATCTGTACGACAATAATTATGCGGTATTGCCTATAGTTTTGAGGATTAGTATTAGGAAAAGGAATGTGCTATGGCAAAAAATAAGAAGAATAAAAAATCCGGTCAGAAAAATCCTGATGGAATGAGGAAAAATCCGGGGGATAAGTTTTCTGTAGATGGCTATAAAAACAGGATCGTGACCTTTGTCCAGAAAAGCGGGAGAAAGCCTGTTCCACCTAAGGAGCTTGCCGCAAAATGCAGAAGTGTCAAGGGAAACGAAAGTAATTATAAGCTCGCCATTGCGGAGCTTACAGAAGACGGAATTATCTGTCAGCGCCGGAGAGGTTATGTAATGTGTGACATTCTCGGCTATTTCAAGGCAGAAGTGATGAGACTTAACCGTACCTTTGGCTTTATAAAAAGAAGTGATAACGACGAGGAAATTTTTGTGCCGGGCAAATTTCTGTGCGGTGCAATGCCCGGAGATATTGTCCTTGCAGGATATATTGAGTCGAGATCAGAAGGCCCGGAGGGAGAGGTAATAGATATCCTGAAGCCCTCCGATGCAAAGCTTACAGGTATTATTATAGAAGAAGAGGGGCAGAAGCTTTTCCTTGCCGACGAAATGTCCAAAACTCCCGTCAGAATAGAAAACGGTGATATCGAATATAAAGTCGGTGATAAGGTCATGGCTGAGCTTTGCCGTATGGGAAAGCGTCACCGTGACCACAGGGTAAAGATCCTGTTCAGCTTCGGCGATTCCCAGACTGCTCAGAACTGTGCAGAGGCAGTGCTGGCACTGAATGGGGTTGAAAAGGATTTTCCTGATGATGTAAAGCGTGAGGCGACAAGGATCGCTGCCGCAGGGGTGTGGCCTGACGACTGCAAAAACAGACTGGATCTGCGGCACCTCCCGATTTTTACCATTGACAGCGCTGAGTCAAAGGATCTGGACGACGCCGTATCCCTTGAAAAAACTGCTGATGGGTACGTTCTCGGTGTCCACATTGCCGATGTCTCCCACTATGTAAAGGGAAACAGTCCCCTGGATAAGGAGGCTCTTGAGAGGGGTACAAGTATTTACTACGCTGATAAGGTTATCCCCATGCTTCCTAAGGAGCTTTCAAACGGTATATGCTCCCTGAATCCCGATGAGGACAGGCTTACATTTTCAGCGATCATGAATATTACTAAGGACGGACATCTCAGGGATTTCAGGTTTGAAAAGTCGGTTATCCGTTCCCGTATCAAGGGTATTTATTCTGAAATAAATACTATTCTTGACGGTACGGCTTCCGATGAAATAAAAAATAAATATTCCGAGCTTATCCCTTCTGTGATGCTTATGAACGAGCTTGCGGATATCCGCATTGAAAACAGGAAAAAGCGGGGCGCACCGGAAATTGACACAGCGGAAAGTAAAATCATACTGAATGAGAACAAGATCTGTGTTGATGTCAAGCCCAGAACAAGAGGCAAATCCGAAATGATAATTGAGGAATTTATGCTTCTTGCCAATGAATCTGCTGCAAAGCTTGCAGCTCAGAAGCAGATCCCCTTTGTTTACAGAACTCATGAGCAGCCGGCACCGGAAAAAATTGAAAGTCTGAAAGAGGGGCTGAGGCGGCTCAATGTTGAGATACCGGTATTCAACTCGGTAAAGCCTGCGCACCTTGCTCAGATACTTGAAAATTCAAAGGACAAGCCGTGCTATCCAGTTGTCAATATGATGACTCTGCGCTCAATGGCAAAGGCAAAATACCAGACAGAACCTATTGGTCACTTCGGACTGGCTCTTGATGATTATGCACACTTTACCTCTCCTATCAGGCGTTATCCTGACCTTGCAATACACAGGATACTGTCTGATGTCATCGACGGTGCGGACAGTGAATGGCTTGAGAAACGTTACAGCGGCTTTGCACAGAAAGCGTCGGAGCATTCCACAGCAGCGGAAATAAAGGCAATGAACATCGAGCGTGACTGTGAAGACTGCTATAAGGCTGAGTATATGCAAAATCATGTCGGGGATGAGTTTGACGGAATTATTTCAAGCGTTACCGAGTTTGGATTTTATGTACAGCTTGAAAATACTGTAGAGGGACTTGTGCATATAAATACCCTTCCGGAAGGTTACTATAACTATGACGGATATTTTGCTATCAATGATGAATACAGTGACAGGAGCTACTGCGCAGGAGACAGGGTGAGAGTAATCTGCGCAAGGGCAGATGTAAACAGCGGCAAGATCGATTTTGAACTTGCATGAGAAGATGTTATAAATTATATATGGAGGATATGGAATAATATGAAAAAATTCGGAACAGCAATGGCAGTAATGCTGATTTGTGCAGGACTTATGACCGGCTGCGGGGACGATGGGGATATCACCACCGCAAGCATCAGGGATGACAGTTCAGCTGCATCAGAGGAACTTGATAAGGCGGAAGAGGAAACAAGCAGTTCTTCTCAGGAAAATGAACAGGAAAATATTAGCGAGAGCAGCAAGGATGATGAAAGTCCTGAAAGCAGTGCCGGCGCTGACAGCACGGCAGGTGAAAGTACTGAGAGTCAAGGCAGCGGTCAGGGGGAAGATTATGAAAGCGGTATTGATGGTATGACGGAAACTGCTCAGGCGCAGTTTGAAAAAAGCTGCCGTACCCAGTGGGAATATCTGATGGATTGCCCTTATGAGCTTGATTATGATGATATGTACGGAAATGCAGTTCGTGTAAAGAATGTAAATTCAATTTCAGAGGTCATGGAGGATTACGGTGAGGTATTTATCGGTGATCGTCCGGAGCTGCTGGAAAAATATATTGAAACCCGGGACGGCTTATACTGCTATGACGGCGGACGGGGCGCCAACATCGAATATCAGGGGACGGATCTTATCACAGTTAAAGTTGACGGCGATACAGCCGAGTTTACGGCGGTTTCCCACTATACAGACCCCAGCACCGGAGAACAGGCACCGGATGTTGAAAACAGCTTTGTAATGGTATACACTGACGGTGTATGGAAAACTTCCGTGTTTACGCTTCCATATTAATGTTTATTAAACTCTGACAGACTTTCGTTTGACGGAGTTTTAGGAGATCAGCATAAAAACAGAGCAGTGCCTTTTTCGGGCACTGCTTCAGTTTGTCGAAAAAGTAGATTTTTGAGGCTCCCAGCATAAAAGTTTTTGATCAAACTTTTTTCAAAAAGTTTGCGGTTTCCAAAGGCGGAGCCTTGGTCGCCGTCCGCAGACGGCGAAATTCCTTGCCTTAGAGGCGCTCCGCACAGGGTGAATTCCGAAACAGTCCAGTGGACTGTTTTGGAAGAGGGGCATGCCCTGTAAGAGAGGGCTGCCCCTGATCAGCCCCTAAAATAAGGTTTTTCTACAGTCTGGAGCAGTGCCTTTTTCGGGCACTGCTTTTTTATGAAATAAAATAATAAATAATCCCGTAAATAACCGCTGCTGTCGTTCCGTAGAGTATGACCGGTCCTGCAATGGTAAATATTTTTGCACCTACTCCCAGAATAAATCCTTCTGATTTTGCTTCAAGGGCAGATGATGAAATTGAGTTTGAAAAACCTGTAATAGGGACTAATGTGCCGGCGCCGGCATGCTTTGCAAGCTTTTCATATAAGCCAAAGCCTGTGAGCAGGGCACTGAGCGATACAAGGATAATAGATGTCCATGCCCCGGCTGTTTCCTTGTCGGCGCCGTAGTGCAGGAAAATATTTATTATTCCCTCGCCAAGAGTACATATAAGTCCGCCGACGATAAATGCTGCTGGTACGTTTACCCATGATTTTGACGGTGGGGATGCTTTTTTGCTCATTTGTTCATATTCTTTTTTTGAAACCATCTGAATTATCTCCTTTGAAAGATTTATATAATCTATTTTTTACTGCAATTTTCGTTTTATTCAGAATCTGCATTTTTATTAAAAAAATCGGCAGCCGTTTAATTCAGCGGCTGCCGACAATAATTAATTGTATTATCTTATTTTTTGTAGAAATCCATCTGTCCCATTGTTTTGAGGCTTGTGAAATCCAGATGTCCATCCTTGGTGGAATAATATCCGAAATATTCAACCTTTGCCTCTTCGCTCAGTGTGTTTTCGCCGTCAACGATACATTCCTTGCTGTTAAGTATCAGAACATAGTAAAACTGATCTTCTACCTGATATTTAGTCATGACCGAACGCTGACCGTCTTCAGTAAAGCCGTATTCATCCACAAGATAATCAATAGCGTCCTGTCCGTTTTTTACTTCAAAATTTCCTGTATAGTAATTGTTTGACTTATCTGATGAGCTTCTGTAAAACTTAAATGTACCGTCTGTATTAAGCTGAATCATCGAGCCGTCAGTGCCTTCCCAGTTATTTCCAGTAAGGTAATCTCCCTTTTCCTCAAACTCACTGCTGCCGCAAGCTGTAAAACAGAAGATCATGCACAAAGTCACGACAATTGCCGAAAATTTTTTTAACATCGTTTTTTCTCCTTTAACAAAAAAAGCTGTGACATCAGAACCGGATATCACAGGCTTTAAAAATGGTGGTCGAGGTGACGGGACTTGAACCCACGGCCTCTGCGTCCCGAACGCAGCGCTCTACCAAACTGAGCCACACCTCGTTTACCTGACTATTATACCACATTTTTTTTTATTTGTAAAGGGGGTAAATGAAAAAAATTCGCAAAAAATTAAGGAACGGCATCGCCATTCCCTGATTTATCTGAAATACATATAAAGATTACATTTGATCATTCCGTTATAGAGCTTGCGCTTTTTATCTGCCCTCTTCCCGAAGAATTTTTCAAAATCCTCATGAGGGGAGATAATATAGCAGGGATTTTCTCTGTCCGGGTGCATTACATCTCCCATTATCTTATAAAGCTGTTCCGCTTCCCTTATTTCCAGCATTCTCTCGCCGTAGGGAGGGTTGCAAATGGTAATTCCGCCCGAATGGCTGAAATCTGAAATATCAGCACATTCCACAGTCACCCTTGATTTTACTCCTGCCTTGGCGGCATTGTCTGCAGAAAGCTTTACGCATTCTTCATCTATATCGAATCCAAAGGCTCTGAACTCAGCCGATTTATCCACGGCGGCTATTGCCCTCTGACGCTCAGTTCGCCATATTTCCGGAGGGATGCAGTTCCATTTCTCGGCGGCAAACTTCCTGTTGATACAAGGGGGAATGTTAAGCGCTTTTATTGCCGATTCAATGAGGAATGTTCCGCTTCCGCAGAATGGGTCATATACTGTGCTGCCGCTCCTCACTCTTGCAAGGTCGATTATCCCTGCCGCAAGGGTTTCCCTGATGGGTGCAGCGTTCGCATTGCGGCGGTATCCACGTTTGTGAAGCGCAGCTCCGGAGGTGTCCAGATAGATGCTGACGACATTTTTTAATATGTTGAACTGTATCTGATGTACAGCTCCCGTCTCTTCAAACCAGCCTGTATGATACTTGCTTCTGAGCCGTTCAACTGCGGCTTTTTTTATTATGGACTGACAGTCCGGAACGCTGTAAAGCGCAGAGTTCAGCGCATGTCCCTTGACAGGAAATGCGTCTTTGATTCCGATGTAATTTTCCAGGGGGATTTTTTTCACTCCCTGAAAAAGCTCCTCAAAGCTTTCAGCATGAAATTCTGCAAGCTCAATTAAAACTCTTTCAGCCGTGGACAGGCAGATATTCGCCCTTGCAATATGCTCATATCCGCCTTCAAAGCTTACTCTTCCGTCACGGACGGTAATATTCTCTCCGCCGATTTTTGAAACTTCATATTTCAGTACACTTTCCAGTCCGAAATGACACGGACATGTTATTTTAAGTCTGTTATTCATTTAATTCTCCATATAAAATTACAGCAATGCCGCACAAAGCCGTCAGGCGTTCTTTGTGCGGTGATGCCTTATATTAACCGACTGGTGCTGCTGCGTTGGGATCTGCGGCAGGAACCTGTTCAACAGGGGTTTCCGCTGCCGGTGCTTCAGGCTGATCCTGAACTGCTCCCGGATCTGCCGGAACCGGTTCCTCGCTGCTTTCGTCCTGGTTTTCGGTGGTAGGCTGAACCTTGACATAGGACGAATGGTTATTGCAGTAAGGCGCATTGGAGGATTTCCAGTATCCGGTGGAACCATAACCGCATGAACCGGTAGCAATCTGTCCCGAAAGTGAACACATCGGAGCTTCTATGACAGAATCGCATTCCGGATAGCTGTTGTCAGATTCAATGCTGTTTGCATATTCGCCGATTATGTTGTACCATACTCCTGCTGAGGACAGACCATGGTTAAGCTCGTGCTTTGTGTCGTAGCCTATCCAGACGCCGCTTACAAAGTCCTCTGTCAGTCCTACAAAGCAGATATCGTTCCAGTCTTCAGACGTACCGGTCTTTCCGGCAACGGTCTTGTTGCTCAGCTGAGCAGCTGTACCGGTACCGCTTGTAATAACCTCTCTGAGCAGATGATTCATAACATATGCTGTCTCAGGGTCTACAGCCTCGTGAGGATTGCCGTCGTTCTCATACACCACAGTGCCGTCACCTTTTTCAACTCTTTTTACAATATGGGCTGAACTGTAGACGCCGCCGCTGCCGTAAGGAAGATATGCGTTTACCAGGTTTTCCGGCGAAATACCGTAAGTGAGAGCGCCGATTGTAAGAGGAGCGTATGCAATGTCTGTAGCGCCGCTTTCGGTAATGTCCACAAGATCAACATTCAGATTCTGTGTTGCAAAATCGAATACAGTCTGCGGTGTAAGCTGCTGACAAAGCTGGGCAGGCACGGTATTTCTCGACTGTCTCAGCGCTTCGAAAATGAACATATCAGTTCTGCGCCATATATAGTCGTAGTTTTCCGGCCACTCCTTGCCGTCATCCAGTGTTATCGGGGAGTCCTTGTATATGCTTCCCCAGTGTATATGGTCGCAGTACAGGGCAAGACCATAGGTGGTTATCGGTTTTATACAGGAACCGGGCTGACGTTTTGCCATTGTCGCCCGGTTAAAGGCAAGGGATTCAGTTTTCTCTCCCACACCTCCGGCGACGCTTAGTATTTCGCCGTTGTAGTTCATTGCAATAAATGCCGACTGAGGGAAGAGCTGTTCGTATTCGCCGTCGCCATCTTCATCGACCCACGTACTGTTTGAATCAGGGTCCATGAGATTGCTTAAATCATTATATTTTTCTTCAACATAGCTCTGCATATCCATATCAACGGTAGTGTAGATCTGATAACCGCCTTTATTGATACGGACAATAGCTTCCTGTTCGTCAATGCCGTATTCATCCATAAGGACTGCCGCATATTCTCTCAGAGCAGTATCAACTACCCATGAAGTAGCTTTCTGATTATCCGTTACTGTTTCTTCCTCAGTTTCCGGATGAGCTGCCTTGTATTCTTCGGAATCGGTAAATATAAGCTCTTCGTTGAGAGCCTCCTGATACTGGTCGTAGGAAATGAAGCCGTTTGAATACATGTGGGCGAGAACATTTTCCTGACGTTCCTTGTTGGCTGCCTTGCCGGTATTTACCCAGTTTCCGTCCTCGTCCTCATATCCGGCAAAGGGATACAGCGTTTCAGGACTTTTGGGGATCGCTGCAAGGGATGCAGCCTCTGCAATGGAAAGCTCGGAAACATCCTTGCCGAAATAATCCAGCGATGCCAGCTGTATACCGTTTCTCGGACCGCCGAATCCGATGTAGTTCAGATAAGCTTCGAGAATCTCATCCTTGGAGTATTTCTTTTCAAATTCCATTGCACGGAATATTTCCCTTATCTTTCTTTCCGGACTCGGGTCATCATCGCCTGTAAGGTTTTTGATAAGCTGCTGCGTAATAGTTGAACCGCCCTGCTGCGTATCGTAAATGTGCATGAACATATTTGCAAAAGCGGCAAATGTACGTTTATAGTCAACGCCTTCGTGAGAGTAAAAACGTTCGTCCTCTATTGCAACAAACGCATCACGGACGTGCTGCGGTATTTCTTCTATGTCCACCGGGATACGCTGTATTTCATTGGTGACTGCATACAGCTGGACAAGCTTTCCGTCATCGTCTTCCGCATAGACAATGGTATTGGAGCTGCTTTCAAGCTCTTTTATGGTGACATCTGTGGATTCATCCATAAATTCAAGCACGTAAACGGTCAGCGCCGTTACCACAATAGTTCCCGTTATTACAACTACAAGGAAAACTGACAAAAGTGTTGTGCCCAGAACTGTCAGTATCTTCCGGAGAAGGCTCTTTTTCTTTTTGGGTTCGGTTTTTTTTCTTCCTTCTCCTTCGGGAAATCTTGGGTCACTGCTGGTTCTTCCCGGTCCGTTTCCGCCGCCTGCTGCCGGAGAACTGCCGCCTCTTCTTTCAGAACTTCGTGCCGGACTGCCAGCGACATTCTGCTTTTCGCTGCTGTGCACCGCAGATTCCAGGTCGGTACGTTTGCCGCCGCTGCGGTTCTGAGCATTGGGTCTGGCTCTTCTTTCCGTATTGCGGACTGATGGGGCAGCGTCCGTCTTGCTTTTCGGAGCCGGTTTTGACGCTGCCGGATTTGGTTTCCTGCCCGGAATGGAATGCTGGGGCGGGGACGGAGCTGATGCCCTCGGCGCCGGATTGTTATTCCTTGCAGCAGCATAAGAGGAGTGGCTTCTGTTTGCGCCGGAACGATCGGGGGAGGATGTACGGTCATTCTCTCTTCTTTCGTTTCTGTTATTTTTATTGTTGTTATTATTGTTGTCTGTCATCTGCAATACCTCTGTATAATTTTTCAGACGCAGGATCACTGCGTGGTTTGCTTTTGATACATCTGAAGAAACATGGATCAAATCAATGTTTCCTTACCATTATAACACATTTTCAGTCTGCTGTTAAGTGCTTTTTTAAAAAATAAATGGTATAATTTTGAAAATACAGTCAAGAATAAGAAAAAGAATAAAAAGTTCATCAGGAAAGGGTAATCAGAATGACGAGAAAAGCAGCGGCGGCAGTTTTGCTTGCAGGAATGGCAGTTTCAGCGGTTATAATTATTATAACCATATCCGGTTCTATAAAACGTCAGAGAATAAGAGCGGAAAATCTTGCCGAGCAGTCAGTTACGGAAACACAGCCGACGGAGGTGGGATACTATTTAAAAGAGTATGAGGGGGAGCTTGTTGTCTTCAGAGGGGACAGCAAAACTCCTTTCAGGAGACTGGGAGTCAGCACGGACCTTATGAGCGAGCAGGACAAGCTTATGCTTGCAGAAGGAATCTTCGCTCCTGGCGAAAAGGAACTGAAGGCACTCATTGAGGACTATACGTCATAGTAAAATGAATTATGGTAAAAAAAATAAAATTTCCAAAACTATTGCTTTATTTAAATAAAAGTAGTATAATTATTCTGTCGGATTATTTCGATAATAAAATTTGGAGGTTTTAAACAATGGCGTTTAAAAGCAACTATTTACAGGGTGTATACGACACAGTATGCAAAAGAAACAAGGGTGAAGAGGAATTTCTTCAGGCTGTAAGAGAGGTTCTTGAGAGCTTCGAGCCTGTTGTAGAAAAGAGACCTGACATCGTTAAGGCCGGCATTATTGAAAGACTTGTTGAGCCGGAAAGATTTATTCAGTTCAGAGTTTCGTGGGTTGATGATAACGGAAATGTTCAGGTCAACAGAGGTTTCAGAGTTCAGTTCAACTCTGCATCTTCTTACCGCTGCCACACCAGCATAAACCATTACGTTCCATGTAAATACCTGACTTTCTATAAAAATTTGATTTGTATAAATAGTATAGCTGTTTTTCTAAAAAGTCAATTAGGCTTTTGCAGAGTAAATCTTGTTTAGCACTTCAAAATC
>JBJEQU010000233.1:0-10050 GCA_051881935.1 Porcipelethomonas sp. | reverse complement strand
GTCTGTCTGTCTGTCTAAAGCGTAGCACATCAGCATAATCTTGTCAACCCCTTTTGAAAAAATTATATAAATTGAGGAAACGTTTTCCTTGTTAATTACCACAATTTATAATTAAATTTATTATATCACATAATTCTGCAAAAGTCAATGATTGGATTGTCTTTTTTTTGCTATCTTTCAGCTGAAATATTTCTTTTATTTCTTCATATAAAATCCGCACTCATACCCGTCAGCACGGAGGAGCAAACCATCAGCCCAGTCAGGAGTCTTTTCCATAAGACTGCATACCTGCTGGACAGTAACGTCCATATCACACTCAACAATAATTTCATCGTGTACATGACCCACTATAGCCATATCCTGCATTGTAGTCATTGAGTACATAAGCAAATCTCTTGCAATCCCCTGGGTTATGTTCTCAACGAGTTTAGGACCGTATGTTTCAAGCCTTAACCATTTCCTGCTTTCTCCAACGCCCTCATAGGTGATTATTCTCTTGCCGTCCTCATTCTTTTCAACCTTTGGTCTTACATATGCAAGTCTACGTTCTGAGGGCAGCTCTATAAATAAGATTCCGGATTCATAGGAAAATTTTAACCTACCAAAAGTTATGCTGCTTCTGTCGGTAATGACCTTTTCAGCCACTGACTGCACATCTCCCCAGAATTTTACTATGTTGGGGGAAGATTTTCTCCAGTCGTCAACAAGGGAGTAAAGTTCATCATCAGTAAGCTTTAGTTCTGTACCGCCCATAGCCTTTATTGCACCTATTGAACCGCCATAACCGCAGGCAAGTTCAGCAACCTTTCCTTTCTGCCTTAAATGTCCGTTATCACCATTCTTCTCAACAGGAACACCGAACATCTTTGAGGCTGAGGCGCAGTAGATGTCCTCACCGTTTGCAAATGCCTGTATTCTCCATTTTTCATCAGCGAGCCATGCAATGACACGTGCTTCAATTGCCGAAAAGTCAGCTACTATATACTTCTTGCCCTCCGGAGGTATGAATGCTGTACGTATCAGCTGAGAAAGTACGTCAGGAACATCTTCATTGCTCTCTTTCACAACATCAAACTCCCCTGCCTTTATCAGACCTTTCATCTCTGCAAGGTTATCAAGATGATTCTGAGGAAGATTCTGTAACTGGATAAGACGTCCGGCAAATCTGCCTGTTCTGATTGCGCCATAAAAGCTAAAAGCTCCTCTGGTTTTGCAATCCTCACAGACAACGTTAAGCATCGCACTATATTTACTTACTGAGGATTTAGACAGTTGCTGATACAGTCTGAGTACTTCCTTGACATCATCAGAAACTGTTTCCGATAATTTCTGTACCGACTTCTTGTCAAGGGATTCTGTTTCAATTCCTCTGCACATGAGCCACTCTTTCATCTGAGCCGGAGAGTTCGGGTTATCAAGATGTGTTAATTCTGATAACTTCTGAAACAGGTCTTTTCTAGCAATACTGTCCAGTTCCACTGCCTTTGCCGCAAAATCCGTATCCACGAGGATTCCTCTGTCATTGATACGCTGGTCAATGTAGAATTCTTCCCAGATAAAATCAGGAACTGGTATTTCAGAAAGATAACGCTGTATTTTCATTTCAACCTCAACATCACGTCTGTTGTACTCCTTAAACCTTTTCCAGTCCTTAGGCGAATCAGACTTATCATGAAAAAATGGATTGCCATTTTTATCTTCATGCAGGGTGCAGAAATATTTAATAAGTTCCTTGCCCTCAGACATTTTCTTTTCCCTGAGCCTTAAAAGCTTTGCCATATCTTCAAGACTTGACATCATTCCAAGATATCTTCCATGAATCATATCACACTGCCATGACACAGGGTCAATATAGTTGCCGACAATATCTTCAAAGTCCAGTAAGTCAGGGTAGTTTCTGCGAAGATAAACTGAAAGACATATCCTTTCAAAATTAACGTTGAACGCCTTCTTGATTATGGATTTATCTGTAAGTGCTTTCAGTACATCATCAAGCAATTTTTCACCATTTGCAATATCACAGGTAGCTATCGGACCGTTGTCTATTGAATAGGAAACAAGCAGTAAATCAAAGAACTCCGATTCTGCGTATCTGTATACGCCACAGTTATTGATGTTCTCATCTGATGCTGTTTCAATATCTATTGTAATCTGTTTCATAATAAAAACTCTCCTTATAAAATAAATTTTAGAGCAGCCACCGTGCAGCTGCTCCCCTGTTTTATCAGCCGAAAATCTTCTTGGTGTCACGGTCCACACTGATGTTCTTTTTCAGCTTCACACTGATTGTATCATCAATTTCAATCCTGTCTACAACATCATTAAGGAAAGCAAGAGTATCTTCATTGCGTTCCTCTCTGACATAACTTGTAAACTTGTTCCTTATGAAATCAAGGTCGTCCTTTGTGAAAACCTTCTTTGATGCCTCGTATTCACGGATTCTGTTGTTAATTTTTTCAATCTGCTCGTCTTTGTCCCTGATTTCATCAACAATAGACTGTATGTATTCACCCTTACTGACAATATCCATAAGGTTCTTACGCCTTTTTTCAAGCACCGCCTTCTCGGAATTGAGCAGGCTTATCTGCAGGTCGATTTCTTTGTTCTGAGCCTGGCTGTATTCATTAAGCCTCTGTATCAGTTCATCACTGTTGACCGGCGAAAATATGCACTCTCTGAGACCATAAATGACCATATCGTCAAGATACTTCTCATTAACTGTCTTAACTGCCGGACACTTACAACTGAACTTGTACTGTTTTACAGGCTCGTTATTTTTGTTGGTTTTACTGTACTGAACCTGACCACTGAGCTTGTTTCCGCACTTTTTGCAGAATACCTTTCCGTTCATAGGGTAGTAATTTTTACCGTTGTGATTTCTGATTTTATTTTTATTATCTTTAAGTCTTTCCTGAGCCTTATTGAATAATTCTTCGCTTACAATAGCCGGAACTGCACCCGGAACACGGTAGTAATCATCTTTCAGCTTATGGTTGTTTCTCATGCCACGATAGTCTTTAGCTGACCTCTTGTTCCAGAAATAAATACCACAGTATTTTTCATTTTCAAGTATGCTTTTAATTGCAGTCTTGACAAATGAACCGCCTTTTGCATTTTTATAGCCGTTATCATCAAGCCACCTGATAATCTGCTGATAGTTCATACCAGCCGCATATATTTCGAAAATCCTTTTGACTGCCGGTGCCTTGGCTTCATCAATATGAAGTTTCTTGTCAGGACCAACTACATATCCATACGGCGGAACTCCGCCGTTGTGAAGCATTTGCTCGGCATTGACTTTAAGTCCTTTCATTGTTTCCTTGCTTAGCCTGCGTGAATATTTTTCAGCCTGACAGGCTTCATCAAGAATCTCAGACATACACTCCTCGTCCAGTGTATTAAGTCCGCCTACTGTCAGTATGCCTACACCTTTAGATTTGAGCTCATATATCATGTTAAGCTGCTCACGGGCATTTCTGTGGAGACGATCCAGATTGTGCACCAGTATAAACTGCACTTCAGGATTTTTCTCAAGATCACTCATCATCTGCTGATACCCACTTCTGTTTTTAACTGATGTTCCACTTTTAGCAACATCCACATATTCACCAACAATTTTTATATTATGCTCTTCTGCATATTGCTTGATTGCTTGTTCCTGAGCGTTTAAACTGTTATTACCAACCTGATTGTGTGAACTGATTCTGCGGTATGTTTTAGCGTATTTTGTACTGTTTATATTTGCCATACTATCAAGTCCCTTTCAAAAATTTATATATAGTCTGAAGGCGATTCCTCACCTTCAGACAAAATATTCGTGTTATTATACTTCAGTTTCTTCATTATTAACTGACTCTGCATATATTCTGTAGAGCAGCTTTATTGCACTGTCGGGAAGTTCTTCCCCTGATTTATCTGATACAGTTTCCATGCCTGTGTAGACATGGTAACCGTTCTTAAAGTTTGTATGTTTCAGAAAATCCCTTTTAAATTCAAAATCTTTTACCTTCATGATTCATCAAGTCCCTCAAAATGTGTAAGCACATATTCAAGTGTCATACAGCCGTCATCTGATTCAGAATCGTCCTTCGGCAGAATAATTTCATAACAACTTACAAGCGTACCGTTGAAACGAAGCCTGTTCTTGATTGAGTTTTTCTTACGTCTGAAAATATATCCGCCTGCATCAAGTTCCCTTATGACCAGGTCAGGATTTGAAGCACCGTGATTTTCAAGAATTTTCAGGAAAAGCTCATCAACAAATGCAACAGAGTTATTTGCTTCATCCTTCTTGATCCCTTCCATGTACGGATGTGTAACTGCAAATGCTACAAGATGCTGATAATACTTGTCAGCAATATCAGTCCTATCACGTGTTTCGTTGTGACTTGCTGTCAGAATGGCTGTTATACCCTCAGTGTCCATGTTAACGCCCAAATCACTGAGAATCCTTGCAGACATCAGAATAAGCGCATACTCGTTTACAAGCCTTTCTGTAAGGTCGAAGAATTTCTCCTCGCCTACTGCGTTTCTCATAAATTCCTTGCATTCTTCATAAATTTCAGCAATCTTTTCTGGTTCTGAACCTAACAGATACTCTGATAATGCTCCGCCCAGAATGCCGTAATTTTTGCCGCAGAACTCATGAATCATGTCACTGTGTTCACGGCTGTCGGTAAATTTCAGTTCAAAACTCAGCAGACGAGCGTCAAGTCCCTTATTATGCATACGATTATCCATGAGCAATCTGTTTTCAGAGGAAGTTATTGCAATCAGCTTCCATGTATCAGATTCCTTCAGGGCTGAATTGCTGTTACATCTGCTCTTATCCTGCTCCAGCGTTATAGTGTAAAGCAGATTTTCCATATTCAGACCTGACGAAACTGTCGCCTCGTCAAACAGCTGGGGGATTCCAAATTTCTGAGACAGGTTCCGCACTATAGCATTAAGTGTGCCAAAAAAAGGAATGTATATCTTCTTGTCGTCCGGCTTCGTGAATACTGATGTCATTAAAGCCTGTGATGTGCTCTTGCCTGTTGTGCTCTTGCCGTAGAAAGAAATTATGAATGACTGCAGTGCAATACTGCATTTCATGCTTAAATACGCAAGAAAAAGAGAAGCACAGCTGCAGCACAAGGCAAACATTACAGCCGTATTTGTAAGCAGACTGTTAAGCCCTTCCACGTACTCTGACAAAGTTATGCCTTCTGTGTACTGAAGTATCTGCGGTTCCTCATCATATGCCCTGAATGTCAGTTGTCCGCCCTGCATCATAAAGCCCATGCCGTTGAACTGTTCCTTTACTTCAAGTTTTGCAATCATTCTGAAAATATATCTGCTCAGACTTTCAGCATGGTCAAAATTAATAATAAGACCATATTTTGAAAGTTTGGTGATGTCCTTCGGATATAGTGTATCGTAATCGACCTCAACAGCTCTGCCATTTATTCTCAGCCTTACACGGTACACATTGTTCTTGTCCCTGTACGCTGACTCAACCTCAAACCAGCTACAGAGCCATACAAGACCTCTGAAACGTTTTGTGCTTACAGCAATCAGATGATGTTTATCCTGAACAGAAACTACAGGAAAGTGCGGCTCTGTCTGTGACAGATGTATTATGTCGTTTTTATTCAGTGACGTCATACCAAATTCAACAATGCCCTTTTTTATCTCGTTTATTGACTCCTCAGCTGAAGTATCCTTAAACTCCGAAATTTCCGGAGGTTTCTTTATACCCATATAAACCAACACCTTTAAAAATTCCGGAATCCCGATTTACAGGATTCCGGTGTATAAGCTTACTCGTCAAGAGTTATCTTTCTGATATTTGAAAATGTAACGCCATAATCGCCTTCTTTGTTCTGTATCACGATTTCAACCTTAAGACCGACAAAATCCTCAACATATTCAATATCTGCCTGTGAAATGAGCTTTGAAAAGGGATATTCATCGATCCAGTCGCCGTCAACTGAATTTTTGAACTCTGTCCCGTCCTCAAACTCATATGTCATCATTACTCTGTCTTTGCCGTCCTCAGATTTATACCAGAAGGCGTTAGTAATGGTGGCTTTGTATTTTCCGTCGTCACGGTTAAACGATGAATTTTTGGACGAAAGCTTTCTGCCCTTAGCTTTTTTGCCTTTACCGCTGTTATTATCATCTATGGTTTCTACGAATTCATTTTCAATCATATATTCATTATTCATATCAAATTCCTCCATAAAGAATTAATTACTTTTGGTGCGCTGTATATAGTTAACAGCGCACCACGAATGAGCTTATCAGATACTGAGAATTACAGTCACTAAACCGTTTTCATCTTCCTGTATCTGGTCGATTGTACCTATTCTTGTGGTAGCATTTTCCCTAAATTCAACATCTGAGGCAGCTTTAATTATCTTCTCTCCAAGAGGTGTTGAATAAATAACTGCACCTTTACCGAGTTCATATGCTCCCGGTGTACCGGCAGGTACGGATCTGATTGCGATTTTTTGTCACCGAGCAGAACTTTAACGCAGTCCGGCATTTCAAGCTGTGAGAACAGATTTTTACTTAATCTGATTCTGACACAGTCATCTATTCTGATAACGCCTATTTCGCCTTTGCTGCCTGCTTCTGCAGTAACCTCTTCAAATCCGGAGAGGTCTGAGTAACCTTCAGTTCCGTGTGCTACCTTTGAGTAGTTGTTCTTGTTTAAATACTTAGCCATATAAATGACTCCTTTCAAAATAATAATATTTCATAACCAAACGCTATTGAGCCGTTTTGCTATGTTTACATTATCTCATATCAGACGTACCATTGTTTATTCCAAAAATTCCGCTTAACCTTACCGGATAAACAGTACAGTATTCTGTATGAGTTCATGCGTATATTATAAAACATAATTTCTACCATTGACTATTCCATATATACTGCAGTTTCTTACCGTATAAATGGAAGAATATCTTATAAATTAAAAAGACGCCATATCCCGTATTGAGATATGGCGTTACTATTACTTTTTCAGCACTCTTGCAGCAGCATACAGAGCGTTCATTGTCTTGTTTTTATGCAGCATTTCAGTTTTTACAATATAGTCCGTTTCATTACTGCAGTCTGTCAGTATCATTTTCTTTGCAAGCAGATATATATCATATGTAAGCAGCATTTCTTCTGTATTCATGCAGTCCAGTGCTATATCCGGCGATTCACTGCATTTATACAGTACCTTTGTATGCTCTATCCATTTATTTGCGAGCGTTACAACATCAACAGTCAGCATATATGGTATTCTGTCTGCTTCATATCCTATCATTCCAAAAATACATTTCAATATCTTTCTTGCAGTTTTTTCGTTACACAACCAGTTTCTATGCTGAGATACGGCGGTTATTGACTCATAGTATTGTTCCTTTATCATTTTCTTTGCTTCATCAATACAGCCTTTTGCTATATTTTCTTCCAGTTTTCCCGGTCTTTTCTCTCTGCGTTTTTTGTTTTTGGGTGTGTCTTCCCTGCAATCAAGATTATAGCTGTTTTTCAGTGATATCCCCTTTTTTTCACACTGTGGCATACTTATTTCAGGGTCATATTCGTTTTTGGCTACGTCTGTCATTTGTTTGTACACTTCGCTGTGCAGAGCGTCGATTTTTTCTTTTACTTTTTTTGCATCCATTATGTTTTCCTCCATTTTTCCGCATATTTTTTTCATGCGTATAATGGGGTGTTCATTTCAGAATTTTTTTAAAAATCCCATGTGGATGCAAAAAAAAAAATGCCGTAACGGTTTTATCCGCTACGGCACTGATTAATATTCTTCAGCAAGCAGCATTGTGCAATGCTCGCCGTCATCAATGACATAAATCTTAGCAGTAACAGCCTCCGGAGAAATCTCCTCTGTGATTATATACTCAACACGGTACTCCGGCTGTTCCTGTCTGTGTACTATTTTCTGCAGTCCTGACTCTGTGGCTGACAGGTCAAAAATCTGCAGATAATCTCTTGGTTCAGACAGTTCATCAATTAGGTTCCACATAAAAATTTGCAGAGCAAGCGGTATCTCATTGTTAACGCCTCTTGTCAGGTATCTGCCTTTGTTATTTTCAAACATTTAAATCATTCCCCCTTCTGTTTACGAACACGGCTCCCATACATTTCATAAAGATTTTCACGAGAAATACTCACCATCTCATTCATCTCCTCAGCCATTCCCAGACCTGTGTTAAGTTCAATTTCAAGATATTCAGAAAACGCAGTGATTTTTATAACATACCTCTGAACGAATGTCCTGAACTCCTCAGTGTTTCTTTTCAGTCCTTTGAACTCGTCAATCAGCGGAGAAAAATCCTCATATTTCAACGGTATAAATCGATGCATATCGTTAAGCTTTGTCTGTATTTCCGTTTTCTGCTTTTCGAGTGCTTCTGCACGGTTTACAATTGATTCGGTAATAACGCCTTTTTCGATTGCTTCTGTAAGATTGCCAAGGCTTTTGCACACTTCATCATACTCAGTCTTAACGCTTTCGTAGTGCTTATCATAATCACTGTTGTAAGCCTTGATATAGCCGTTCAGTTTCTGAATGATTCTGCGAAGTGACTTTGCATTAAAGATTTTCTGTCTTAGCAGATCTACAATGTAGACATCAAGATAGTCTTTGTTTATCTCCTTGTTCTTACATTCAGAACGATGTGTTTTACACCTGTATGTGCTTAAACGATTCTTGTTTCTTCCGGAAAATCTCAGATTACCCTGTAATCGTTTTCCGCAAATTCCACAGAATATTTTTCCGGACATAAGGTAAAACTCACGGCTGTGATAACTTCCGGCTATATGCTTGTTCGCAATTCTCCTTTTCTGAACACGTTCAAAAAGTTCCTTGCTGATTATCTGTGGACAGCCGTTTTCCACTCTGACAACTGAATCATATGCCTTGTATGAATGATTATTCCTTTTATTAGTCCCGGAATTCTTAGCAGAAGCCTTATTGAAAATATATACACCAGTATATTTTTCATTGCCGAGTATTTCATACAAACTATTTTTACCAAATGTACAACCTCTCTTTGTCTTATACCCGTGTCCATTCAGAAAATCAATTATTTCTGAATATCCATAGCCATTGTCATACATATCAAAAATTATTCTGACCGACTCGGCTTCATGAGAATTTATTACAAGCCTTCTGTCACTATTCAAATCATACCCAAGCGGACAACAACCGCCTGTATGCTTTGCCTGTAACGCAGTTTCATTCATGCCCTTCATAACCTCACGGCTCAGATTCTTCGAATAATATTCAGCCATACCTTCAAGCATCGCTTCCATCATGACACTTTCGGGAGTATCATCAATTCTTTCAAGTACGCTTGCAATTCTTACGTTATTCTTTTTAAGCCTGCTTTTATACATTGCCGAATCGTACCTGTTACGGCTGAATCTATCCAGTTTATGAACGAGGACAATATCGAATATACTTCTGCCACTATCCTGAATCATCTGCTGAAACTGTGGTCTATTGTCCGTGGTTGCACTTCTTGCTTCATCTGTATATGTTGCGACAATCTGCCAGTGTTGCTGACGGCAGTATTCAGTCATTGCTCTTATCTGAGCATCTATACTCTCCGTTCTCTGATTATCAGAACTGAAACGGGCATAGAGAGCGACTTTTGGTATTATAAGACTGCTCATGTTTCTCCCACCTCAATTGGCAGAAAATATTCTTCACCATAACTGTCACTTATGATTCTCACACCATGGAGATAGTTCTTTTTTCCTCCGATTTCAAGAACTTCGATAAACTCCATTTCATTAATCTGAAACTCAACAAATTCGTCCTTTTCCAGCACGATAAAACAGCCTATATCAGCAAGACTGTCTACGCTGTATTCTTCCATAAGAGCGGTTATCTTTTTGGCTATGTAAGCCCTCAACATAAGCGGCTTTATCTTGTTTGTTTCCATAAGATTTGTAACTTTAAGCATTTTTTACCTCCTGACATACAAAAGAAAAGGCAGAAGCATTTAAGCCTCTGCCTGTCTTTCGGTTATCTTTTTCTTTTGCGAA
>JBJEQU010000232.1:0-2312 GCA_051881935.1 Porcipelethomonas sp. | reverse complement strand
TGAAAGCTGAAACGCTCCCGAAAGGGAGCGCTTTTTATAACATATCGCAGTATTTCTTTTTATGCAAAAAGGATATAACTGATGAATGGGCACTCAGCAGGCAGCCGTCCTCAGAACTGTAGTATATATTACAGTTTTGAGGATTAGTATTACTTCAACGCATCAGCAAGCTGTGAAACAGTATTCCCCAGAATAGGATGTCTCTTGTATGGTGCGATCTCACATAACGGCTCTAATACAAATGACCGCAGATGCATTTCCGCATGGGGGATTATCAGCTTATCCGTTTCCATGACAATATCATCATACATTAAAATGTCAAGATCCAGTGTTCTCGGACCCCAGCGTACAGTACGTTCCCTGTGTGCATCATGTTCGATATCATGGAGCTTTTCAAGTAATTCCTCCGGCGTCATGAGCGTTTCCAGAATCAGGCAGGCATTGAGAAAATCATCCTGTTCAACACCGCCGTAAGGCTTTGTAACATGATAAGATGATACCTTTTCAACATGGCAACCCTTTATTTCGCCCAGTGCCTTTACTGCATTATCCAGATAGGATTTTTTGTCACCTAAATTTGAACCCAGTCCGATGTAAGCCGTATGCCGGAACCTGTTTATTTTTACGGAAACTGTCCTCAATGGAAGTCCTACGGGTGCCCACGGTTTTTTCAGTTCCAGCGTAACGCCCCTTAAAATAGTATAGCGAAGCAGAAGCGACTCCGCCAGCTGCTCTGCCGCAGCCTCTATCAGTCTGCATGGGTGAGATTTTGTATAATCCGTTATAAAATGGCAGACATTGCCGTAGTCTATGGATTTTTCGAGACAGTCAGTTTTCCCGGCGATCCTGCTGTCAGTATACATTGTCAGGGAAATAAGAAACTTTTGTCCGAGCTTTGTTTCTTCCGGAAATACACCGTGATTTGCAAAGACCTCCAGGTCTTCAATGTGTATTTCGTCGTATGGCAGTGTGTTCATATACGTTTCACTTTCCCTCCCGTAAAACAGCCTGAATCATGCGGATAGCCCTGTAATTTTCCTTTACATCGTGTACCCGCACAAAGGCAGCCTTTTTCTGAACGCCTATAACAGTGGTAACAATTGTACCCTCAACACGCTGGTCAGTGGGCAGGTCAAGGGTAAGCCCTATAACGGACTTTCTTGATGTGGCAAGCAGTACCGGATATCCGAGTTCCGTCAGCCGTTCCAGATGATTTATAGCGATAAGATTGTGTTCATAGGTTTTTCCGAAGCCTATACCCGGATCCAGAATGATCTTATCATCAGCAATGCCGGCATTCTTTGCAATGGAAAGGGAATCCTTTATGTCCCGGAGCATATCCTCCTGAAAATTTTCATATTCTGCCTTTTCACGGTTGTGCATCAGGCAGCAGGGAACCTGATATTCTGCAAGAATCTCCGCCATCTTTCTGTCATACTTCAGTCCCCAGATGTCGTTTACCATGTCTGCCCCGGCTTTCAGGGCGGCTTCTGCGACCTCGCTTTTATAGCTGTCGACAGAAACAGGAATGTCAAAATTCTTTTTCACCATTTCAATTGCCGGAACAACACGGTCGATCTCCTCCTGCACACTTATCTGTACATGGCCGGGTCTGGTGGATTCTCCGCCGATATCAATTATTGAAGCGCCTTCCTTTATCATATCTGCGGTATGCTGCTTTGCATGTTCGATATCATTCCACCTGCCGCCGTCTGAAAAGGAATCCGGCGTCACATTAAGAATACCCATAATATAGCAGTCGTTGTTCACATCAAATATACGATTTCCGATTTTCATGATTTTCTCCTTCCTCTTTATACGTTCAGATTCAGATTCTTTTTCCGGCTGTCCCAGTTGCATAATTTTTCGGCTCTGCAGAATAAACAGGGACGGGATTTTTTATCTGCCCTGTATATCAGTCCGGCAAGATCATCTTTTTTGGCGGTTTCAGCTGTTCTGTGCTGTGCAATGGCAGATACCACCTCTTTCTGTTCCTGCATATCAAATCCGCAGTCCTTCAGTATCCCGTATACTCTCCGGAAATCGTACGCAATATGCCCCGGTTCATGCGCATCTGAACCGACGGTAATGATCTCTCCGCCGCATTGGCGGTACAGCTTGACGCATCTCAGATCCGGGATCGTGGAGCTGAGTCCCTGCCGGATGCCCGAAGTATTTACTTCAATACCCCGGCCGCTGGCAGCAGCCCGTCTGAAAATGGCTTCCAGCCGGTCGGTATAGTCGTCCAGGACGATATCGAATCCAGCTTTTTTCATATACCGGCGGGTATAGCCGATATGGCCGATGACGTC
>JBJEQU010000231.1:0-10074 GCA_051881935.1 Porcipelethomonas sp. | reverse complement strand
ATGGAGATTTTCGGCATGTTCTGCGGTTGCCGCATAAGCGGCGAGCAGAACGCCTGTCTGAAACTGATCAGCGTGATTTTTCACGCTGATCTCCATTCTGCCGCTAAGAGTGTCAGCACAAATAGAAATGAAAATCTCCCCAGCGGCATAATGGAGATCTCTGGCTTCAGCAATTATCGGGATTACATCTGAAAATACTAAAGATGCTGTGCCTTATTATTATGGCACAGCACCGTTTCTTTAAATATGACAAATGCAGTTTTTTACAGCAGGTCAGCAATATCCAGAACCAGACGCTCTGATTTCTCCCATCCAAGACATGGATCAGTAATTGATTTACCATATACACATTCTGAAACTGTCTGGTTTCCGTCCTCAATATAGCTTTCGATCATGAGACCTTTAACAAATTTGTTTATATCTGCGGAATGCCTTTTGCTGTGGAGAACCTCTTTGCTTATTCTTATCTGTTCGAGATATTTCTTTCCGGAATTTGCATGGTTGGTATCTACGATGCATGCCATATTAGGCAGATCTTTCTTGCAGTAAAGCTCATACAGCAGACTCAGATCCTCGTAGTGATAATTCGGTATGCTCTGTCCGTGCTTATTTACAGAACCACGGAGTATAGCATGTGCATAAGGGTCACCGTCAGTGCTTACCTCCCAGCCACGGTAGAGGAAATTATGACTCTTCTGTGCTGCCATGATAGAATTGAGCATTACGGAAAAATCTCCGGCAGTAGGGTTTTTCATGCCTACCGGAATATCCATTCCGCTGGCTGTAAGACGATGCTGCTGATCCTCAACAGAACGTGCTCCCACAGCAACATATGAAAGCAGATCGTACAAATAACGATAATTTTCAGGGTAAAGCATTTCATCAGCACAGGTAAGCTTTGTCTCAGCTATTGCACGGGTGTGGAGATGACGGACATGAATAAGCCCTTCAAGAATATCCTCTTCCTTAGTGGGATCCGGCTGATGGATCATGCCTTTGTAGCCTTCACCGGTGGTTCTCGGCTTGTTTGTATATATTCTCGGAATAATAATGATCTTATCCTTTACCTTTTCCTGAAGAACTGCCAGACGTCCTACATAGTCCATTACAGGTTCTTCCTTGTCTGCCGAGCAAGGACCTATAATAAGCAGGAACTTATCGGATTTTCCGGTGAAAACATCAATGATTTCCTTGTCACGCTTTTCCTTTGTACGCATAACGTCCTCAGGCAGCGGATACATTTTCTGTATTTCCTCCGGGACAGGCAGTTTCCTTTTAAAATTCATACTCATAATTGACTCTCCTTCTTACGGCTGCAAAAGCCGCAGTAAATATATAAACGAAGCATCATAACATACTATGTAACTTCACTGCTTTAAAGTATATCACATAATATATAAAATGTCAATATCACAGAAACTTAATATTAAAATATAAATTATTATTGACAGGTATTGTTGAATATGTTATAATTACAAAAGGAAGCTCATTCGTAAATGTACAAATTCAAACAAAAACGGAGGGACGGTCATGGAATCAAGAGCTATTGAAATCAAGTCAAAAAATAACAGCAGAATAAAAATCGGAGTTATACAGGGTCATTTTGCTACCAACCACTCTCATGTCAATTACTATCTGGACATGACTACTATCAAGACTCATCACATCGTTGCCAAGGAGGCCGGAAGAGAGCTTGCAAAGGCATATATTTCAACCCTTAACATTGACACTATAGTATGTCTTGAGGGAACTGAGATCATCGGTGCATTCCTTGCAAGGGAGCTTGCAAAGCCGGGTCATGCTTCCATGAACAATGGGAAGGACATCTGTGTTATTACCCCGGAAACAAACGTAAACGGACAGATGATATTCAGAGATAATATCCAGAGGGATATATTCAATAAGCATGTACTGTTGCTCATCTCCTCTGCTTCAACAGGAAAGACGATAAATCGTTCGGTTGAGTGTCTGCGCTATTATAATGGTCAGCTTGCAGGGGTTGCTTCAATATTCAGTGCGATAGAAGAATATGAAGGCATTCCGGTAAACACTATCTTTACATCCGGGGATATAAGCGGCTATGAAACAATGCCGGCAAACGAATGTAAGCTGTGTCAGTCCGGACGGAGAGTTGAAGCTATTATCAACAGCTATGGCTACTCGAAGATATGATGATCAAAAGCTCCTGTAACCGTTGAAAATTACAGAAGCTGAAATAAAAGGAAAGTAATTCTTAAATAAGGGGCATACCTCTCTTGCGGGGCATGCCCATATTTTTGTGTGAAATTTTTTTCGGCTGGGGTATTTTTTGCGTTTAAAAATGCTGTGTCATGTTTATGGCACAGCATTCGGACTGTCAAAAAACCTTATATTAGGGGTTGATCAGGGGCAGCCCTCTCTTACAGGGCATGCCCCTCTTCCAAAACAGTCCACTGGACTGTTTTGGAATTCACCCTGTGCGGAGCGCCCCTAAGGCAAAGAATTTCGCCCTCTGCGGAGGGCGACCAAGGCTCCGCCTTTGGAAACCGCAAACTTTTTGAAAAAAGTTTGATCAAAAACTTTTATGTTGCTATCCGCATACTTAAAATAACTTTTTCGACAAACTGGAATGCTGTGTCATGTTTATGGCACAGCATTTTAAATTATACTATATAAAACTCAATCAATCATCATTTTCATCAACGGATGCAAACTGGCTTTCATGACGTGTAAAGAAGTCTGTACGGGGCGGCAGGAATTTAAGCTTGTGACCGCTTCCCGTAAAGAAGCTGAGTGGTTCAAAAATAGTGTCCCATGACCAGATCTTCTCGTCCACCTGTAAATACTCCCTGAGCTTTTCCGTTCCGAAAGGAGCCATCGGGTGCAGTAAAACGGCGGTGATCCTTATCATATAGAAAAGATTTGCAAGGGTCTGCGAAAGTTCTTCTTTGGTCTGGGTGTCCGGTTTAAGATTTTTAGCCATATATTTGCTGGTGTTTCTGATATAGCTGTCAAGAACGTAGGTACACTGATGAAATGCAAACTTTGCCATGTATCTTTCATACTCAAGGACTGCTTTTTTTGCATCAGCAAGAAAATCCTCTTCCGGTTTCAGTTCAGGAAGGATACCATCAAGCTTATTCTGGGTGGTATAGAACGCAGTACGGATTATACGGTTGTACACATTGGAAAGCAGCAGACCGTCCTTTACAACAGGGTCAGCATCCTCCGGCTTTGCATCAGGGTTATAGGGCTTGGGCATAAAGCTTACAGAACGCTGTCCCAGTCCGAGACCCAGCCAGTGCATTCTCAGCTGCTCCGGAGTATAGTAGTTGAGAAGGTCATCAGCCATCGGCGGTTTTACTGCTCCCGAGCTTGATGCTTTTTTGTCAAGGAAAAGAATATGGTGATTTGCAACTATGACAGGAAGCTGAAGCTCTCCATCATCCGGGTCGGCAGTCTTGTCTTCCGATGACTGCTGAGCCATCCACATTGCCGGTTCTGCAATACCATAAAAATAAATATTATCCTGACCGATAAACTGATAAACGGTTGAATCCTTGCTGCACCAGTAATCCTTCCATTCCTCTTTCGGGCGTCCCTGCTGTTCCAGGTAAGCCTGAGTAAAGGAAACAGGTGCCCAGAGGGATTCCGGCCATACCCACACTGTAAGTCCCTCAGCGCCTTCGAGAACCGGCGCAGGAACTCCCCATTCAATATTTCCTGTAAGGCGGAACGGAACGAGAGTCTTTCCGGTACGGTATCTTATGCCGTTTTCAGTCAGGATGCGGCATGCCTCGTCGCAGTCGGAAAGGGTGGTGAATTCTATAGTAAAGGAAGGCTTTTTCTTATCCTCAATATAATTATGCTCCGGCATCCTGGATTTCAGCTCAAAGTATTTTTCCTCAAATTCACGCTTTACATAAATTACAGGAGGCTTTAAAAATTCCGAGATAGTCTTGCATACTACCGGACGGACATCCTTTCTTTTCCGGAGCTTTTCAATCCATTCCTTCAGAAGCTGTTCGTAGTCACGCAGTTTAAAATACCAGTTTGTAACAGGCTTCATTGTCGGTGTTTCACCGGTAAGGGTGCTGACCGGATTTATAAGGTTTTCCGGCATGTACTGGTGACCCAGATCACATTCGTCAGCATATCCCTTTTCGGAGGTACAGCCCTCTACCGGACATTTGCCTATGACCTGTCTGCCGTTGAGAAAAACCCCTGCTTTTTCGTCAAAGAACTGCATTGTGGTAATGCGGTCAAGCTGTCCTTTATCGTATAGGGACTGCAAAAATTCAAGAGTAAATTCTGCATGGATCTCCTTTGTGCGGTCAAGTCCTGAGGCACCGAACAGGTTGGGGGATATCCCGTATGCCTCGAGGGTTTTTTTCTGCTTGTTATGATTGCTGCGTACAAAATCTTCGAGGGAGCCTTCGAATTCACCCTTCTGAACCTTCTGCCGCCAGCCCTCGGCAATAGGGGAGCCGTAGCAGTCGGTACCGCTTACAAATATAACATTTTCACTGCCGATGCGGTCACGGAGGAAACGTGCATAGGTGTCTGCAAAAACAAGCATTCCACCCACATGTCCGAAGTGAAGTTCCTTGTTGCCGTAGGGCATACCGCCGGTCACTACGGCACGTTTCGGAAACTGCGGACGGGGAATTTCAAAGTCTTTCTGCTGTTTATTGTCTTTTCTTGGCATTTTTTCAAGTCCTTTCGGAATATAGTCTGATAAAAATTATACCATGTTTCGGAATAAAAATCAAGTTTTTCCACGGTTTGACACCGGTATTTTCTGGAAAAAATAAAACTACTGAGTAAAAATCAATTAGGCTGTTGACATATTTGAGTAATTGGTGTATAATAATATAAAAGGAGCATACCGATAGACGGCCGCTCCCAGTAGTTAAGCTATAAAAATAGCCGTCCTATGTGGTAGCAGGGCGGCTATTTCCTTTTATTATGAAATATTGCAAAAAGGAGTGCAGTAAACGAAGTGAGGAAAATACCACACTGGATTAAGTCGCTCCATGTAACAAAATTATTCATAAGTAATCACTCCCTTCCGGGAGCAGGATTGACCGCCTACCAGGTGCAATAGGAAAAGCACCTGGCAGACCTGCCCTGAAGATGGCAGGCCTACCGTATCAAGGTATGCTCTTTCGTTATTATACATTATTTTACAGAATATGTCAATAACGGCACTTTACAAAAAACAGGGTGAAACGGCTGAGGAAAAAATCATTCCGGCTGTTGACATATTTGAGTAATTGGTGTATAATAATAGAAAAGGAGCATACCGATAGATGGTCGCTCCCGATTAGTACAGTTATATTACAAATAACCGCCTATGTGAGAGTATGGCGGTTATTTTCTTTTATTGTCCTTTTGAATATTTGAATTTTACAGAATATGTCAATGTCAGCATTTTGCAAAAGCGGAATGAAAAAATAAAAAAGCCTGATATATTGCTCCGGCAGATGTTGACTAAAAATGGGGAAAATGTTATAATAAGATGATAATGCATGTACGGAGGGATTTTTTTGAAGGTCACATTAATAGAACATACTCCTGATCCGGAAAGGCTTGTTGCCGCCGCTGCAAAGCTGTGTTATTCCGATACAGGCTGCGAGGATATAATGGAGGGACTTGATGAAAACAAGACCAGAAGCTTTGTAAAAATGCTCGGAGAGCTCGGACATGAAAGCCCGATAGAGCATGCTTCCTTTACCTTTGCCATAGAGGGAGTTTCACGTTCTCTGCTGGCTCAGATCACAAGGCACAGACACGCTTCATTTTCTGTCCAGAGTCAGAGATATGTAAGGCAGAATAATTTTATCTATATAACGCCTCCGGCTGTCAGCGCTGACGATGACATAAACCGGATATTCAAAGAGGCAATGGACAGGTCATTTGAAAGCTATAACGCCATTGCAGATATGCTTGAGAAAAAATATTATGACCAGTTTGTCAGTGAGGGAATGAGTGAAAAGCAGGCAGGTTCAAAGGCTGAAAAAAAGGCTGTCGAGGACGCAAGGTTCGTTCTGCCAAATGCATGTGAGACAAAAATGGTCGTGACAATGAATGCAAGAAGCCTTTATAATTTCTTCAGGCTCAGGTGCTGCAGCCGTGCCCAGTGGGAGATAAGAGAGCTTGCTGTTGAAATGTTCAGGCTTTGCTATAAGACTGCCCCGACCCTTTTTGCTGCAGCCGGACCTTCCTGCTGCAGCGGAGGATGTGCAGAGGGTAAAATGACCTGCGGCAGGATTGATGAGGTAAGAAATTATTTTAAGAATATCAGAGAGAGTATTGACAATGAATAAAGGAAAGCTCATCGTAATTGACGGTCTGGACGGCAGCGGAAAGTCCACCCAGCTTGAAATTACCGGAAAAAAACTTGAAAATATGGGATATAATGTTAAAACAATCAGCTTTCCTGATTATAGCAGCCCTTCCTCGGCTCTGGTAAAAATGTATTTATCCGGGGAATTTTCCTCCGACCCTGATGACATCAATGCTTACGCTGCGTCAAGCTTTTATGCTGTTGACAGATATGCAAGCTATATGAAGTACTGGAAAGGGGACTATGAAAACGGTGCTGTTATTCTTGCGGCAAGATATGTAAGTTCCAATGCACTGCATCAGATGTCAAAGCTTGAAAGCAGCAAGTGGGATGATTATCTGCACTGGCTCTATGACTATGAATATACAAAGCTTGGACTCCCGGAAGCAGATGAGGTCATTTTTCTCGATATGCCTGTTGAGGTCTCCCAGAGGCTGCTTACAGGGAGATATGACGGCAATGAGGAAAAAAAGGATATACATGAGGCTGATGTGGACTATCTTAAAAAATGCCGTAAAGCAGCTATATATGCTTCGGAAAAATTGTCCTGGCGTGTAATTGAGTGCAGCAGCGGCGGTGAGCCTCTTTCTGTTGAAGAGGTATCCGGAAGGATAATGGAGACTCTTGAAAAAGATATTTTTTAACCCTATAGTTGCGAAATAAGATGCAGAATGCTCCGTTTTGCCGCCCGGAGGATCTCTGTGAATACATCAGGCGGCAGGATGGAGTATGTATTATGATTTATGTTTTTTTAGCAGAGGGTTTTGAAGAGGTTGAAGCACTTACACCTGTTGATATGCTGAGAAGGTGTGAGCTTGAGGTCGTGACTGTCGGCGCAGGAGGAAAGACTGTAACGGGTTCCCACGGTATTCCGGTGCTTGCAGATATTGCCGATTCGGATATCGTTCTTGACGACAGCCTTGATATGATCGTCCTCCCCGGAGGTATGCCCGGAACCCTTAATCTTGAAAAAAATCCTAATGTTCAGCGTGCCATAGACTTCTGCGCTGAAAACGACAGATATATCGCTGCGATATGTGCAGCACCGTCTGTTTTAGGACACAAGGGTCTTCTTGACGGAAAGAAGGCAACATGTTATACTGGTTTTGATACCCAGCTCGGAAATGCCGGGTATACCGGTGAACCGGTCTGCACAGACGGAAAAATCATTACCTCAAGAGGTGCAGGAGCGGCAATGGAATTTTCCTTTGAGCTTGTGAGAAATCTTATATCGGAGAGCCGTGCTGAGAAGCTGAAGGAAGCAGTGCTTTATTGATGACAGGCATGACAAAACGCAGTCTTAGAACCGAAATAAAGCGGCAGCGCAGCATTATCCCGAAGGAGCAGAAGGAACGCTGGGATCATCAGATATACAGTCGTTTCATAAAAAGCGGCATACTCCGCAGGGATGCCCTTCTGCTTATATATTTATCTACTGATATCGAGGTCGGGACCGGACAGATAATTGAATATTGTCTGGATAATTCCATTGATGTTGCTGTTCCCAGATGCACAGGGGACAGAAAGATGCAGTTTTACTATTACAGCAGTGACAGTATACTTGAACGGTCGCGCTTTGGTATCCCTGAACCGGTTCCGGAAAAAAGTATTCCGGTGCAGTCCTATGACAATGCTGTATGTATCGTTCCGGGACTTGCATTTGACAGGAGAGGTTACCGGCTGGGCTACGGGGGCGGATTTTATGACAGCTTTCTTTCAGAAAATCCCGGTGTAGTTACAGTCGGAATATGCTATGAGGAGAATATGACGGACAGGCTTCCGGTCGGTGAACACGACAGGTATGTAAATTATATTATTACAGAAAAAAATACAGAGGTGTGCAATGAACGATAAACGCAATTCTGACAGAGATAAAGTCCTTGAGGATATTCTCAATGATTTCAGCAGTCCGGGAAAAAAGGGATCCGCCTCCGCCGGCAGCGGTTATAACAGGCGGCAGACAGCAGAACAGCGTAATCAGAGAAAAACAGTTAACCCTGCTGCGTTCAGCGGTAAAAGTGCAAACAGGACTACAGGTTTTGCGGTGACCAGAATGCCGGACAGCGAGCCTGTCCATACAGATACCGAAAGCAAAACTGCCGTCATTGATCCTCCTGCCGCAGATACCGGCAGTTTTAAGGAATATACTATTAATGTGAAAAAGCCTGTACAGCGTGAGAACAGAGCGGAAGCTGAGGAAAGGGATCATACCGGAAAAGTTGCTGATACGGAAACCGGCAGTACAGCGCCGGAAAGAACAGGAGTGCGCAAAGCGGCTGCAGGTGACAGACCAGCCGGTTCCCGTAAGAAGAGGAGCCGAAAAAGGAAAAAAAGATCTGCAAGGCTTCCTGTCGTTCTCATGCTTACGACTATTATCTTCACTGTTGCTATCTGTCTTTCCATAGTCATAATTGCTGTCGGAAGGGATATGCTCGCCATCGGCAAGAGCGATTCTATAAAAATGGTGACTATCCCCAAGGGTGCAGATGCAAGATCTGTATCCCAGCTTCTTGAGGACGAGGGAATTATTGAGATACCCAAGGCGTTTGAGATAGTTTCAAAGCTCAGCGGAGCTGACGGGTCATTTATTCCGGGACAGTATGAACTCAGCCCCAGCGATGCCTATGAGACGATTATAACCAAGCTTACAACTGCATTTTCAGATGAAGACAGGGAATCCGTTGATATAACCTTCGTTGAGGGAATAAGCATCTATGACGCTGCAAAGCTTCTTGAGGAAAATAATGTCTGTGAGGCTGAGAAATTTATTTTCTATTTCAATGCCGGCGGCTTCGGCTTCGATTTTGAGGATAAACTTCCTACGTCTACTGCTTCAAAGTTTTACCGTATGGAAGGGTACCTCTTCCCGGACACCTACAGATTTTATGTGGAAAGCGACCCTGAGTCTGTATGCATGAAGATATATCAGAATTTTGAAAATAAGATCACTGATGAATACTATCAGCAGATGCAGAAAATGGGAATGACTCTTGACGAGGTCATTACACTTGCGTCTATGGTTCAGGCTGAGGCGCCCACCGCTGAATCCATGAAAATGGTTGCGTCTGTATTTGAAAACAGACTTGCGGACGCTGACGAGTTTCCAATGCTCCAGTCTGACCCTACAACATATTATGTAGAAGAAATAATCAAGCCTAATATACAGGTGCCGTCAAATGCAATCTTTGAAGCCTATGATACATACAAGGGTCATGGTCTTCCGCCGGGAGCTATCGGAAATCCGGGTATTGATGCAATTGAAGCAGTCCTTTATCCTGCTGATACCGATTACTATTATTTCTGTGCGGATATTGATACCCGTGAGATCTTCTACGCAGAAACTATTGAAGAGCATGAGGAAAATCTTGCCGTAATAAACGGTGAAACGGCTGATGAAGATGAAGAGGATTACTACTATGAATAAATTCGACGATCTTGAGGTTCTTGCGCCGGCAGGTGATGCGGAGCGGTTCCGGTCGGCTCTTGATTACGGCGCTGACGCTGTATATCTTGGTGCAAAAAAATTCGGAATGAGGGCTTCGCCGGGGAATTTTACCTTTGACGAACTTAAAACAGCTGTGGAGCAGGCGCACGAAAAGGGCGTCAAAGTATACCTGACCTGCAATACGCTGCCGAGAAACGACGAAATTCCCGGATTTGAGGAATTTATAAAAAATGTTCAGGCATGCGGAACGGATGCTGTTATTGTTGCGGATTTAGGACTGCTTTCACTGATAAAGCAGTAC
>JBJEQU010000230.1:0-10143 GCA_051881935.1 Porcipelethomonas sp. | reverse complement strand
GAGAGATTTTATCATAATCTGCGGCGGAATAATTCTGTCGGTAGTTGTGTTAGTAAACCTGTGGAACGTTCTGCCGATTGCCGCAACGGTTTGCTACGGATTCCTTAGTCTGAGAGTTGACGATACCTCAATTATGGACTACATTTTTAATGCTGTGAAGTTTTTTGTGACCTCACAGCAAACTTTTTATTGGAACAAAGGAGACTAAAAATCATGGCAAAAAGAAAAAATAATGCAGTTCAGAGCCTTATTGGTTTTGAACGCTTTACACGTTTCGGAGTGAAAACCGAAAAGACAGAAATCGCATTTTTCAGCGTAGAACCTACCAATATTTCTGTGCTGTCAGCGGCAAATATTGATACAAAAATCCGCTATCTGATGACTCTGTTAAGCACAGTTCCCGACCTTGAAATTATTGCTCTGGATTCCTGTGAGTGTTTTGACAGTAACAAAATTTATGTAAAGAACCGTCTGCAAAATGAGCATAACGAGGGTGTCAGAAAACTGTTACAGGCTGATTATTCTTTCCTTGACGAGATTCAATCGGAAATGTCCTCTGCAAGGCAGTTTATGTTTGCAATGCGTTTCAGACGTGAAAAAGACGAGCAGATATTCAACACCATAAACCGTGTTGACAAAGCGATTTCCGAACACGGTTTTTCAGCAAGAAGAATGACGAAACCCGAAATAAAAAGAATGCTTGCGCTGTACTTCGGCACGAGTGTTTCGGGCGAAGAAATCACGGATATTGAGGGAGAAAACTACTTGGAGGTAATCAAAGATGTTTAAGAGAAAGAAAAAAGAATTGTCTGCAGCACAGCTTGAAACTATGGAAACAAAGGATTTTTTTGACCGCATTATGCCTGGAATTATCAGATTTTACACTGATCATTACATCTGCGGTAACTTTTACAAGTCCTGCTGGGTAATAACAGAGTACCCACCAAACACCGAGGAAACGGCTATTTTAGCGCATTTGGCGGACAGAAACGGTGTAACGCTCAGAATATACAACCGCCTTGTAACGAGTATGGAGCAGAGAAAAATTGTTCAGCAGGCAATGCGTAAAAACCATATGATGACAACCACAAACGATGTTAATGAAAGCATCAAGGCACAAGACAATATACATGACGTGGTTGAACTGCTGTCGGAGCTTCGAAGAAACAAAGAAAACCTGTTGCACACGGCTGTTTTTATTGAGTTAAAAGCGGTAACTGAGGATAAATTAAAGGAACTGCAGGCAGACGTGCAGATGGAACTGACACGCTCCAAAATCAGCGTTGACAGACTTCTGCTCCGTCAGAAAGAGGGATTTTTGTCTGTGCTTCCGACAGGAAATAATATGTTTGGCAGTCAGTTTGAAAGGGTACTGCCGGCGAGTTCTGTTGCAAATATGTATCCTTTGAATTACAGCGGCAAGACCGATAAAAACGGTTTTTATCTCGGTCGTGACAAGTACGGCAGCAATGTTCTTGTAGACTTCGACAGGCGTACTGAGGACAAGACAAACAGCAATGTTCTGATCCTCGGCAACAGCGGTCAGGGTAAGTCGTATCTGATGAAACTGCTGTTGTGCAATCAGCGTGAAGCCGGAAAAAGTATATTGGTGTTAGATCCGGAATCGGAGTACCGTGACCTCTGTTCCAATCTTGGCGGCACCTACATTGATATGATGTCGGGTGAATTTATGATAAATCCCCTAGAACCGAAAGCGTGGTCTGATGATAAAAAAGTGGCAGAGGATAGTCCCGAAACATTCAGAAAGGTTACAAGACTGTCGCAGCACATCAGCTATCTCAAGGATTTTTTCAGAGCCTACAAAGACTTCACAGACGCCGAAATCGACACCATAGAAATTATGCTGATGAAGCTTTACGCAAGGTTTGATATTGATGATTCGACGAATTTTGATAAGCTGAAATCCGCCGATTATCCCATAATGTCGGACTTATACGAACTGACAGAAAAAGAATTTCTATCGTTCGACAACAGTAAAAAGCATCTGTACACAGAGGAAATTCTGCAAAATATCTGTCTGGGATTACACAGTATGTGCAAGGGTGCAGAGTCGAAATATTTTAATGGTCACACCAATATCCGTGACGGCGAGTTTATCTGCTTCGGAGTAAAAGGTCTTATGGACACAAACAAAAGGTTGAAAGATACAATGCTGTTCAACATTTTAAGCTATATGTCTAATCAACTTTTAGGACGTGGAAATACCGTTGCGGCAGTTGATGAGCTGTACCTCTTTTTGACAAATATGACCGCAATCGAATATATCAGAAACGGCATGAAGCGTGTGCGTAAAAAAGAGTCCTCGTTTATACTGGCAAGTCAGAATATCGAGGACTTTCTATTGCCGGAAATCAAGGAGTTTACCAAACCACTGTTCAGTATTCCTACGCATCATTTTCTGTTCAATCCGGGCAACATCTCACCGGCAGATTTTATGGATACCCTTCAGGTGGAGCAGTCAGAGTACGGTCTGATAAAGTATCCGGAGCGTGGAACTTGCCTGTATCGCTGCGGTAACGAACGATATTTGTTACAGGTTCATGCTCCCGATTATAAGGTGAAGCTGTTCGGAAAAGCGGGAGGAAGGTGATAAAATGTCAGCAGCGGTTGCGGCGGCTCTGAAAAAAATAGCCGCATTTATTCTCAGCGACAAAGAGCTTCGAGGTAAAGCAATTGTGGTTATAGGCAGTATAATTGCAGGATTTCTTGGACTTATGTGTCTGCCTGCGGTTGTGCTTGTAAGTCTTGGAAATATGGACTTTGAGCCGCCCAAAATTGACAAAAGTCTGTTTAACGAGGCGGCTTTTATTGAAAATCTGAGCGATGAGCAGCAGGCGCAGCTTGCAAATTTAAAGAATCAGGGACAGGCAATTGAGAATGCTATGGTTAATGCAGATTGCAAGAATCAGACCATCAAAGCGCAGCTCATATACCTGTCTTTTTTTGACGGAGTGCAGAATTTCAATGCGCAGTCTTATGCAAATCTGTTTGCAATTGCTCCGAATGACAGCGATTTAATTGCGGCAGTTAATTCAACTTACGGTCTGAAAATTGATTACGATGAATTTATGCGGACATACACTTTTGTAATGAATTCAACGATGAATCAGTATATGTTTGCGGATACAAAAAGCAAAAATTCTGACGATCTTGCGGCTTGGGCAGAGAATGCGTATCTCTCAGGCTGGGGTTACAAGGACGGTACTTTCGGCGAAAGAGACGAGTCAGACAGAATCCGATATGCCGACAGCGCAGGCTTGATATTGGGGTATCTCAGGTACGATCCGAAGCAGAAACTGTTTGGCAGCGAGCCGAGCAGTTTCAATTTTATTTCAAAAGGCGGTCTTGATAAAATGCCTGATGAGGCAGGAATTATCCTGTCCGACGGCACGAATCTTGGTGTGTACATTGGCAATGGCGAGGTGGTTTTTGCATCGAAAGATCTGGGTTATGTTACAAAAGATACTGTCAGCAGCGGCGCTTGGAATTCGTGGAGTTCAATCAGCGGAGCTGCATATAACACGGACATAAAGTTTGAAGAATACGACGATAAGAAGAAAAATAATCTGGGACTGGTGCAGTGGGCTATACAGGCTCATGAAAATGGCTGGGGCTATGTTTATGGAACTTACGGCAATGTTCTGACGGAAAATTTATTGCAGGACAGAGCCGCTGTGTTCGGCGGTGAGGTTACGGATTACATGGATTTCATAAGGCAGAACTGGCTTGGAAAAAGAACAGCAGACTGCGTTGGACTGATAAAAGGTTACGGCTGGTATGATGCAGAAACCGGTGAAATCAAAGTTGGTTCTAACGGTATGATGGACGTTGGCGCAAATGCGATGTTCAGCAATGCGACCGTCAAAGGCACGATAGATACCATTCCGGAAGTTCCCGGACTGGCTGTTTGGGTAGACGGTCATATCGGAATTTACATCGGAAACGGTGAAGTAATTGAAGCCATGAACACGCTCAGAGGTGTGACCAGAACTCAGCTTGCAGGGCGTGAATGGACACACTGGCTTCAGATTCCGTATATATCATACGTATAGGAAAAGGAGAAAAAGTGAATGAAAAAATCGGTTACAGTAAGCATTAATTCCGAAAAATTATCCGCACTGGAAATGTATTTGGAACAGAAAAATATGAAACTGCCGGAGGAACTTGAAAAGTATGCTGAGCAGTTATATCAGAAGTATGTGCCGTCCAACGTCCGTGAATTTATTGAGTTGACGGCGGCTAAGAAGCCTCCAAAAAAGTTGAAAAATATTGCTCCTGCGGAATCGGATAATCGATCGAAGCAGTAACTGCCCACAGTTCGCAACCTGTGCCCTTGTGTGGCATTTTCAGGGCATGGGTGGTATAAGTTTACCTTTATATTAATCAGGGCGAAATTCGGGCATTTTTGCGGAGGTTTGAAAAAGAAAATCAAGGGTGGATTCGGTGAAATATGCCCTTGATATTTTGTTGCAAGTTAAAGTATCGGGGTTGTAACCCCGATACACTTACAGCGGACGGCAAAGCCGACCGCAATTCTGCGAGATTTGTAGTGCTTTCAGCAAAGGGGTTGTAAATTCAGCCTTTTTCAAATTTAGGGGTTGTAACCGCAGAAAACAGCGTAGATAAGGCATTTATAAAGGAGTTGGAGGCGTAAAAATGAGTTTTCAGAACAAAGTGAAATTTCCGCTGTGGGCGTATCCGCAGACACTAAAAGATGTAGAGATTCACTACAAAAACGATAACTGCAAATCCCAGAGCGAGTTTATTGAAAAGGCAATAAAATTTTATGTTGGATACCTTGATGAAGAAAAAAGCGTCAACTACATTTCGCCGATGATAACGGAAACGGTCAAAGCACAAATTAAGGGTACAGAACAGCGGCTTGCTCGTTTGCTTTTTAAGGTAGCGGTTGAACTTGGAAAGCTGTCGCATATGACCGCTGCGATGAATGATGTGGATGATGAAACGCTGAAAAGTCTTCATGCTATGTGCGTCAACGAGGTCAGAAAAATCAACGGTATTATTGATTACGAGGACGCTGTGGAGTATCAGAGGGAGTAGTAAATGCCGAAAATTATTGTAACAAGCAGATATCTTAAAAGCAGTTCCAAGAAAAAGCTTTCAAATTATGTGAAGTACATCGCAACTCGTGAAGGAGTGGCACATACAGTTGCTGAAAGAGAAAATTATGTCGGCTATCTGGCAAACCGTCCTGGTGCTGTGAAGTTTGATTCACATGGATTATTTTCACAGACCGACGAGCCAATTGTTCTTGACAGAGTAGCAAAAGCGGTTGCAAATCACAAAGGGAATGTGTGGACGCATGTAGTATCACTCAGACGTGATGACGCTCAGAAAATGGGGTACGAATCGCTTGATGCATGGCGAAATCTTATCATTCGACAAATGCCTAACATTGCAAAGCAGTCGAAGATTGACATGAAAAATATTCGCTGGTATGCTGCATTTCATGATAAGGAAACCAATCCCCACGTTCACATTATCGTGTACTCTACCGATGAGCGTGAGGGATTTTTAACGAATCATGGAATAGAGAAAATTCGCAGCGGCTTTGCAAATGATATTTATTCTGATGAGTTACATCATATCTATGAACAGCAGACAGACTTGCGTAATTTGCTGAAAAAAGAGTCGGAGCAATTGATGAAACAGTTTGCGGAAAAGATTTATCAGAATAAAAATTTCGATGCAGAGCTTATGAATCTTGTTGCAAAACTGCATACTCAGCTTTCAGAATCAAAGGGTAAAAAAGTTTACGGCTATCTGAAATCTGATGTGAAGAAAACTGTTGATGAGATTTTTTTAAGACTTGCAGATAATGATTCAATCAAAAAGATGTATGAACTCTGGTGTGAAATGGAACAGCAGAAGCATGACGTATATTCTTCTGCAAAGATTGACTTTCCTGCCCTTACGGATAACGAGGAGTTCAGGTCTGTGAAAAATATGATTATACAAACAGTTGTGGAAATGGAGTATCCGGTTGCGGAAATGACTAACTTATCTGAAATAGCTGATGAGATTGTATTGGACTCGGAGCAGCAGTTTAATGAAACTGTGCAAACAGAAACCGCCTCGGAGATTCCACAGCAATCCGTAATTTTAATTACAAAAGATGAAGGTAATCCGGATATTAATGAAAATTTCGAAAATGAAATACTTGCAAATACCATATTCAGCTTATTTGTAAATCTCAGCCGATGTATTGAAGATGACTATCATCACAAGTTCCAATCGGGCAGAAAAATGATTGACAGTAAGTTGCTCAGAATGATGCAGCAAAAGAAGCAGGCTCTTGGTATGAAAAACGAGCATGAGCAAAATCAGGAACAGTCATATTAGGTGCTATATGCCATGTGTCATGGTGCTATGGGAAGGTGAAGTAGAAAATAGAAATATTAATATATAGCTGAGAAGAAAATATATTAGGCGTACTGAGATTGAAAACAGTACGCCTTAATTTTTCGTCAATTCCGCCCATTTGCGAGAGTGATTTTGACAGTATTTGCAGTGATTTTAATCTTATTATATCATAAATTTTGTAAATGTAAAGGACTTTTTGAAAAATTACATCTGAAATGTGACTGCAAAAGCATATTTTCAAGCTTTTAAACCGTCATTTTTCAGTCAGAACGGAGGAGTTTTATGGCTAAACGAGGAAGTAATATTTATAAGCGAAAAGATGGTCGCTTTGAGGGACGTGTACCGGTCGGTTACAATGACAACGGTAAAATCAAGTATAAATCTGTGTATGCAAGAACGCTTTCAGAGGTAAAGGAAAAGATGTCAGAGATGTATTCAGTACGACAGAATCGTGCTGTTTCAGCAATAAAACTGACGGTTGCCGATGCAGCAGAGCAATGGCTTTCTTCAGCCAAACTTCGTGTTAAGGAGTCAAGCTATGCAAACTATGAGAATATTATTTCAAAGCATATTCTCCCGGTTCTCGGCGGTGAGCACATGGCTAATATGACCACGCATAAGCTTAATGATTTCATTCATCAAAAGTTAAATCATGGTCGCCTGAATGGTAAAGGCGGACTGTCGGCGAAGTCGGTGCGTGACATTATGACTGTTTACCGTGGCATTGAAACCTTTGCGTCAAGGGAATACGGCATAAGAGAAAACTATTTTACAATGCCTAAAACTGAGAAAAAACAGATGGATGTGCTGAACGCTTTTGAAAGAAAAAAGCTTGAATCGTACCTTCTGCACAACCAAAATAATACAAATATTTCTGTGCTGTTATGCCTTTTTACCGGACTTCGTGTGGGAGAATTATGCGGTTTAAAGTGGGGCGATATTGATTTTGAAAATGGAACTCTGTTGGTCAGCAGAACAGTTCAGAGAATAAACAAGCACGGAAAATCGGAAGTTGTCATTGGCTCGCCAAAAAGTAAAACTTCAGTGCGCATTGTGCCTGTTCCTGGCTTTTTGCTTACAATTTTAAAGTTAAAAAGAAAGGACGATGATTTTTATATCATCACTGGTACTCGCAAGCCAACTGAACCAAGAACCATGCAAAATCGGTTCAAGTCAATTCTTAAAGTCTGCGGTATACGGAATGTAAATTTTCATATGCTCCGACACACTTATGCAACTGTCTGTATTGAAAACGGTTTTGATCCGAAAACGCTGAGCGAACTGCTTGGACATTCGGACGCAAGCATTACTCTCAATCGTTATGTTCATTCATCAATGCAGATGAAGAAAATTATGTAAGCCGTCTGAAACTTACCGCTTAATTTTTCAGCCGTCAAATATTCGTAATCGTATTTTGGAAAACTGCCTGTTTTACGCTGTTTGCAGCTTGTATTTTACTAATGGGCGGAATTGACGAAATTGAAAATCACCTTTCAAGACTTATTATATCATAAAATTTATCAGATTATTTGTTGAATTAAATGTAAAGTTATGGTATTATGGTAATGCAGAGGTGATAATATGATCAGGATTGCAGTAGTTGATGATGAAAATAATATTTGTTCATTTGTCGAAAAGTGTTTATTTAACTTATCAAAAAAATATGCCATTAACATAGAAGTTGATGTATTTAGTAGCGGTGAGGATTTAATGAATATAATAAACGAAACTTTTTTTGATGTCATTTTTCTGGATATTAAAATGAATGATTTATCTGGAATGGATGTTAGCAAACTTATTCGCAGCACTATGGGAAATGAAGCGACACAAATAGTTTATATATCAGGTAATACTGAATATGCTATTGAAGCTTATGATTATGATCCCCTTCATTTTTTGTCCAAACCGCTGAGTGAAGAAAAAATTGAAAAAGCGTTTGTAAAACTGATACGCAAGTTGAACTTAAATTCAGAAGCATTCACTTATAAAATTGGACACGATACATTTAAGACTGCAATAAAAGATATTTTATATTTTGAAAGCAATAAAAGAAAAATTATAATACATTATGGTGATAAAAAAGATGAGTTTTATGGCTCTTTAGAAAATATTTTGCAGCAGCTGAATAAATATAATTTTCTTCTTATTCATAAGAGTTATCTGATAAATCCTATTCATGTGCGCAAATGTACATATGAATCTGTTGAAATGCCAAATCATATTGTTCTGCCAATAGCGCAGTCAAAAAGAAAAGAAATAAGAGAAAAACAGTTAGAACTGATTAATCATGAGGAGGTATGATATGGATATTACTGCATATAATATAACTTACATTATTTCAAATTTATTTACGGTATATATAGTAAAACTTTTTATGGATAAATACCTTGAAATCGAACCGAAATATAAAAAAACGGTTTGTGCAGCTTATGGAGGATTTTTTGTAATTACAACGTTGCTATATTTCCTATTTGATATTCCGATAATAATGTTGGTAATGAATATACTGTGCTTTTTTGTAATTTCTCTTTTTTATAAGGGCAGTTTGAAAAATAAAATAGTAGCTTCACTATATATATACATAGTTTTATTCGTTATAGAAATATTAGTAACGGCACTTACTTTTACGTCGTTTATGAGTCCTTTTGAGAAGTATGGATATTCAAATATACTTGGATTATTTATAGACAAAATTTTACAATTTTTCTCGGTATTAATTTTAAGAAACCGGTTCGCAAAAAAGAAAGAATCAGATGATATGATTCCGTTAAAAATATCTGTGTACTCCTTGATTATACCTATTTCAACAATAATTATTGAGATGATAATTACAAGTATTTATGAAGTATCACAGATAAAAGTATCTATTTCTGTTGTTGTTCTTTTTATGATAAACTTTATAGCGTTTGCCTTGTACAATTCATTACTCGAAATATATAAAGATAAAATAAAAAATATAACATTAAATCAAGAAAGGGAATACTATTACAGACAATGTTTAATAATGCAGAAAGCAGTTGAAGATACTCAATCCTTTAGGCACGATTTTAATAATCATATGTCGATACTTAATGAATTTATTTCTAAAAAAGAATTTTCTTCTGCGGAAAAGTATATTGGGAATTTAAGAGAAGATCATCAAAAATATATTTCAGTTTATGCAGCAACAGGAAATATTCCTATTGACAGTATTCTAAATTACAAACTCAATAGCTTATCTGATAAAAATATAGATATAAATATAGAACTTAATGTTCCTACAGAACTTCCAGTTGAAATTATGGATATTTCTACTATTCTTTCAAATTTGCTTGACAATGCTGATTCTGCATTAAGTAAGGTTGAAAATGGCAAACAATTAAAAATAAAAATTGTTTACAAAAAAGGATGCTGATAATCAGTATAGAAAATAGTTATAACGGCATTGTTCTATATGAAAATGGTGAAATTGTAACTACAAAAAAGAACAGGGATAGACATGGAAAGGGTTTATCTAATGTAAGAAAAGCGGTTGAAAAGTATAACGGATTATTAAAATTCACTCATGATAATAATATTTTTACGGCAGAAGTGCTTTTATATCTCTCATAATCCTGGAAAATTACAAGAAAACTGTAAATTATTACAACTTCTCGCACAATCTGATTGAATGATGTATAATAAGGTCACTAAGAGGATACTTTAGGCAACACCGCATAATCTCCACCTACAAACAAAAGCACCCAGCAAAAAAGCTGA
>JBJEQU010000229.1:0-10156 GCA_051881935.1 Porcipelethomonas sp. | reverse complement strand
CAAGATGAGAATATTCATTTAAAAGCACTTCTGTAAGCTCATTTACACGCTGATCGCTGCCGCTGTCCGGGTCTGCGGCGATTTTTTTAAGCTCCTCCGCCGCCTCATCAAATGCGGACCTGTCAAACTCTTCTTTCTTTATCTGTGAAAAATCCGGACAGTCCGGAAGAGAACGGGAGCTTTCCGCAGAAGCACTTAAACCCGGGCAGAATACAATTGCCGCAGATACGATCGCCGGTAATAATTTAAATTTATTCATATCTTTCTTTTTCTTTTACTGCCGGACTGCTCCCAGCGGTATTTACTGCTGATATAGTCTGTCCGTTTCTCTCCGGCTGACTGCCCGGAATAACATTTCTTGAAATTGCTGTACAAACACATGTCATTGCAGCTGCCGATGAAATAACAGCGCTTAATATTTTTGTCTTACTCATTTTTTATCTCCGTTCTTTGCTGCGGAACGTTACAGTCTGAGCGGCTGTACCTTCCCTTTTTTCCATTATCTTACACGATAATTTTAACACCATATCCGGGTCATGTCAAGGCTTTTCTGACCATTTCAGACCTTTCTGCACTTTTATTGTAAAATATGCCGAAATATCAGGCATTACAGTTCAATTGTTTTCACACAGGTTTTTTCAAAAGTGTTTTGTCATGCCCGTTCATCGGCACAACAGGACGATAAGGAATCAGTATAAAACAATCACCACCGCATATGAGCAGTGGTGATTGTATTTGCCGCAAGGCTTTTTATTTTCCGCCGGACGCTAAGAATTTTGCAATTGCAGCAGCGTCTCTTACGTTTATTATTTCGTCCCCGTTATAATCCGCACACTCCGGAAGCTCGTCTGATTTGCCCTGGGCAAGCTTATGAGCAATAAAAGCTGCGTCACGGACATTTACCTTTCCGTCCTCGTTGGCGTCACCTTTAAGAGTACCCGGGTCATCTGAGGAAGGAACAGCAGTTGTCGTTGTTGTATCCGGGTCTGATACAGGTGTTGTTGTGCCTTCGCCTGTTTCCGTACCTGATGGAGTATCTGTTGTTGTGTCTGTTGTTATATCTGTTGTTGAAGCCGGGTCAGACTGAGCAGTTCCGGCTGTTGTAGCTTCACCCGACTTATCGGTCGTACCGCTGACTGAAGATGAAACGGTTGATGAAACTGTGGTCTTGCCTGTAGTAACAGTTGTTACAGCCGGTGTAGTTACAACAGGTCCGTCTTCGATAAGTGCAAATGTATAACCGCAGTTTTCAGCATATTCCTGAGCAGTTGAGCCTTCATAGCCGCATATTACACCGTTAAAATACGGGTCGCCTGAATCGTTGTCGGTGCCGTTGCAGATAACATAACCAGTACCCTCATCAATAACACATTCCGGATTTTTTATTCTTATGCTTTCAAGTGCGGAACAGTAGTAAAATGCATAAGGTTCAATACTTGTTACGCTGTCCGGAAGGGTTATTTCCGTAAGGCTGCTGCATCCGGTAAATGCATCAAAGCCAATGCTTGTCACACCCTCCGGAATAATTATAGATGAAAGACTTGTACATCCTGCAAATGTCCATGGTTCAATACTTGTTATACCGTTGGGGAGCACTATATTTTCAAGAGCTGAGCATCCCTCAAATGCGTCACATCCGATACTGTTTACAGTGCCCGGAATTACTAAGCTGCTGAGACCTGAACAGCCTAAAAATGCAGCGTCTCCTATGCTTGTAATACTGTCGGGTATCTCTATGTATTCAAGTTCTGAACAGTTCCAGAATGCGGCAGTGCCTATGCTTGTTACCGGCAGACCGTCGATCTCATCAGGGATTTCCACGAATACAGCTGATTCATCACAGCCTGTTATTTCAGCATAGTCATAGATACCGTCTTCATCTTCGTCTATAGCCTTGTAATAGAGATAATCGCCGTATAAAGCTCCGCCGCCGTATGGCTCTTCGCCGATTACAGTAACTGTTCCTGTATATACAGTTTCTCCGGTTTCTGTATCGAAGGCACGTATTGTTGCCGTACCTGCGGATTCGGCGCTTACATATCCATAAGTGCCATAATAGCTGCTTACTGATGCAATGGATGCGTCACTGGATGTCCATCTTAAATCGTGCCAGCTGTCCGAAACGTACAGTTCCTTTCCGGTATAAACGTCCATCTCAAATTCTGACGGAGTGAAAACATTTACATATAAAGTGAAGGTCTGTCCTTCGCCAGTGAAAGTAATGCTTGTATATCCCGACGATTCGCCGTAAATAACATTATCCTCAACACTTGCCACAAAAGGATCATCTGAAACAATGTCACTGTACATTGCATAATCTCCGGTCAGAACCAGTGACTCCCCTTCGGTTATACTAACCGTTTCATATTCATTGCTGACTGTTATTTTGCCGTCGTATACAGAAACAGTATCGGCATAGTCAATGTAATCATCACCGTCAAAAGCTGAAAAGTCATTGACTGCTGATATATAGATATCATACTCTGTGCCATTTACAGCATCCTCAGGGATAGTAAAATAAATTGTTGCAACAGTGCCGTCGGCTACAGGGGACGTGCTGTACGCAGTTATTGAAGCGGCTCCTTCTTCTTCTGCATCGACCCAATTAAGACTTTGACTCCAAATATATGACACAATGAGGTCTGTATCATTCCAGTTGACAGTAAGTTGAAAATCTGCGAGATTGTTATTGCATTTTGCATTTATATTCATCCCTACTGTTTCTCCGGCAGTACCGCTTACCTTTGAAAGATACAGTGACGGAGTGGGCATGTCTTCATCTGCATAATCATCTTCTATTTCAACCGGTTCAGAAATACATACAGTGCCAGTAGTTGAAACACTTGTTTTTGTTGTTTCGCCGGATGTAGTTGTAACGGTTGTCGTTGCAGATCTTTCAACTACAGTGACCATACCTGTGTATACAGTTTTTCCGTTTGTTGTATCAATAGCATAAACTACAGTTGTACCTGCTGAAACACCCCTTAAAACACCATCGTCAACTGATGCAATAGAATTGTCAAAGGATGTCCATTTTAAGGCATATTCAGAGGTGAAAATATATTTTTCTTCATCGACCTGAATTTCAATTTTTTCGGACGCCTTAACTGTTACTTCTGATGTGAAGACAGTGCCGTCACTCATTTTAAACTGCAACTCAGTTCTTCCTGCTGAAATTCCATAGAGAGTGTTGTTTTTATATGCTGCGACTGATGGGTTGGCGGAAACAATGTCAAATATATCATAATGCTCAGAAAACTCGATTGTTTCGCCCTCGTTCATTTCAATATTTTCAGGCACAGACGGGATGACTGTTATTGTGCCTCCTGAAACGGAAACAGTATCTGCAAGATCTTCGCCGCCGTATTCTGCAAAGGTATCAATTGCTGATATATGTACTTCATACTCTGTGCCCGGTTTTGCATCGGAAGGAATACAAAGTTCTATTCCGGCAATTTCGCCGTCAGAAACAGCAGAACTGCCAAAGGCGTCTATTGCACAGTAGCCTCTTCCGTAATCTGAATAAACGCTCATACCGCCGGCAGGATATACCTCGTCGACTGAAAGAGCAACGTTATCCCATTGAACTATAAAAGCCGCCGACTCGAAATTGTCATTGCATGCAACACTGACAGGAAGGGTAACGTATTGTCCGGGAATGCCTGCGACATTGCCGAGATTTATACTTTCGGAAGAGCCGTTATCCCTCTCGATCTTATTATCGCTTGTCTTTTCCGCCAGAGCTGTAACAACGTATTTTGCAATTGCCACAGCATCATAGACATTTACTTGCCCGTCGCCGTTAAAGTCTCCGGATGAGAGAAGTGCGCCTGACATTTTTACAAGTTCTGAACAAATGAACGCAGCATCGCGGATATTTATCTCATCATCGAGGTTAGCATCACAGTGTATTTGCCGGCGGCAGACAGGTATGATTTTTGCAGACATAATATGTCACTTTATTATTTTTAAGAGGATAATCACTGTTGTTACGGACAACTGATACATTTGCCAGAAACGGAAGTGCTTTCAGTATTTCCGGCAAATCCGAATCCTGTCTGACAGCAACAGTAATATGCTCCGGCGGATCTTCGTGGAGAAGCTTTGCCAGAAGGAACATACTGTGTCCTGCCGGATAGCCCTGTGCCTGTGCAGATAAAAATTCAATCTGTTTTTCAGCAGGCTTCCTGTACTTTTCATTTTCAGTCAGTTGATACAGCCGGACAAAATTGTATGCCATGACAGAGTTGCCGCCTGGAATTGCACCGTCATAGGTTTCCTTGGGATTCATGAAAAGCTCTGTGTGACCGGCTTCACAGAGGTAAAAACCGCCGCTCTGACCGTCTGCAAACCGTTTTACCGCTTCACCACAGAATCGTTCTGCCTTTTCCAGATAAGCTTTGTCCAATGTGGAATTATAGAGTTCTATAAGTGATGCTATATAGAAAGCATAGTCATCCAGAAAGCTCTTTTCAGAGCGTTTCCCGTCACGCCAGCTTGTGAAAAGCTGTAAGTTATTACACAAATTCTGCTCAATAAATTTTTCAGCATTTTTTGCCGCCTGCAAATATTTTTCATTATGCGCTGCTCTGTAAAGCATGGAAAATGCCGCTGTCATCAGAGCATTCCACGAAAGCAGAATTTTATCATCCAGGTGCAGCCTGGTACGCTTTTTCCGGTAATCGTAAAGCTTTTGTATCTCCTCACTGAAATCTGATTCCAGATCACCGCTTTTCAGCAGATTGGGAATATTCACCCCTTCAAAATTGCCGCCTGCGGTAATATCGAAAGTCTGTGCAAACTGTCTCCCCTTTTCTTTCCCCAGAATGTCCATGATCTCCTGCAGCGTGAAAGTATAATATTTTCCCTCTATACCTTCGCTGTCCGCGTCCTGTGCGCTGTAAAATCCGCCGTCCGGACAGGTCATTTCACGGAGAATATATCCGGCTGTTTTCTCCGCTGTATCAAGATCAATTTTCTTTTGCGTAATGCTGTAAGCCGCAGAATACGCCATTATCAGCAGTGCGTTGTCATAGAGCATTTTCTCAAAGTGGGGCGCAAGAAAATACCTGTCTGTTGAGTAACGTGAAAAGCCCCAGCCGATATGGTCAAAAATACCGCCCTTTCGCATTTGCAGGAGCGTTTTTTCTGCCATTTTAAGTGAATCCATATCCTGTTTCCGACAAGCATACAGCATCAGAAACAGCAGGTTGTGCGGCGCCGGAAATTTCGGTGCAGTCCCGAAACCGCCATGGGCACTGTCAAAGCTGTGTTTAAAATACAGCACTGCATCCTCAACCGGATTTTCATTTTCTATATCTGTGATATCTTCTGATTTTTTCAGGTGTTCAATGATTTTCTCCGCAGACTGCAAAAGCTCCCTCCGGTTATCATTCCATTGATTTATGACTGCATGAAGCAGGTCGGAAAACCCGGGCATTCCATACCGGGAATGAACCGGAAAATATGTTCCGGCAAAAAAGGGTTTCTTGTCCCATGTCATGAAAATACTCATAGGCCAGCCGCCGCTGCCGGTAAACGCCTGACACACAGACATATACACGCTGTCAATGTCGGGGCGCTCCTCACGGTCAACCTTAATGGAAATAAAATGCCTGTTGAGAATTGCCGCTGTCTGGTTGTCCTCAAAGCTTTCATGTGCCATGACGTGACACCAATGACAGGTGCTGTAGCCAATGCTGAGAAATATCGGTTTGTCCTCTGCTCTGGCTTTTTCAAAGGCTTCATCGCACCATGGATACCAGTCTACGGGATTTTCTGCATGCTGTAATAAATAAGGACTTGCTGAATTATTGAGATGATTGCTCATTTTTTCTGCCTCCGATACATTTTTTATCAGTATAACCTTTTTCAAACAAGAAATACTAAACTTGAAATAAATACACATGGAGGAAGTTAAAATGCAGCAAAAGGACTATTTCAAGGGCTGGTATTTCAAGTGCAGCAATGAGAATAAAACTATCGCATTTATCCCGGCATTTCACCAGAGTAATTATGAAAAAGCTGCATCATTGCAGATTGTTACAGATGATGCAGCTTTCAGTATTCAATTTCAATCCATGGAATATCGTAAAAACCCGTTGACAGTAAAAATCGGTGAAAATGTTTTTTCTGAAAATGGCATACGGCTGAACAATAAAAGTGATAAGCTCTGTGCAAATGGAACGCTTAATTTTTCCGCCCTTTCGCCAATTCAGTATGACATAATGGGTCCTTTCAGATTTGTGCCTTTCATGCAGTGCCGACACAGCGTCTACAGTATGCGGCATAAAATCGACGGACAAATTACAGTCAACGGACAGCAGTATGTTTTCCGAAACGGGACAGGATACATTGAGGGAGACTGCGGCAGTTCTTTCCCAAAAGAATATATCTGGACGCAATGTCATTTCATGAATGGTTCGCTGATGCTGTCTGTTGCTGATATTCCGCTGTCCGGATTTCACTTTATGGGAATTATCGGCGTTGTTCTGCTAAACGGAAAAGAGCATAGAATTGCCACTTATCTTGGCGCTAAAGTAAAGCATATCAGCCGGGATTCCGTTACTGTAAAACAGGGAGATTTTAAGCTGACTGCAAAACTGCTCCGGAAAAACGCCCAGCCCCTTGCCGCACCGGACAATGGTCTGATGAGCAGAACCATTCACGAAAGTGCCTCCTGCAAGGTGTACTATCAGTTTTTGTACAAGGGTAAAGTCCTGTTTGAATTTACCAGCAGCAGGGCAAGCTTTGAGTTTGAGTGCAAAACCATTAATCAATGATTTTTCCGTCTGTTGATATTGTCACAACCTGCCACGGAATAAATTTCCCGCTTGCCTGCAATGCACGCTTTGCAGCATTTTCAATCCCGCCGCAGCACGGTACCTCCATACGGACAATGGTCAGACTTTTTATGCTGTTGTTTGCAATGATCTGCGTAAGCTTTTGTGCATAGTCGCCCTCATCCAGCTTGGGACAGCCAATCAGCGTAATGCGGTTTCTGATAAAATCCTCGTGGAATCTTCCGTAGGCATAGGCTGTACAGTCCGCTGCGATGAGCAGGTCTGCGCCGTCAAAATAAGGTGCATTTACAGGTACAAGCTTTATCTGCACAGGCCAATGAGAGAGACGGCTGACGGATGGCGAATTATCAGAAACAGAAGCAGGTTCTTCCCTTTTGATCGCTCTGGACTGCGTTCCGGGGCAGCCGCAGGGAAGTTTATCCTGAGTTCTGGCTTTTGCCGCAAGCACTGCTGCTTCATTGTAAGCAGGTGCCTCACGTTCTTCAAAGGTGATCGCATCTACAGGACAAGCCGGCAGACAATCGCCTAAACCATCGCAGTAGTCCTCACGGAGCAGCTTCGCCTTACCGTCCGCCATACCAATTGCGCCCTCATGACAGGCAGCGGCACAAGCACCGCAGCCATTGCATTTTTCTTCATCTATTTTTATAATTTTTCTTATCATAACAAAACCTCCGTTGTTGTTTTTTTCTTGACCTTGTGACATTATTATAGTATAATCAAAGAAAAAAGTATGTTGAATTTTCAACAAATGGAGATTTGTTATGAAGAAGTATCTGGAAATTCTGAGGAACTGTAAGTTATTTGAGAATATTGAGAATGAAAATATTGCGGCAATGCTGGGCTGTCTTGGGGCAGAAGTGCGGTCATATACGAAAAATCAGTACATCTTTACCGAAGGAGAAAGGGCATCTCACATGGGGATCATGCTGTCGGGGGCTGCACAGATCGTCCGTGTGGACTTTTACGGCAACAGGAGTATTGTTACAATCATTGAACCGCCGGAGATTTTCGGAGAATCCTTTGCCTGTGGGGAAACGGAATTCGTTCCGGTGAACGTAGTCGCTGAAAATGACTGTGAAGTTATACTGATCGACTGCAAAAAAATTTTGCATCCATGCTGTAATGCCTGCGAATTTCACAGCCGGATTATTTTTAATCTGATGAAAGAAATTGCCGCAAAAAATCTTCTTCTGAATCAGAAAATTGAAATCATATCCAAACGTACCACAAGAGAAAAACTAATGACATATCTCTTAATGCAGGCAAAGAAATATGGCAGCAGCTTTACTGTTCCCTACGACAGACAGGAGCTTGCAGATTTTCTCGAAGTTGACAGAAGCGGACTGTCTGCGGAAATCAGCAGGCTGAGAAAAGAAAATGTGATCGAATGCAAGCGAAACTTTTTCAGATTGTCGGAGAAATAAAAAACGGAAAATGTTCCTCACAAAAAGTATATACCGGATCAGAAATTTCTGTTATTGATGAAATTTCTATAGTCAGAATACTAAAAACTATTGGAATGCCTTTGACAATCTTCTGCCATTTATTTATATTAAATGTTGTTTCTGTATAGGCAAAGAGATTTACTGAATACATGTATCGTCAATTTCACCATAACATACTGCCAACAGAGCACAGAATTGCCCCCATTAGTTAAAGTAACGTACTACCATCTGTCCTTTAAAATCAGAGAGGGAAACACTGTTTCCGCCCTTGATCTGCAATGTATAATCAGGTGCTTTCAATTCCAACTTCAGTCATTCTTTTTCTCCTTTTATAAATACATAGTGATCTGCCGCAGAACATTCTGCATCAAATAGATAACCGTAATCGGTGAACGCTTTAATATCCTTACAGTCTGCAATTTGATTTTCTGCCAGCCAGCGAACCATCTGTCCCCGTACCATTTTGCAAAGCGTTCCTTTTTCCACAACCTTTCCGGATTTCCATTCTCCGAATGTACAGGTCAGTACCCGAACTGTTTCAGGCAAATACGCAGTAACCGCTTTGCTGTACTCCTTCGATGCGAGATTTAAAATCCAGTCCGTTTCGGACGCAAGCTGTCCGGCAAGCTTGTCTCCCCAGAACGCATACAAATTGCGGTATGCTCCTATACTAAGCTTTGCCTGCATTTCAAGGCGATATGGGACTACGCCGTCAAAGGGACGAAGTATACCATAAAAACCGGAAAGAATGCGAAGGTGTTCTTCTATATAATCGAACTCTTCATAGGTAAAAACGCCTGGAGCCATATGCTGGTACTGGATTCCCTCATAGGCAAGAATGGCAGGTGTAAGATTCTTTTCAGGCTCCATTGTGCGCAGACGTGTGATATTAAGCTTTGCAATCGCATCATTACATTTCCACAGCGACTGCAATTCACTGTCCGACATCTTCTGCATGGTTTGCATTATCTCCATTGTTTCCGGCAAAAACTGCGGAAGCTGATGATATGGCAGACTGTCCGTATCCACGTTCATTTTCTTTGCCGGAGAAATGATTATTCTCATGGGTTCGCCTCTTTTCATATTTAGCTATGGGCATCTCTAAATACTCCGAATCTGTCAGATACAGTGCAGATTTGCGACAGATTCCCTTGCAGAAAAATGCAGGAATACTCCATGTATTTCAAATTTTTCTGCAAGTGAAGATGGCGTAAAGATGTGCTGTAGATGACAGGTGAGCGGGTTTTTAGAGGTGCCCTATAGACAAAGAAAAAGTTATATGCTATAATATCATTATTCATTTTGCTTGGAGGAGAAATATGTACAGTGAAATTACAGTTGAAGAAATGAAAGCATTGCCTGAAAACGGCTATATGCTGATAGATCTGCGTGATGAATATGCATTCAGCTATGGGCATATTGATGGTGCAGTGAATATCCCTCAGAATGTTCTTGATAAAAACGAAGCAGAACTTCCCAAACAAAAAAAGCTGATCATATACTGTATGAAGGGGCTCATCAGCCGTGATACCGCAGCTACAATCGGTTAACTGTGTAAAAATACTCTCGGCCTTTTTTGAAAGAGCGTTAAAATCAAGCTTTGCTGCTACGCTGTTTTCAAATTCATCAAGGCGCTTTTGCTGTTCGTCAAGCTTTGCCTGTAATTCAGAAATCGTATTCTCCTGAATAGCTATTGTAATTTTATCCTGATTCTCTGCATCGGTATCAGTAAACGAATTCTGATTGATATGCAAAGAATACCCTTCAAGATTATATGATTTAAGCTCCTGCTCAAGTCTTTTAACAACATCATCCGATATCGGCTGACCGACAAGCGACACATTTATTATTTTATCTGCGGTATCGGTACTGCTCTGAACGAGCTGGGTATTCTCAAAGACAAAC
>JBJEQU010000228.1:4272-10188 GCA_051881935.1 Porcipelethomonas sp. | reverse complement strand
TTCTTTGGTTCGTTTCTTTGTGCATACAAAGAAATGAACAGAAAAAAGAAAATTGATATAGTTTAATAGCCGGCACTTCCACGCCCCTGCCTTTTGACGCCTTCGGCTGTCCCCGGTACTGAGCGGCAGTAAAAAAGGGGATTTTTACAAGCGGCAAAAAAACTGATTATTTATAAATTTTCTTTTATTAAATTCTTATGAAAACTGGGTGATTGGGTCTTAAGTTGCTTTTGCAATTATGAGTTTACCCTGTCACAATCAGACATGCCCTTTTACTGGGTGAGTGTTAGTTCAGAAGCAGTCTTATACTACTTTTTCTTTAATCAATTTTTCTTTTCAAAGAAAAATTGTGTGTTCTTTGCTTCGTTTCTTGCACAAGCAAGAAATGAAGGAAAAAAAATTGATATAGTTTAGTATGATTTAAGTAAAAAAGTAACAAAACCTGTTTTAGCCGCAGTAAGCGGAAGAAAAAAGCTTTGTGCATACAAAGAAATGAACAGAAAAAAGAAAATTGATATAGTTTAATAGCCGGCACTGCCACGCCCCCGACTTTTGACGCCTTCGGCTGTCCCCGGTACTGAGCGGCAATAAAAAAGGGGATTTTTACAAGCGGCAAAATAAAACTAATTAATTATAATTTGAGCTGTCTATTAAATTATCAGGGAGCCATTTAAGCAGCATCGCCCTTAAACTCTTCAACTGTATAGGCTTTTCTATAAAGTCGTTGCTTCCTGCTTTTATGAATTTGTCCTTTGTTTCTTCCGACGTATCACCTGATAACGTAATGATAGGTACTGTGCTGTAATAATCAGCAGACTCTCCCTCTCCGGCTTCTGCACTGCTGCCAAGTTCCCTGATCTTTGCTGTGGTCTCGGCACCGTCCATATAAGGCATGATGTAATCCATAAAAATTATATTATACTCATTATTTTTAACCATCTCTATTGCCTTATTTCCGGAATCTGCCGTATCGACCTTTGACATGAGGGAAGCCAGAAGCTCCTCTGTTATCACGAGATTTAACTCGGTGTCATCAACAATAAGTATACGTGCACCAGGTGCTGTAAACTCTTCCGGATTATGTATTCCATCTGCATTTCCGGCAGCTTCTGAAATATCCTCTTTCGGAGGAAGTCCCTGGGAAATAGTAAAAAAGAATTCGGTACCTTTGCCGTATTCGCTTTTTACATCAAGCTTTCCGCCCATCAGTGAAATGAAATCCTTTGAGATAGAAAGTCCGAGTCCGGTACCTTCTATATGGTGATTTTTCTGCTGGTCGACCTGAGTGAAAGCCTGTCCGATTTTCGTAAGGTCTTCGGGTTTCATTCCCTGACCGGAATCGATAACGGAAAATTTTAACAACTTCCTGTTATTAATAGTCTGAACACATTTTATTACCAATTTTATATAACCGGATTTCGTGAATTTAACCGAGTTATTCATAAGATTAATAAGGATCTGTCTTATTCTCAGGCTGTCACCCACAAGAAAATCCGGAATACTGTCATCTATCTCACAGATGATTTCTATTGGTTTCTTTTCGATTCTATTTTCGATTATAAGCTTTATATCAGAAATCAGCGGACGCAGCTCATATTTTCCCTCAATAATATCCATTTTTCCTGACTCGATCTTTGACTGGTCAAGAATATCATTTACTATCGAGACAAGTGCACTTCCGGAATTTTTAATGTTGTTAAGGTATCGGCACTGTTTTTTTGTGAGATTTTCATTTTCCCTCAGCAACAGCTCTGTCATACCGACAACTGCATTCATCGGAGTTCTTATCTCGTGGGACACTACAGAAATAAACTGTGATTTTGAAGCATTGGCTTCCTCAGCAATTTTCTTCTGCTCTTCAAGTTCCTTTAAATATAAATAGTGTTCAGTATTATCAACCAGGGCAAAGATTTTCCCCTTTACTGTATTATCCTTAACCAGGTCAGCAGCGTCCGGAGAATATATTCTGCCGTTTTGTTCCAGTGGAATACCATTATCTATTGAATACTGGATCCTTTCTATTGCCTCTGATGAACTGTTTTCAATATCCGGAAAAATCTTTTTTGCCGGTTTATTGGTGTATTCAAGCCTGTAATCATTATTAACCGCAATAATCGCTTCGGATAAATTATCTGTAACGTAATCCTTTACGATACTGAGTATATCAAGCAGGTCGTATTTGAAAAGTGCTATATAATTTATTACTGTTCCAATGGTATAGCCTAAGAAGGTAATATCATAGCTTGGGGTTATTTCTATTACCTGGGCAATATAGAACACACTCTGGACGATAATGGCAGTCAGAACACACATCAGCCGTTTACGGGCAAAAGGATCCTTCTCTTTAATTGTTACGCGGATAAGCTGGGAAAGACCAAAGACAATATAAAAGAGCTGCACAATTGAAAACAATGTATGCCAGATGCCATGACCGCATTCCAGATGGGGGAATATTCCTGTTTCGACATACTCTATGCTTGAGTAATATAAAGGCTGCCACTGTGATGTCAGTACCATTCCATATGTTGCAACGTGAAAGGCTGCAAGACCAACTAATATCCATCTTTTTATTTCGATTTTGCAGATTTTCATGACAAAGATAAATAACGAATATGATATCCATACCCGCCCCATATAGGACAGCTGAAGTGCCATTAAATATTCATTTTCTGTTTTGGAGAGCATTAGCATAAGGTAACCTGCATTATTTACAAGGGTTGCAACACAGTTAAAAAATAAATAGCTGTGTATCTTTGTCTCCCATTTGATAAAAATATACCCACACTCTACAAGGAGCAGCAATATACTTGCATACTGCACTGCAAGCAAAATCTCATACATGACATCAATCCTCGATTCTTTTTATATTTGTATATCCACATGCTGCTGTACGGCGACTGATGAACATTTGTAAATTCCGGCTGTGAGAATTAAAACTATAATTTATTTCAGCTTTGGCAGTCCGATGTATATAATGTATATAAATCGTACCCTTATATTTTAAAATCCATACTCATTGAAATGCACATCATAAAGTCACGGGCAGTACAGCATTTATAGCTATAGAGTAAAGAATTAACTTTTATTACATATTAAACGATTTAGTTCTACATACATTATATCAGAAATAGCATCAAAATGCAAGTTTTTATAACAATATAAAAGATATTAATAATTGTTTTACGCAAAGAAACGCAGTAATAGTAATCATTACGGATATATGATATGGGTGTCATTTTTGATATGAAAAGCTCTGCCTGATTCATGACTGCTTTAATTATCCGGACAAATAACGCCCTCTGAATTACTTCAAAGGGCGTATCTGCTTTGTATTGTGACTATGAAACAAATGAATAGCAACTGGTCGTGCAAAAAAACCGGGCTTCAAAAAATGAAACCCGATCTGTTCTGCCGGGAACACCCGGCTGGAGCTGTTTAGCGGACTCGAACCGCCGACCTCTTCCTTACCAAAGAGCAAACTCACTTTTCATGAATTTCAGCAAGCTTTCATAAACGCCGTATCTATGCGGTTTGTTGCTGTTTTGCTTTTCACTGCTTTCAACAGTTTATGGCGCACTTTCAAGCCAATGGCGCACTCGCAGCGCACTGAATTTAACAGGGAAGATTAGTCCAAACCTGGACACATCTCCTCAGATTTGAGGACGTTTCCGCAATTTTTCGGACAACTTCTCAATTTCATATTGTTTTTGAGATGTCCCCAATTTTTGGGAGTCCGCAATTTTGCGGAGTCCTAAATTTTCAGAAGTCGGACAATCCAAAATTGGACTGTCATAAATCGGCGGCTAAATTCTTAGCAGTCGACCGGCTGAATTTTTAGCTTACCAATTCAGAAAGGACGGCGCAAATCTGCGCTTAGCTTGTTGTCAATAAGCTGGAGCCGGATCGCTGTCCGACCCCTTAGATTCATTTATATATCTGTCCTCTGTTTCCGGCATCAACAACTATAACTACCAATTCGCCATGGTCAACAGTGTAAATAATTCTGTAATCTCCCACTCTCAGCCGCAGAAGATTATCATAGCCTTTTAATTTCTTGATATCTTCACCGTTCGGCAATGTCTCGATAGCTCTGGCAACTCTCAGGCGTTCATTTTTCGGGAGTTTGTCAATAAACTTCTTAGCTTTCTTCTTGATTATTATCCTGTACATCATTCAGTCCCCATTCTTTCATACATTCTTCTAACGAATATGCTTTATCCTTTTCGGGGTCGGGGTCATTTATATAATTTTCAACCATTTGCTGACAGAAAATATCGTCTGTTTCCTCGTCTGCAACGATTCCCTGAACATAAGCCAGAACATAACCAAGTTTATAATCCGGAACGCTGTCCAGCAGCTCAATAACTCTTTCCTTGTTACTCATAGAAAAAAACCTCCTGTTTGAGTTTATATTTCTTATGTCTGTTTCTGAATAGGCTTGAAACCGTCTTTTATAAGCTTTTCATTTACTGCGCTTGTAACATAACCGTTAATACTGCCTGTTCCGCTTTGCTCAGCAGCTTTTTTTATTACTTCTTTGCCGCCTTTGGGAACCATGATACTAATTCGGTCATATTTTTCAGCAGCATACCGATTTTTATAATCCGTTTTTCCTGCCATGGTAAACCTTCCTTTCATTACAGGGGAAATGTATATTAATACACTTCTTCTATTATAGCTTTATTATAACACAATTTTCAATCTTTAGCAAGATACAAAATACATAAATAATCTTTAGTAAGATTGTATAATATGTCAACAGATATCTTACTAAAGATATGTTATAATATAATTACAGTCAAGGGAACAACACACCTCGGCTGAATCGAAAATGAAAATAAGGAGCTGGAGAACTACGGGGCGAGAATACTTGTGAAAATATAGTAATAAAATCCGCAGCCGTCAGTGTCCGGGGTGACAGAATAGAGTTTTGTCACTTTTTAATTGAGTTTTGTCACTTTTCAGATTTAAGCCACAAACGGCGTATCTATGGGGTTTGTAGGCGTTTTGTCACTTCTGTCACTTCTGTCACGGGGGGGATGATATTATCATGTTAAACTGACCGGTCGAGCCATAAGGAAAACGATACCACGAAATGAACAACGAAATGTCCGGTCGGGTCACCGACCCCCGAAAATAAAAAAAGATTAGAGCCGGAATGCAATCCTGCCCCTTAATCGTAATAAAAAAACATCAAGCCGCCTTAATAGGGTCTGCAACTGATTCACATTCGGCAATTGTGAAAGGGTCAATGTCAATGCAGTCGGACGGGTCTAAGCGTCCGGACAAATCCCATGCAACGGTATCATTAAGAACAGTAAGGGCATTGTGAAAGAAATCAGGGTCTTTCAGCCGTTCCCACACGCCGCCCTGTTCAATAAGCGGCTTTACCGGAACTTTTCTGACCGTACCGTCAAGCATATATGCGTAAACTGTGAAATCCTCTCCGGCAACTGCCTGAACAACAGCCGGAAACATATCTTCCTGCATAAAAACGCTCCTTTCTTAAATCAGTGGATTTATGCGGTTTAATGGCTGATTCTGTTTGGAAAGCTCCCAGTTCTGCATGAGTTCATCTCTGTGGATTTCACACCATGCCAGAATCAGTTTTATTTGTTTGTTCGGCAGACTGCCTCTTATAACTGTACCGTTTAAAATGTCAATCATAACTTTTCTGCCTGCGTATTCTGCATGAAAATGCGGTGGGTTGTGGTCTGCATAATACATTGTAACTCTTATTCCGTAAAATAAACTTATTTCAGGCATTGTTACTGTTCCTCCCTGTTAATCTTTTCGTCAATAGCCTCGTTGATAAAGCCGTTTACCGACTTGCCCTGATTTTCAGCGGCTTTTTTTATTAATTCTTTGCCGCCTTTGGGAACCATGATACTAATTCGGTCATATTTTTCAGCAGCA
>JBJEQU010000228.1:0-4172 GCA_051881935.1 Porcipelethomonas sp. | reverse complement strand
ACGATACCACGAAATGAACAACGAAATGTCCGGTCGGGTCACCGACCCCCGAAAAGTCAAGCACCTTATACGGTCGAGTTCCCCCGGATAATTCGTATTTTTATGACCGGGGGGCACAACATATATTACCCGAAATATTATTCCGTTACATCTTTCAAAATAATAAAGCGAAGGGTTTGACAAAATCGGATTTATAGTATATAATAACAACAGATGTTAAATAACTCAACTGTATTGCACAAAAACAGGCTATAGGAATGGCGGTTCCCATAGCCTTTTTGCTGTCTACTTATGTTTTTGTTGCAGTATCTGATAATCGCTTCGTTATTCAGTTTTTCTCGGGGTTTCTCTCGGTGTTCAACACGTTTTACCAAAGTGACCGCAGATACTCCTTGAGCCTTTCATATTCTTCATAATCTTTCAATTATATCACCTTCATAAAAATATTTTTAATACCCCCGTGACAAAAGTGACAAAAGTGACAAAACCTGCTCAAACGCCGTATCTATGGGAATTAGCGAACTTTTTTCAAAGGTGACAAAACTAAATTTAATTAGGGACAAAAGTGACAAAAGTCCGTGACCAGACAGGACAAAGAATAAATATACCCCTGAGTGACACGGACTTAACTATAAATCAGAGGATTGATTTTATATCTTGCTGACGGCTTTCTTCCAGCTCCCGAATAATCAGAAGTAACCTCTCTTATATATCCCATATCCTCGAGAGTGTTAAGGGGTTCTTCCAGCTCCTCAACAGATTTGATTTTTTTGCAATTTCGCATAATCTCTCTTTTGTTCATTTCAAGGCTGCCGCTTTGTTTTATTCTTTTCAGAATGTATTCAGTGGTCTTGTCCTCTTCACTGGTGCAAATTTCCCCGAATGCTTTAAGGGCGTGATTTTCCGACCACATTGCAATATTCACCGCATTCAGTGCAGTATCTCCTGAGAGAGGTTCTTCCGGAGAATGTTCACACAGGTGGAGAATACCGGCAATTTTTAAAGCCCTGCCAACCTGTTTGTTTCCCCACTCTTTCATGTACTCAAAGATACCGCCGTCAAGGAAATCAGATTCAATCTTATCGCTGTAGTCACGCATAATGCAGTAAGCCTCTTTGCCGCACTTTATAACAGCAGTATCATTTGTTTTGAGCTGGAGCAATCTGTAAATAAGTGCCTTGTAATCGTCTTTCGCCTTTTGAGAAATATATTCACTTCTGAAGCTTCTGTGTCCGGCTTTACTCTGAGGGAACGAAAACAGGAAACGGTGTACAAACCCACGTCCGGAAAACTGTGGATTTCGCATAGCTCTTTCAAAGGGTTCAGTCTGTGCCATAAGACCGATAGTAATCAGCGGATTTTCAAGGCTTATCGACTGTTTTGAACATCTGATTACGTTATAAGGTGAACCGTCATAACCCTTTAACAGCAGGTCAATATTTGCAGTACCGCTTGAATAAAGACCGCTTAAAATGTCGAAAATACCGCCCTCATCACTGAGTATGCCTATTTTCCCGCCGTTCTTTATCATCTCACTTGCCAGAGCTTCAGGAGTAGTGTCGGTGACATTAAGGGTAAGTGGATATATGGGTTCAAGCTCGTCCAGCTTTATTGCAAGCTCATGCGCCTTTTCAAGACTGGCGTTTTTACCCTTTGATACGCTGTCAATCTGCTTTGTAAGTGCTGCTTTCTTAAACTTGTACTCCCTTATAAGCGGTTCTCTGCGCTGGTTTTCCTCTCTCTGGAATGAGTACAGAGGAGCAGTAAGCGCCTTGAATACACCGGATTTTCTTTCTCCCGGTTCGGCTATTGTGAGAGTGTAGAGGTTTAATGTTTCGGTATTGCCGCCGCCGGGATTTAAAATCACAGCCTTACCCTGCGTGACAAGTGACAAAACGGACAAAAGGGGCAGTACGCACATATCAGGACTTACCTGAACATTGGCTGAAAGCTCCCTTACAAAACGTTCCAGTACCTCCGGCAGACACCCCAAAGGAAACTGTGCAAGCTCAACTTCTTTCCCGAACGGCTTTGGCGTTTCCCACAGCTCCGGAACTTTCCAGAGCGGCGCCTGTTCCTGATAGTGCTGAAAAACCGTATCAGATACGCCCAGTTCCCTTGCCTTGTCCATGATTACTCTGAAATTCTCCGCGCGCTCTTTCTCGTCCATGGAGATTGTGAAAAAGTGACTGGTAAGCTGTTCGTTTACAAGAAAGCCTGCGCTGTCCTTTGACACGTCTGATAAATTAAGTAAGCTCAATATGTATCACCGCCTCTTTTATCTCCTCCATGGGGACTATGGGGGAATCGGTTATTCCGTTAAGTTTATCTGATTTGTTGAAAATAATTTCAGACATTTTTTTATTCCTTTCTGTTGCTCCTGCTCCGAAAATGTGTTATAATAATCGGAGCAGGAATGTGTTTTCTGCGTGTGATCTGCGCTCTTGTCAAGCCGTCCAAAGCTGTTGACAGGGGCGTATTTTTTTCATACTAATCCCTTTAACTCTGGCAGACTAAAGTCTGCCGGGGTTTAGCCGACAAAGTCGGCGTAAGGGATTGCATGAGACGGGATCTGACAGCTTTGCTGTCAGATCAGAGGATGCCGAAGGCAGCCTTCCTCAAACTGTAATATATATTACAGTTCTGAGGATTAGTATCAAAAGCTTTTGATATATTTTATTATAATTGTTTTTTTTTAAAATACAATACTTTCGCCGGATGTTTGCACTGTTTTGCACTGCGGTTTATTTTTTCCGGTTGGAAAGCTCGTCAATGATAGACAGGTATTTCTGCTTTTCCGGCTCGGATAGTTCAAAGCGTAAGCGGCGTGTCATGGTCGGTTCTGATACCCCCAGTTCAGCGGCTATCTGCCAGAAGAAAACGCCTTTTTCCTTTGCTCTTTGTCTTAAATCCATGTTGCACATTTTTTTTACCTCCAAATTTTTAAAATCCTATTGCAATCATCATAAAAGCGTGTTATAATAAGATTATGACGATTGGAGTATGTAAAATTATAATACGCCTTTTTTGTAAACATGGAGGTAAATATGGATAATTTGGATTTAGTGGAATTTGGAAAACGAATAGTTGATTTAAGAGAAAAATCAGGACTTTCACAAGAAGAAATTTGCTCTAAATTAGGCGTTACACAGCAGACATTAAGCCGATACGAAAAAGGACAACGTCAGGCAAGTCTTGACTTTGTTGTTAGTGCATCAAAGTATTTTAATGTTTCGACTGATTATTTATTGGGGATAACAGACGTCAAAAGTAAAAATAAAGATATTCAGTACATTCACGAATATACTGGATTAAATGAAAATTCTATTTCAACTCTTGGATTCTTTAACAGCATACCATTTCAATCAAAGTTTTATTATTTTGATGAAATAGATACTATTAACCTTTTATTGGGTCAAGAGTACAACACGTACCATATAGATTATGGTCTTTATAGTGTTTTAGCAGATGGTTCAAATAATATATTAAAAATAATAACTAATATCATTAATCTTAAATATATCAAATCCAATAAGTTAATAATTGATGAATCAGGTGAAATAGAAAAATATAATCCTATTGAACATGATGGTTTTCATTCAAAAATAATGAGTATCAATACAGATGAACTATTGGATAATTTACTCTTTGATAAACTAAAACAATCAATCGTTGAATTAAGAAAAACATTAAAGGAGTCTGATGAAAATGCCCACAATAACCCCCAGAAAGAATAAATCCGGCGAAATAATATCCTACACAATCAGGGTATACCACGGCTACGACAGCAAGGGTAAGCGGCTTAAACCTTACACAATGACTTACAAGCCAGCTCCCGGAATGACAGCTAAACAGACTGAAAAGGAACTGAACCGACAGGCAGTAATGTTTGAGGAACAGTGCAATAATGGGTTTGTGCTTGATAACAAGCAGACTTTTTCTGAATATGCACAATATGTTATAGAACTAAAGGAACGTACCGGAGCAAGACGTGGAGAAATTGCCGGTTTAAAATGGGATTCTGTGGACTTTAAAAATATGCAGATTCATATATGCCGTAATCTTGAATACTCTGTTGAACGTGGGATATATGAAGATACATTAAAGACCGAAGAATCTGACAGATATATTAAACTGCCGTCAGAAACTATGGAACTGCTTAAAGAATACCG
>JBJEQU010000227.1:1822-10246 GCA_051881935.1 Porcipelethomonas sp. | reverse complement strand
CTGGAGCGTCAAATTCACGGTAGAAATAATCGCCTGCACGAAGCATTTCAAAGGTTACGACACCGTTCTCATCAGTTCTGCCCTGGACAATGACATTGCCGTCCTTGTCAAGAATTTCAATGCCGCAGTCCGGTATCAGCTGACCTGTTGAAATATCAGTTTTTGTAATTTCCACAGAACCCCTTTTCGGCTTATTTATAAAGCCTTTTCCGGATTCGGTGTTGCAGATTTCTACAGTTTCACCATCTTTTTCAATGCTGAACGGATACACATTTTCATCGGGAATAAAGCCGTCCGGAGCGATAGTTTCTTTTAAGAAATACTGTCCGTATTCCAGATTTTCAAGTACATAAACACCCTTTTCGGTTTCGGATAATTTGCCGATTTCAGTTTCACATTTTTCATCAGAATATACGGTAAACTCTGCACCCGAAAGCTTGTTGTCCGGGTATTCCTCATCAATTTTAGTAAGAGTTACATCACCTCTGATTTTCACATTTTCCGCTGTAATTTCCACAACATCTCCATCCTCAGAGACGTTCACAGGATAGCTTTCATCACTCAGAACATATCCCTTCGGAGCCTCAATTTCACGGACGATATAGCTGCCGACCGGAATCTCAGAAAACTCAAATTCGCCCTTTGAATCTGACTTGGAAGTTACAATGGCATTATCTGCTGTAAATTCTTTGCAGTCCATTGCAAACAGTCCAAACAGGGCATTTTCAAGAGGTTCTTCGCTTTCATTTACCTTGAGTCCCTTGACCTTTCCACGCTTGAGATTATTCTCAAACTGTCCGCAGTCAATGTACACAGTGGTCATTTCCTGCCCCTGATATTCAAAGCTTACAAGGTATTTTTCTCCGTTTAAAATATAGTGCTCATCTGTTGCGATTTCCTGAACATAGTACTTTCCAAATGGCACTTTTTCAGCAATAACCGCCTTCATATTTTCGTCCAGAGAAACCTCTGCGATAAATCCGTTTTCGGGGATCGCATTGCCGTCTGCGGCTGTAATTTCTTCCGCCGCAAACAGTCCGAAACGTACATTTTTGTACTCGGAATTCATGCCGATTCCAAATGTTTCGTCCTGTTCCATAAGCTTTTCAAGGCTTATTTCAATTCCCTGATGAACGTTTTCAAACGCCGTATTTACTGTATCTCTCACTGTTACCTCCTGTCCTGCATAGGTAAGCTCCACAAGCTGCGGATCATCGTTCAAAACATAACCGTATGGTGCTGTAATTTCTTTAACTTCATATTTTCCAAGGTAAAGCAAATCAGTTTCAGCATAGCCGTTTTCATCGGTTGTGATTTCAGCCACAACGTCGCCTGCATTGGCTCTTATCGTACCGTCAGCTGTCACAATATCCTCACTTGCTATGACCTGATACACTGCATTTGCAAGTCCGTTTTCCTCAAAAACAGGAGTATATGTTGTCTGTCCGCTTTCGTGGATTTCACCGTTTTCATCAATATAAATTGCACTGCCAAGTGCAGTTACTGAACTGAATATATCGCCTGTTTTCTGAACGCTGATTCTGCCTTTCTGGGGAGTATTTTCCTTTGTCACCTTAACAATTGTAAGGGCATTTTCTTCTGCATTATTCTCCGAAATTGTAAAAGAAATCGGTGTGCTGTCAAGTACATATCCCAAAGGTGCCTGAACTTCTACAAGTGAATATTCGCCGTAAGGGAGCATCTCCGGAGTAATCAGACAACCCTCGGAATTGGTGTAAAATACGTCAATTGTTTCTGCTGTCGGATAGGTGAAGGACATAGAAATTTTCTCGCCCTCAGAATTGTAAATTTCAAAGCCTGCGCCCTCATACGCAATCACATTTCCTGTTTCGGAGTCAATCTTCACTACCTTGAGGTATGATTCAAACTCCGCATTATTGATGAGGTAAGTGTATTTTTTATTGTGTTCGCTGATTGTCACATCAAAGTCAGCGATATTGATCGTACCCTCATTGCCCTTTACCTGATGAACTGTGTAAATACCATAAGGGAGAAGTTTTGTTTCCGCAAAGCCGTTTTCATCACAAACAAGGCGGTCTTTTTCGCTGTCTTTTGCATTTTCATAGCTGCCGGAAGATTTTAGGTATACCTCAAACTCAGCGCCTACTTCGGGAGTTTCAATCTGAGTTGTACCATCATCGCTGTGCTTGATTATACTGATTTTTCCCTTTACAGAATCCTCAACTACTGTAAGTGAAATCTGGTTATTTTTGAGTGTATATTTCTCAGGCTCTGCGCCGACAGGGTATACTGTTTCGTCAAGCAAATATCCCTCTGACGGACTGATTTCCTGAATTGTATAATTGCCGCAGACATACTCTTTGGTCTTGAAATGTCCGTTTTCATCAGTCACATATTTGTCGACCAATTCGCCGTCAAGATACAGTCCATAAATTGCTCCGGCAAGTGTGCCGTCACCCTGTGCTGTACCGGTTTCAGAATCCTTTTTCACAACCTCCGCTGTAAACTTTTTCAGTTCGTTTTTGAAGGTCACGTTTGTGGTTGCGTCCGCTGTCAGCGTAACCGTCTGATTTGCCGGAATTACATATTTTATCGGCACATTTTTTTCTGAAATCGTGTAGGTGATTTTCTTGTTATTGCTGTCGTAAACAGGGATATCCGGAAGAATCGCAACACCGTCAGCCCCTGTTTTTATGGTGTAGGTTTTGCCACCGCCCTTAATTTCAAAGGTACGGTCACCATTTTCACCGTCCTCCGACTGCTTGTTGATTTTAATAGAACCTTTCTTCAGATCATTGTCAAAATTCACATTTACTGTCAAATCGGCATTGCCGCTTGTCAGTGTAACATTCTTTGCTTTCGGCGTTTCATATCGTGTTGCCACATTGATTTCGGAAACTGTATAAGTCACAGCTTTTCCTGTTTTCATATCATAGGCCTTGAGTCCCGAAAACTCCGCAACACCGCTGCTGTTGGTTTTCCTGGTATATGAACTGCCGTCAGAACCGGTAACCTTAAACTCGACATCCTTGACAATTTTATCTTCTGCTGTCTTATTTATTTTGATTTTTCCTGTCTGAAAATTTTCATAAACAGTAACAGTCTGACTGGATTTCAGTTCGTACACCTTCGATGAGAGGGCATAACCTGTCGGTGCTTTAATTTCTTTCACATAATACGTGCCGCTGGGAAGCTTTATTGAGCCTGTGCCGTCAGCACCAATTGTGATTTCTCCGACCTTTGTTTTGCAGGCTTTATCGCTGTAAACACCGTACTTTGCGGTACTTCCGTCAACTGTTGATTTGCCGACAATCTGGCTTGTACCGTCAAGACACTTCCTGATGCTGAATGTGACATCACCGGAAGTAATCTTATATGCAATATAGCAGGCAAATCTTGCTTTGCCGTCTACATTGTTATTGATAACGCAGCCCTGCGAACCGTTGCACTCAATTCGCCAGTGCCTGCCGCCTTCGCCGTTTCCGCTGCCGACATAAGGGGAAACAGCGTCACGGTTATATCCAAGTTTCACGAGGTAATCAAGAACAGCGTCCCTGCTGTCAAACTGCCCCATGTAAAACCACATATGTCCGATACCATCATCTTTGGCAACGCCGGAAATTATTGTGCCGGGAATAAGGTTTTCGTTTTCATAATACTGATGTTCATCTGCGTCAAGTTTTTCATAAATCACTTCAAGAGGTGATGTTACACCTTTATATGTCATCGTACAGTCATGATATGCAGAGCCGTCGGCATGTTCCCAGTAATTAAGAGGCACAGGATTATTTGATGGGAAACCTGTGGTGCTGACGCCTAAATCTGTAAGCGTCGCATAAATAAGTCCGGAGCAATCAAGACCAAGTTTTCTGACCGTTTCCATTGACTGCTTTGTAGGATTGGTAGATGAATAAACGCCGTCGTAACCTTTACAGTCCCAGCCGTAGGGTACGCCAAGATATGTCGCAGCCTGCTTGATAACCTCATCGGCTGTGAGCAACGACTCTTTGACGGTTTCAGCGGCAGTGGTTTTAAAACTGCCGATATTCGTTCCGATTAAAGTAAAAGCGCAGAGTCCTGCCATAAGACCTGCGCCGATTTTTTTCAGTATTCTGTTTTTAAACATATTTTTTCCTTTCCAAAAGAAAAAGACCCGCATCTGCGAGCCTTTCATATTTTTTATTCGTATCTTACGCTGCTGATGATGTCAGCGTCCGCAATGTGATTTTCATTTTCGTCTACGATTTCCGTAAATCCGCACATATTTTCCGTCAGGAAGCACCCAGCCTGTGTGTCCAGAACATACCATATTCCGTCAACATTGACCACATTTGCAACGTGACCGTACAGCTGATTTTCAGTCCATGCGAAGTAACATTCAAGACCGTATTGGCGGCACATTTCGTAAGTCTGATATGCGTATTGTACGCAAGTTCCGCCGCCGTTTACAGTCATGAAATTATATACCTCAAGCGCTTTTTCGTAATCTGAAAGCTGAATTTCAGTCGGTTCTGTTTCTTCTGTAATCACCATTGTGACGGTTGTGATCACCGTGGTTTCCGGAACTGTGGATGGTTCTGTAACTTCCGTTACTGACACACTTTCTGCTTTGATTTCGGCGTACTCAATAATTGCTGTGGTAACTGTTGTTTCAGTTTCTTTTTGGCTTTCTTCTGATATTGCTGATGTCTGTACAGTTACGACTTCATCAGTAACCGTTGTTATCGGTTCTGTGATGTTTTTAGAAACTGTTGCAATAATTTCCTCAGTTACTGCTTGAGTACTGATTTCCGTGCAGCATTCCACATAATTTGTTGCTGAAACTGTTGTTTCTTCAGCTGCTGATTCTGTTACTTGAATTTCATTTTCATATGTTCCGCATGCCGACAGAAGTGCAGTAAAAACAAGGATAAGCATTGATTTTTTCATGGCAGTCAACTCCTTTATATTTCTTATTGACACCACAATATCATAAAACCAATGCAATATCCAGACCTTTCGGCAATATTCTACCTTTTCCATATGGCGGAGGACGGATTTTTAAGCATAACCAATCAAAAATAATCATTGATGCCTCACATAAAAATAATAGTAATACCTCTGTCCTGTTCCATTTCCATAACAGGTTCGGCAAACATTTCGGAATACTCTCTGACCTGCTCGTCCGTAAGAGAACAGCTCACTTCCTCGCCGTATTCATTTGTTTTATTGCCGATAACAAAAAATGTTCCGTGGACAAGAACATCGCCCACCATACGGTTTGGTTCAGAACCATTCAGCAGAAATTCCTCATTGCAAAAAACCAGAGCGTCATTTTTCGGCTCAAAATATATCGGCTCAATCAAACCGCCGACTACCTCCTGCATTTCATGTAAATCATCGGCAATATCTCTGGTATATGGCTCTTTTTCCGGTTCAATTACAAGTATCTTCATTTTTTCCCCCTTAGCTTTCCGCTTCTTCACGGCACAGTTCTGAAATCGGACACACTCCGCAGTCCCCACTGCGATCACATATTTTCATTTGTTCCTCATCTGTAAGTTCCCTGCGCAGAATCGTCATGACAACTCCGTCCTCGTTTACCTCAAGTTCAACATTTACCGGCAGACCGTTTTCATCATAAAGTCCGCTGAAATTTGTTATGCCGTTTTCGGCAAGTACCTGTGAAAATACGACTTTTTTCATAATTCAAAATCTCCTCAGTTAAAAAATGAGAGTTGGTTAACTGTACCAACTCTCTGTGTTGTATCGTAATTTGAAATCAGCAGTTCTGCATACTGACTGCCGCTGTCATACCGCTGTGCAAGGTTGTTCAGCCGGCTGATTTCTTCAATGTTAATTCCGGGTTTGTTCCATATTTCACGGATTTCCGGACAGTCGTTGTAGGACACAAGAAATTTTCCGGAACATTTGAGCAGAGAATCTCTGAGTCTGATATGGTCGTCAGCTGTGAACCCTACATCTTTATAATAATTTTCCGTTGCATAATACGGCGGATCACAGTAAAAAAAGCTTACCGGACTGTCATACTGTCTGATAAGCTTTTCAAAATCCCTGTTTTCAATTACTACCTTCTGCAAACGCCGTGACACAATATCTATCTGCGGAAAATCCGACCAAATGGAATGCGGCTGACAGCCAAAGCTGTCAAGACCGGATGCGTAGCTATATCGGATAAGCTGGTAAAATTTTGCCGCCCGATCAACATCACGAAGCTTCGGAAACAGCTTTTTCTTGTGCAGCATTGCAATCCAGTCGAAATCCTCACGGGAATTGAGGACATACCTCAATTTGTATTTAAGCTCATTCGTCTTGTCACGGACGCAGCGGTACAGATTCACAAGATTGCTGTTGAAATCGTTGTATATCTCAAAGTCCCTGCCGGGTGGTTTGTGAAACAGTACCCAGCCTGCGCCGCCGAACACCTCGATATATTTTTCATAATACGGTGGAAACCTCGCAAGCACCGCATCTCTGAGTGCTTTCTTGCCGCCCACCCAAGACATAAAACTGTTCATTTTTCTCCTTTCCATCACTGCCGACAGCAGAAAGAAAAAGTCGCTTTGCAAGCAACAGAAATTTTCTGCTGTTGGCAAAACGACTTTATCCTATTTTATTTTTTCACTTTTTCATCTGCTCTTTTTGCAGCATTGCACAGTGCCATCGTGAAAACCCCCACTGTACCGCCAAAGAGTGAACCAAGCAGAAAACCAAGCATGATATCACCACCATTCATATTATTGTCTTATTGTCAGTTCATTCATTGCTCATTCCCGAACTCTTTTTTCAGTCTGCTGATAATATACTGCTGACCTTTCCCTGTGACAAATGTCTGCTGATAGGTTTTGGTCATTGAACCGGTATCAAAAACCGATTCTTTCACAACAAAATACCCTCTGTCAATATACCTTTGATATGGAAGATTTCCCGACATCAGTATTTTGTTCTTTCGCAGCCAGCGGAACAATCTGTTTCTGCCGATCGGAATATTTTCTTCAATTGCAAGTTTCGCCATAGCGTTCATGTCAATGAGGTTTTCGGTATTTGCCACCTGATTTGCAAACTCCACCAAAGGCTTATCATGCCGGATTCTATCGTTCAGTTTGTTAATTGCCACCATCTGCAGACGGAAAAGATTCTGGTATGATTCGTCAAGGAAAGGGAGGTAATTTTCGATGAACATATCCTCGTTGGCAACATAGCCGCCGGTACGCCTGATTGTCGGGAGAACTTCATCAAATATCCAGCGTTCAAACTTTTCCGCAGAGGGCAATCTGGAGTGGACAACAAGTCTGTAAACATCGCCCTCCGTGACAAATTTTACTTCCTGATACCCTCCGTTTGTAAGGAGGCGGTGTTTTACCGCCCCCTTACAATGTGCTGAAACCGCGTCCTTTGGAATGCGATAGCCCAATGCTTTTGCAACATCCGAACCGCAGAATACGACTCGTCCATTTTCTTCTCTAAAGGTTCTCACTTTACCGAATTCCTCGCATTCAAAAATTTGCATTTCATTTTCCATAGGCATTTACCTCCCTGTCAAACTCCAATAAATTTCTTGCGATTGCCTCCACCACATTTACTGTAATGGAGTTTCCTGCCTGCTTGTACAGCTGTGCGTCGCTCATGCCGGCAGCAGTAACCTTTTCAAACTGCTCTCTTGTAAATTCCTGCAATCTCCAGCACTCTGATGGCATGAGTCTGCGGATTCTGCCACGGTGTACAATTCCGTGCCTGTCGGTAACAGTCAGTGTAAACATCGGCTCATTGGGCTCTTTTATTCTTCTGCCATTTTGTCTTGTATTTTCCTTGAATGGATTGAGTATCGCCCTCGGGTCGGTGACCCGACTGGACTCTTTCGCGCCATAGTTTCGTTGTAAATCATACGAAACATCGCGAATTTTTTCACCGGTCGTGCCATTGGGCAAAATTACGCAGTCACCTTTGCCCGAAATGGATCCAGCGTCACGCTGGTCCATTCTTGTGTGCAGACATCTTGCATTCTCTGTAATCTGTGGATTCTCGTTTAAATCACAAAATACAGCAGAATGTTCACCCTTATGATGTGAGATTCCGCTGTCCTGCCTTGCAGTTATACATCTTGCTGTATCTGTAATATTCGGCGGCGAATTGTAGTCGATAAAATATAATCCCGTTTTACCGCCCAGACCGCCTGAACCGCTGCACTGCGTTACCGCTGTACCGTTTGTGGAGTACACCCTTGAACCCTGACTTCCGCCTATCAGCTGTTCAGGTTTTCCTTTTTCGCAATTTTCCTCATCATTTCTTCCGAAAGCCAATACTTTTGCGGGACATCTGTTTCCAAGATATCCGACAAGGAATAACCTTCTTCGGGACTGCGGTATTCCGAAACCGGCAGAGTTAAGCACACGCCAGCACACGCTATACCCCAGTTCGCAAATTTTTTCAAGCAGGATTCTG
>JBJEQU010000227.1:0-1722 GCA_051881935.1 Porcipelethomonas sp. | reverse complement strand
ATGTCCTCATAAAATGCTTCGCCTCCCGTATCATACAAGGCTCGGTAAGCCTTCTGAGCAAATCGATCTATCTCGCACCAGCCAACGCATTTGAATCCCCCGACTTTTTCAAAAGCAGAACGGAATGCGCCGATTCCTGCGAACACTTCAAAATATCTTATCATTTATCACCAATCCCTTCAATGGGTACAAAAAAAGACTAAGTTTTTTCAAACTCAGCCGTTACATTGACATATTAATTTCAGATTCTTCTGACAGTTTCTCTGTTTCTTCCTGTTGAATGGTATGGGTCGGTGACCCGACTGGACTCTTTTGCGGCATACTTTTCATTAAAAATACTAAACTTCGCATATTTTAATCCGGTCGTGAAAATCATTTCAGAAAAATGAACAGCGAAATTGTCCTGTGCGGTCACGCACCGTTTTGCATACTGTCAAGACAGATTCTTGTGCCTTCGGGGTATCTTTCCTTCATCATTTCGACTCTTCTTCTGTTGTACATAATTCACCTCACATTGTCATATTAATTTGGGGTTCTTCCGACAACTCCTCACTGTTTTCTTTTTCAGTTTCAACCGAAATTTCCGGTTGAAACGGGATATCAAGATTGTTTATTTTGACAGACCGGATATTATTTTTTCTGTTAAGCATTTCAGCTGCCGATTCAACAAGCATTTTCTTGACTTCATCAAAATCACAGCCGAGATCCTTCAGAATATCGTCAAACGAAAATTCCGAATAATCGAGATTTGAAAACACCTCTATTCTGTCAGCCGTTTCGCTTAACAGTTCATGAAGTTTCTTTTCGCCGTTTGTCAGCGATATTTCGGGATTTTGATAACTTTTTATCAGTTCTTTTGCTCCTGAAATATACTGAGCATATCGTGCATATGATGCACCTTCCGACTCGATCAGAAGACCATCGCCGTTCTGACTGTCATAAACAAGCAAGCAATGATAATTACCGTCTTTGTCGCAATACATCAAATCAACATTTTCAGCGATCAGCTCATTGTCATGCAATGGATGACTTTTCAGCTCATCAAACTCAGCATGAGAAATTGCTACTGCTTTCTCTACCACACAGGTTTGAGTTTTGAACTCTGATTCCTTTCTGAGTAAATTTGCGTTGATTATAAATTTATTATTCATTGGCTTTTCCTCCTCTCTTAATTTTTTGCAGTCTTTTTGTGATACCACCTCCCGGAAAATAAAAAAAGACCGCTTTGTTTTGTATCACTATTTCGTGATACCAGACAAAACGGTCTTTGATATTTTGTAAACTTTTCTATACATGAAAAAAGGCATATTTGAGAACATCTTTCTCAAATATGCCTTGAATTCTCCAAAAATTTACTTTGCCGAGGGTTCAAATCCTTCTTCCTCGTAAAAACGCTTAAAAAGCATCTACGGTTTTTAACCTGATTTTTTTGCCCTCTGAAACGCAATAAAGCCCGTAGATACGGGCTTTAAGGGGTGGACATCTATTTCATTGTCCAAGTATGGCAGGGGCAGAAGGACTTGAACCCTCGGCACGCGGTTTTGGAGACCGCTGCTCTACCAACTGAGCTATACCCCTATGCTGGTGGGCCATTAGGGACTCGAACCCCAGACCAACCGGTTATGAGCCGGTTGCTCTAACCAACTGAGCTAATGGCCCAAATATTAATGCCGGCATTGATATAGTTTCCCAGGTCGTCGCCGACCAAGTATCGTCTACGCT
>JBJEQU010000226.1:0-10331 GCA_051881935.1 Porcipelethomonas sp. | reverse complement strand
TCTCTATTATATCACATTTTTTCCCTTTTGACAATTGTGCGGTGTTGCCTTAAATCATATTAAATTGATAAAAGCGGAGCAGAATTCTCATATCCACTCCGCTCAGATGTTATTTTACCTCTTTCTTTTCTTCAATTTCCAGCAGAGTGGTGAAAATACCGTGCAATGCATGTCCGATAGTAGGTAGAACTACTTTCCAGATTGTAACCATATCCTACAACCTCCTTTCGATATATTGTGCTTTCATAATAGCACGGTTTTGTTTATTTGTTGCTTGAATTCTGTTTGAATCATATTAATGAAATCAAAAACAGGCTGCGATATGAGTATACCACAGCCCGCAAGGATAAAATGGAAATTATTCAGCGTCCTTCTTTTCTTCGGAAGCAGTTTCACCTTCAGCAGCAGTTTCGGATTCTTGCGATGTCGTTTCATCCTCCGTTTTTTCAAGGATGGTTTCCACAAAAGCATTTTCTACCTTCTTATACCCACCAACAACTGTGTCCTCAATTTTCTGATAGACCGAGGCGACCTTATCTGCCATGCCGCCTGTCTTCATGGAACCATCTTCATTGAGGAAGGTTTCCACAAATTTATCCTCAATCTTTTTGTAGGCACCAACAACTGCATCACCGATTTTTCCTGTTCTCAATTTATACTCGCTCATAAGTCAAGCTCCTTTCTTGATTGGATGGTTTTAATATAGCTCTTAACTGTTTAATTATTGCTTGGATTATGTTTGAAAATTATTAATTTGACAATGATCGAAGGAAATCATCCATGTTATCAAACAAAGAACCCATACCACCGAAAATACCACCAAGTGTCCAGCCGAGGAACGGAAATACTATTTTCCAAAACAGAAATGCTGCAATAATCAATGCAACAATGATTACAATGACAAGTAATATCTTTTTCATATCGATTCTCCTTTCTTAAGTTTTTGACTTGATATATACTTTGATTGTTTTCCATTTGCTTGAATTGTGTTTATGATTCATTAATCATAGTAAATTCTAAAAATCAGATAACCCTCTCTTCCACAAGTATAGATTTTGCATATAGAGCGTACTCATATAAGTTAAGAATGCAGTCCATGAATTATAACTGAGTTTATTATTCCAATAGCAACACCTGCAACTACTTGAAATGGTGTATGCCCAACAAATTCTTTTAATTTTATTTCTGGCAGCTTTTGAGATGTAAAAATTTCAAATGATTTTATAATTTCATTAAGTATTACATTTTGTTTACCCGTTTCTCTGCGAACACCCATTGCATCATGGCAAACAATAATTGCAAGAACTGCACTAATTGCAAATTCAGCCGATTTAGCCCCGCATTCCAGTGCACACATCACAGCAATAGAACTAACTGTTGCAGAATGTCCACTTGGCATTCCGCCATCACCTAAAAGTCTTTTCAAATCCAATTTTCTATTAACTGCTGCATGAAATAACTACTTTTAGTACCTGTGCAATAATCCAAGATGATATTGCTGCCATAAGAAAAGAATTTGATATCAAATTACTTATACCCATCATAAACTTTTCTATCATTTCCAAAACTCCATATCTACTTGTATAATTTCTATTGGATCCATACAGAATCTCTTTTAATGATTATAAAGATTAAATGTTTGCGTAATGATTAAAAAGTGTTTCAGTTAAATTAATGCGAAAAATCACAGAGATATTTATATAATAAAAATACACCCAATGATTTTATTATCTGTTAGGTGCAGATAGGGTTGAAATTGTTTTTCCTTCCCTGTATATAGTCACTCCCACACTTATTTTTAGAGAGAAATCAAGTTTGTTTTTAGAAATCTTCAAAAATAATATTGTGATTCAATCAGAAAACGATAGCATCAAAAAGAAAACGTTAACTCCTAAAATAAAACGATAACTTGCTATCGTTTTATTTTCCCCCGAAAATGACAAACAGTCACAGTGATTTTTACCTCACTGTGGCTGTTATCGTTTGATGATTGCCTGAAAGGTGCTTATTTCTCGGCTTTTTTACAATAAAAATGCACCTAACAATTGTATCATTCGTTAGGTACAGATATGGTTCCGATATCTGGATTTTAACCATTATATTCGATTTTCCCTAAAGCACACTGACTTGTTCCTATGAACAAAATAAAGAGCATTTTCACCCCTCGATTTGTTCCCACTTACAGTCCTGTCTCGACTACTTTGTGAAAATCATAAATCTGTGTATCCGGAGGGCAACTCCGACTTGTTCCCACGTACACAAAAAGACTTTGAAATTTGAATATCACATGATCCTGTAAAAAGCAAAAGTGCCGAAAAATCGGCACTTTTTCGCATATTAGTCTTTAACCCTTGACATCAATACCACGCACTCGACGTGTCCCGTTCTCGGAAACAGATCGACCGCTCTCACCCTCTTTGTCATGTAACCATTTTCAACAAGGAATGCGCAGTCCCTTGCAGCTGTGGCGGGATTGCATGAGATCATTACTATCCTTTCGGGGTTCATTTCAACCGCTGCACCCAGCGTTTGATGGTCACAGCCCTTCCTGGGCGGATCAAGAATAATAACATCCGGCTTTATTCCCTCTGCGGCAAGCTTTCTCGCTGCCGTCCCTGCGTCTGCACATATAAACTCCGCATTGTCTATGCCGTTTCGCTGTGCATTTTTTCTTGCGTTTTCCACAGCCTGCGACACTATCTCGACACCGATAAGCTTTTTTGCTTTGTGCGCCATAGAAAGACCTATGGTTCCGGCACCGCAGTACAGATCGAGAAGCAGCTCCCTGCCGGAAAGCTTTGCAAACTCCTCTGCCTGCCGGTACAGCTTTTCTGCCTGGGGAGTATTTACCTGATAAAACGCTTCCGGTGAAATGTCCGCCTCGTTTCTGCACATAGTGTCCGTAATGCTCTCTTTTCCAGACAGTACTACTGTCTTTTTTCCCAGTATCACGTTTGTATTTTCAGGATTTATGTTCATCACGATGCTTTTTATCTGACTGAATCTTTCTGTAAGCATATGGCAAAGCCCGGAGAATTTAAGGGGTGCTGACCTGGTAACTATAAGGCACACCATAATCTCTCCGGAATGATATCCCTGTCTTATAAAAATATGACGAAGCAGCCCTTTTCCGCTGACCTCATCATATCCGCTTATTCCGTTCTCATTTGTATAGCCGATTATAAATTCTGCTATTTCACTGAATATTTCAGGCAGCAGCCTGCAGTCAGTTCCGCAGATAATACGATGACTTCTTTTTGCATAGAATCCGCAGATATTCTTTCCTCCTGATAACCCTACCGGGTATTGTGCTTTATTGCGGTATCTGTCCGGATGACCGCAGCCGAGTATGGGCATAAACTCCGTATTTATTTTTCCTATCCGTGTAAAGGCATCATAGACAAACTTCTCCTTCAGTCTCATTTCACTTTCATAGCTTATATGCCTGAAGGAACAGCCTCCGCATTTCGGAAAATAAGGACAGTCCGGAGCAATACGGTCGGGAGACGGGGTCAATATCTCATGTACTATCCCGTAAGCATAGCTTTTGAGAACCTTGACAATTTTCGCTTCAATAATATCTCCTGTTGCCGTTTCAGGAACAAAGACAGCCATGCCTTCAGCTTTTCCGACGCCATTTCCCTCTGAGGTAATATCTGTTATTTCAAGTCTTACGATCTCATTTTTCTTCAATTTATTTCTCCGATCCTCCGAAAATCTCATATATCAGCTGCTTCTTCTTCATCAGCTCATCAAATCTGTTTATGTATTCGTATGGAAATTTGTAGTTATGGATCCTGGTGATCTTTCCGCTTTTTTCGACCAGCTTTGTGGATGCCGCACAGCCTGCTCCGAGAATTATCTGCGTTTCATCCATAATAAAAATATTATAAAGGCTTTCCTTACCCTTTTTGGCAAAGCCTATATTTTCAAGATCTTCAATGGTATTTTTCTGGCGGTAAAGATAGTACGGCAGCCAGCCAGCCTGCGGAAGGATATCAATGCTTCTGTTTACCATATCTGCCGCCCCGTTCTTCCCGAAAAAGTTTATATCCTTGTTTCCGTAAAGGCTTGCAGAACGCTTTACTGTAAGCGTGTGGACAGTTATACTTTCAGGGTCAAGCTCCATAACTCTGTTCAGCGTGCGGATAAAGCTGTCATAGCTGTCCCCCGGAAGTCCGGCAATAAGGTCCATATTTATATTGTCAAAGCCCAGTTCTCTTGCAGTGTTATATGCATTTATGGTATCCTGAGCTGTATGCTTTCTGCCGATGATCTTCAGTACCTCGTCATTAAGCGTCTGAGGATTTACAGAAATTCTTCCGGCTCCGTTTTCCTTTATTACACGAAGCTTGTCACAGGTTATAGTATCTGCTCTTCCGGCTTCAACATTATATTCCCTGACCATGGATATATCAATATTTTCAGCTAAAGTCTTCATTATAATATCCAGCTGCGACGCTTCAATAGAAGTAGGTGTCCCACCGCCGAAATATATCGTATCTATTTTAAAATTCAGATCCCTGACTATTCTGCCAATTATCTCAATTTCCCTGCAAAGACAGCGTACGTAATCGGGAATAAGCTTTCTTGCACTGTCCAGAGAGTGTGAAACGAATGAGCAGTAGCTGCACCTGGTAGGGCAAAAGGGAATGGAAATGTATATGCTTATACTGTCCGGATCAGCGTTTCTCAGAAGCGGCAGCTGATTTACAGCAGTCTGGTAGGCAAGCTCCAGCCGCCTGTCCGAAACCATATATTTTTCTTTAAGCCTTGAAAAGCATTCATCCTTTCCGAATCCGCTTTCCAGCAGTTCCCCCATCTTCCTCACAGGGCGTATACCGGTAAGCAGTCCCCATGGCGGAGATATGCCGGTTATTTTTTTCAGGCACAGGAATATCAGACGGCATATCTCATGCTCGCAGGAATTCTTGTCTGCCTGCTCATTTTTTAATTTACATGCCCTGCGTGATATCTTTTCACCAATACGGCAGTATGAAAACAGATAGGTGTATTCCCTTCCCCGTTTCAGCTGAGATGAAACGATATTCCCCTGAGCGTTCGTTTCATCATAGAGAAATTCAAAGCGTCCGGGAATAAAAAGCTTTACTGTTGCTTCTGTTTCATACTTGAAATCGTGCCCTTTAAATAAAATTTTCATAAGGATTTCCTTTTATATATGGATTGTTTTCCCTTTCAAAGCTAAGCGTACTTGTTTCGTTATGTCCCGGATATACGCAGTAGTCCCCGTCAAGTTTCCCCAGTCTTTCAAGAGAACTGAACATCTGGTCAGAACTTCCCCCGGGAAAATCAGTCCTTCCCATGGAAAGCCTGAACAGGGTATCCCCTGTAAACAGTGAATCTCCGCATTTATAGCATACTCCCCCTTTTGTATGTCCGGGGGTATGAATTACCTGAAATTCAAGCTCATCCTGCTTTATTATGTCTCCGTCCTTTACCGTCGTATATTTTTCAACCGGTTCATAGGCTCCGCCGCCTACTTCATCAGCAAGGCTTGCACGTCTGTCACTGAGCATCACTGCGTCAAGCTCATGAATATACACCTCGGCGTTATAAGCCTGCGCCGCCTGAGCTGCTGCACCCATATGGTCAAAATGTCCGTGGGTCAGCAGTATTTTTTTCAGGACAAGACCATTATCATCAAGATACTTTTTTATTTTTTCAAAATTGCTGCCTGTATCCACAGCAACCGCATTTTTTTCTTCCGTTTCAATAATATAGCAGTTGGCGCAAAGTACCCCCACCAGTATTCTTTTAACTTTCATGTTTTCTGTTCTCCTCTCATGTCCTTGACCTTTCAACCGATACAACACCCTTTATGTGTTTAAGCTTTTCGATAAGGTTTCTCAGCTGGTCTGTACCGGCGATAGTAATAGTCGCTTCAAAAAGTGCATTTCCGTTTTTCAGCTTTCTTGATGATGAATGAACGATAGGTATTCTCGCCTCTGTAAGAATAGCCGTAATATCAAACACAAGTCCCACCCTGTCAAGAGCTATCACCTCTATGCTCGTCTGAAGACTTGTCTGTGCGCTGTCCGTCCACTGTACATCCATCCACCTTGCAAGCTCTTCCTCATTGTTCCTGCGTACTGCCGCAAGGTAGTTAGTGCAGTTTACAGTATGAACAGAAATCCCATGTCCTCTGGTTATAAAGCCGACGATCTCATCCCCCGGAAGAGGATTGCAGCACTGGGAAAATTTCACGGTGCAGTCATCTATCTTATCAAGAACAATTCCGCTGCTGGGCTTGCGGACAGGTTTGATAACAGATGTTTCCTGTTCTTCCTCATTAGTCTGATAAAGCTTTGTATACTTATCCTTGAGCCTTGGAATGATCTTTGAAAGCATTACGCCGCCGTAACCTATAGAAGCGTAGAAATCATCAAGGGTATTGCAGTTGTGGCGCTTTAAGTCATCTGCAAGAAATTCTTCAAGCTTATCCTCATCGATCCTTATTCTGTGGTGCTTGAACTCTTTTTCAAGTTCCGCCTTGCCGGTTACAATATTCTCATCACGGCATTCCTTTTTAAACCATGAACGGATCTTTGATTTGGCTTCGTTTGTTCTTGCGATATTCAGCCACGCCCTGTTGGGTCCCTTGTCCGGTTCATTGCTGGTTATTATCTCACATATCTCCCCCGTATGAAGCTTGTAGTCGAGAGGAACAAGCTTTCCGTCGATCTTGGCGCCTACGGTTTTATGACCTATCTGGGTGTGTATTTTATAAGCATAATCGATGACGGTGGAGTCAACAGGGAGAGAGATGGAGTCTCCCTTCGGCGTCATTACAACTATATCCTCCGGAGCAAGATCATTTTTGATGATCCGGACAATTTCCTCAACATCATCGGATGTCTGCTGAGCTTCAATGACCTGACGCACCCATGCAAGACGCTGATCCATTTTATCCGAACGCTGAATTCCCGCCTTGTATTTCCAGTGGGCGGCGATACCATATTCTGCCGTAGCATGCATATCCCATGTTCTTATCTGGATCTCAAAAGGTATACCCTCCTTGCCGAGAACGGTGGTATGAAGAGACTGGTACATATTCGCCTTGGGGGTTGAAATATAGTCCTTGAACCGGTTCGGGATAGGTCTGTACATGTCATGGACAAGCCCCAGAGCGTTATAACACTCCCCTACTGTTGATACAATTATTCTTACAGCATATTTATCATAAATTTCCTCAATAGTCTTGTGGCTGACAAACATTTTCTTGTATATGCTGTATATACTCTTTACACGTCCGTCAATGTGGGGAGGCTTGATAAAGTCCTGATCCTCAAACCTTGCAGCAATAGTCTCCTTTATGGAGTTAATGAATTCCTCTCTCATGCTTTTGTTAAGCTCAAGGATATGCTCGATCTCCGAGTAGGCAAAGGGATCGAGGTAATGGAAGGAGAGATCCTCAAGCTCCTCTTTTATTCCCCTCATTCCGAGACGGTGGGCAATGGGGGCATATATATTCATTGTTTCATGGGCAGTGTTTCTCTGCTTTACTCCCGGGCGGAATTTCAGTGTTCTCATGTTATGCAGCCTGTCGGCAAGCTTTATTATGATTACTCTTATATCCTGAGACATTGCAAGGAGCATTTTTCTTACATTTTCTGCCTGCTGCTCCTCCTTATTGAACATAGGTACCTTATTGAGCTTTGTAACACCGTCTACCAGCATTGCGACATCATGACCAAAGCGTTTCTGTACCTCCTCAAGAGTGACCGGGGTATCCTCAACAACGTCATGAAGCATGGCACTGCATATAGTATCGGTATCCATGCCAAGCTCCAGCAGTATATATGAAACCGCAAGAGGGTGAATGATATAGGGCTGACCGGACGAACGCTTCTGTCCCTCATGGGCTTTAGCGGCAAATTCATAGGCTGTTATTATCTTGCTCAGATCATACTGCTTGTCATCTGTCAGTATTTTCTGAATTATCATATCGATCGTATACTCTTCATGCATGATTTTCCATCTCCTCTTAAAATCATATCTTTTCCCTTATGCTGTTTAAGATCCGTGAACTTTCAAGGTCTGCCTTCGGTGCATTTTTCACTACGTTTATTTCATGTGAAAAATAATTTATATTTACAAGTCCCAGCTCCTTGAAAATATCAACACAAAGACTGAGCTTGCAAAAATTCATATTTTCCGAAGCCATAGACATATAAAGGGTCTCGGTATTGTATTTTCCTCCGGCTATGGTTTTGTAAACCGGTATCAGTTCCTTCCTGTCCGGACATATTTTTTTGTAATAGGCTTTAGGGAGCTGTTCGCTTCTCCTGAATTTTTCGTATGCGTCCCTCGCCGCAAAATATTTTCTTTGTTCCATTCCGCTGCGGCGGTAATCCTTTATTATAATGCTTATGCTTTCTCTGCCGTTATAGGTCTGGGTCTCCGCAGTGACCATAAAATCCGCCTTGTCGCCTCTTTGCAGAAACACCTCATCCGGCGAACACCGGAAAAGAAGTGCATCCAGTAAAACATTGCCGTATCTTATTTTAAGCTTTGTATGGATCCCCTTTGAAAGGGGAATCACATCGGTTATTTCGGCTCCCAGTACTGCAAATACAGGCTGACTGTTCCCCTCTCCGAAGGGTTCAAGTATTTTCAGGTCACTGATATTTTCAACTGTCATTTCACCGGGGGAGATAACCTTGTCTGCAATAAGGTCAGGCACCGGCATGATGTCAAAATTTATCTTTGCAAATTCCTGAAGACGCCTGTCAAATTCCGGAATATCAGCAGCTTTGAGGGAAAAACCTCCGGCTCCCATGTGTCCTCCGAACTTTACAAGCAGGTCAGAGCAATAGTCCAGTGCCTTGTATACCGAAAAATTGCCAAAGGCTCTTGCGGACCCTCTTGCCTCATCTCCATCAGTTGTGATTATAAAGCATGGCTTGTCAAACCGTTCCATTATTCTTGAAGCTACTATTCCTATGACCCCATGGTGCCAGCCCTCGCCGCTCAGAATCATTACCCTGCGGCAGGTCATTTCCGGTTCACTGTTTATTCTTTCGCATATCCGGTCGATTATTTCATTTTCAGTTTTCTTTCTGTTTTCATTGAGACGGTCAAGCTCACTGCCCAGCATTTCGGCTTCTGTTTCGTCATCTGTAAGAAGAAGCCTTGCGGCAAGAGACGGAGAACCGAACCGTCCGGAAGCATTTATTCTCGGTGCAATGCCAAAGGCAAGAGAGGTGGATGTAACCGGCGGCTTCACTCCGCTGATCTTCACAAGGGCATTCACTCCGCAGCGTTCAGAGTTTCCGATAAGCTGCAGTCCCCGGCTTACTATATATCTGTTTTCGCCGCTGAGTTCCACAATATCCGCAACCGTGCCTATGGCCGCCAGCTCACCGTATTCATTGAAAACAGTTTCATAGTCTCCTCCCTCAAGGGCTGCAATAAGCTTCAGCACAACTCCTGCACCGCACAGCTTTTTGAAATATGACGGACAGTCTTTCCTGTGAGGGTTTACGACAGCTTCTGCTCTGGGGAGCTGTTCCCCCGGCTGATGGTGATCGGTGACCACAAGTTTCATTCCAAGTTCATATATAAGCTCCGCTTCGGCAAGTGCAGAAATGCCGTTGTCAACGGTTACTATAAGCTTTACTCCCCCTTCGGCAAGCTCTCTTACAGCGTCGGGGTTGAGTCCGTATCCCTCCGACCGTTCCGGAATACGGTATGTAACATCAGCTCCCATACATTCAAGATAGGAAAACAGCATAACTGTTGATGTGATACCATCGCAGTCATAATCACCGTAGATGCATATCCTGTCGAAATTTTCAATTGCTGAATTTATGACCTCCGCTGCCTCTCTCATATCTTTCAGAAGAAACGGGTCAGACAGCTTATCCGTCATAAGCTGCTTTGCCGCATCCGCCGCACTTTCAAAGCCCCTTGCAGACAAAACATCAGCGCAAAGCTGTGAAACATCTGCTTCAGCAGCTATCTTCCTTGAAATTTCCCTGTCAGGTTTTCTGACTATCCATCTTTTCATAGACTCACCAATCCAAATAATATATAGAATAGTTTCGCCGCATTCCATACGGCATAATACAATTACTCATTATAATTATACCATTTATAAGCATAAAATACAAGCGGAAACTTTTCTTTTGTTATCTTATACTTATTGAAAATACGGGTCGATGCCCACATCGACCTCTACAGAGAATATGTGCAATTTATAAAAAACACGATTTTGCATTTTTAAGTTAAATCATACTAAACTATACCAATTTTCTTTTTTCTGTTCATTTCTTTGTATGCACAAAGAAACGAACCAAAGAAATGCACAA
>JBJEQU010000225.1:0-10355 GCA_051881935.1 Porcipelethomonas sp. | reverse complement strand
AGAAATTTATGTGTGATATGACGGAAAATATGCAAGCAAGATGTGTGCCAAGCCGTAAGGCGTGATTTAATCAGTGATTCCTTAACGCAGTATGCAATAAAATTTGCCGGAAAGACGTGTGCATACGCTTGTGAAGACAGGTTCTCATATAAACTGAAACGCCCCCGGAAAGGGAGCGCTTCAGTTTTTTATTTTTTTGAATCAGCCTGATCCATCGTTCTTATTTTTAAAAATAGAATTACCACTTCCCTTTACAATTATTTCTATCCTATCCTTTTCTTTTATTTATTATAATACTTACTAATTATGCTGCCAATATTTTTTGCAATAAAACAGAGCCGTTACTAAAGTCAGGTTTCCTCCGAAGAAAAGACGATATACACCCCAAAAACATCATTTTCAATTTCTATCCGGAACTCTCCCCTGCATGCCTCAGTAAAACTTTTTGCAATAGAAAGTCCCAGTCCGCTTCCCTCCCCTGTTCTTGAAGTGTCACCACGGACAAACCGCTCTGTTATCTCATCGGGAGTAAATTTCATTTCGTATGAAGCGGTATTTTTAATACTTACTGTAATTCTTCCCTCTTCCTCGCAGAGCCTTAAATAAATTCTTGTTCCCTCAAGGGAATATTTTATGGCATTATCAAGGAGATTCTGCAATACCCTGTACATTCTCTTGCCGTCGGCAGTTATCGGTGCTTTTTCAAGGGCTATATCCGTCCTTATTTCACGTCCGGCTTTTGTAAATCTGTCCTCCATATCCCCCAGCACCTGACGGACAAGCACAGCACAGTCAAGTCTTTCCATGTTGATATCTGTTCTGCTGGTTGCCTTTGCAAGGTCAAACAGATCGGAAACTATGGAACTGAGGCTTTCTGTCTTTCGTTCAAGTATTTTAACGTAATCCCTTGCCTCCGGGGACATTTTCTCTCCGGAAAGCAGATCCACATAACTCATAATTGATGTAAGGGGTGTTTTAAGGTCATGGGAAACATTGGTTATCAGGTCAATTTTCATACGTTCTGACCTCAGCTGCCTCTCCACCGACTTTTCCACGCTGTCTGAAATATTGTTGAGCTTTTCGGTCATGCCGTAAATAGTACTGGTTTCCTCCACCTTTACAGGAGTATAGTCTCCGCCATATATTCGAGTGATATGCTCTCCCAGACCGGTGAGTGTTCTCAGATTCCGATAATTCAGATAAATATATACTCCGAGAATAACAGGTATAAAAATCATAAATTCGGGCGTCTGAAAAATAAAAACAATATCGACAACACCAAGCATTGTAAATATCAGGGATAAGATCATGAATCTCCGCACAAATATATTATTTTTAACTTTTTCGGAATTTATTATAAAGCTTCTGGCTTTTCTATATATTTTCTTTATGCCCCTGAAAAGAAATCCCATCAGCTTTCCGATAAGCGACGTTTCAATAAGTTTTCTGCACTTTATTCTCTTTACAATGGAATTTAAACATGCTGCCATTATCATATATGCCGCTCCAGCCACTGCCGAAATATATACCTTTGCCTCCATGGTGTATATTATATCATCAGTCAGACTATCCAGTGTAAGCTTTGCAAGCCATACGGATGCGATTCCGGCAGCCGCAAACAAAACTGCATAAATCTCCGCCCATACCCTGTCAGCAGCCCCCAGCCGGAAACCGGATACGCTGCTGTCATATCCGCCGGTAACAAGTACATAAAACATCAGCATAATAGCCGCCGCTGCAAGTATAATAAGCCTTAAAAGTCCCCTTACCAGAGTTTCCTGACATGCGTCAAGCTGTGCATGCGCCTGCTCATATTCTTCCGTAACTGAGCTGACCGGTGAAATATATATACTGTAGCCGACCATATAAGCTAATGTCGTCTGATAATCTGCCTGAACATATTCCTCGTCCTCATAATAATCACGATAATATCCCGGAACCGGATCTGTCCCGTCCTTGCTGATATATATCTTTGCCCCCAGATCGTCTGTATAGCTTTCAAGCCCTGATGTATCGTAATCAAATACTGCATAGCCTTTACCGTTGGTGTAATAATACTCCATTCCGTTTCCGTTATCATAATATGTACAGTCATTCATGTCCGGCAGAGGGAATGCGTCAAAATCCTCCGCTCCCACACTTTCGATTATTGCATAAGGATTATTTTCATCCTCTCCGCTGAAACCGGGACTTGAATATGCAATATCATTAAATTTCACGGTATATTCAAATTGATCTGTCTCCGGAAGTGCTATTTTGCCGTCTTCGTTCATAAGACCGGCACTTTTAAGATTTGTCCGGACAGATTCCTTATAATACTCGTTTCCAGACAATTCCCTATTTTCGTCCAGATTTCTCATATACATATTCCCTATAAGCCAGAGCTTTCCATTAAGTTCACTGAGCTCATGTACGCAATCCTCCGAATCAAGATACACCCCATCCATAATATCCTTCTCATTTTTCTGGTATTCAATTACACTGCCGGATGCCAGAAATACACATACAAGCACCATGACCGACGACAGAAAAAATGCCGCCATACGTGCATATTTACTTTTCAAAAATTTCATCCTGTTCCTCCCTTTTGCTTTTCCATTTTGTAGCCTATACCCCACACTACTTTGAGATAGCGTGGTTCCTTCGGGTTTATCTCTATCTTTTCACGGATATGCCTTATATGTACCATAACCGTATTTTCAACAGAATAGGATTCCTCATTCCATACACTGGAATAAATCTGCTCTGCCGAGAAAATACGCCCAGCATTTTCCATAAGAAGCTTTGTTATCTTATATTCCGTTGCAGTAAGCTTTACCGGTTCACCATCGAGATACAGCTGATTTTCATCAAGGTCGAGACAAAGACCTCCGATTTCAATACTGTTTTTCCTTGCCGGACTGTCCGCCGCACCCAGAAAAAGATAACGTCTCAGATTTGACCTTACCCTCGCTGCAAGCTCCATAGGATTATAAGGCTTTGTTACATAGTCATCCGCACCCATGGAAAGCCCGAGAATCTTATCGCTCTCCTCTGATTTTGCAGACAGCACTATTATGGGTATATTCCTCATTGTCCGTATTTTCATCATTGCTGAAAGACCGTCAAGTTTTGGCATCATGATGTCAATGAGAATAAGCTGTATCTCATTTTCCATAAGGCACTCTATAGCCTCATAGCCGTCGTATGCCTTGTATACCTTATACCCCTCTCTTACAAGGAGCTTTTCAATTGCGTTAACTATATCACGGTCATCATCAACAACAAGTATAGATGCGCCCTCTGTTTTATCCATAAAATTATCCTTTCTGTATATTATCCACCTTCCCCCTCCTCATGCTTTATTATAATCTGCGTTCCTTAATGTATCGTTTATATATTTCTTAATTTTTTCTTAAAAAGCAGTATAAAAGGGGGGAGTGAAAAACGGACTGCGTCCATCCGCAGTCCGTTTTAAATCTTTACCAAATATCACACATTAAATCTGAACAGGACAATATCTCCGTCCTGCATTACATATTCCTTACCTTCAAGCCTTACAAGTCCCTTTTCCTTTGCAGCCGCCATACTTCCGCATGCCATAAGGTCATCAAAGCTTATTACCTCAGCTCTGATAAATCCCTTTTCAAAGTCGGTATGTATTTTACCTGCCGCCTGGGGAGCCTTTGTGCCTTTCTTTATAGTCCATGCCCTTACCTCCGGCTGTCCTGCTGTAAGATAGGAAATAAGTCCGAGAAGTGAATAACCCTCCCTGATGATCCTGTTAAGACCCGACTCTTTAAGTCCCATTTCAGCCAGGAACATTTCCTTGTCTTCCTGCTCCATATCCGATATTTCAGCTTCGATCTGTGCGCAGATAGGAAGCACTGCCGAATGTTCTTCCTCTGCGATTTTCTTTACAACATTGAAATTTTCATTTGTATCAATGTTGTTCACAAAATCGTCTTCGCAGAGATTTGCCGCATATATTACCGGCTTGCCGGAAAGCAGCGGTGTTGATTTTATAATCTCCCTTTCGTCATCTGTATAGTCAAAACCTCTTGCAGACTTTCCAGCCTCGAGATGTGCTTTCAGTCTTTCAAGAAAATCTATTTCAGCAAGATATTTCTTGTCACCCTTTGCAAGCTTTTTTGATCTTTCGATTCTCCTGTCAACCATTTCGATATCCGAGAAAATAAGCTCAAGGTTAATAGTTTCAATATCCCTTGCCGGATTTATTTCACCGTCAACATGAATTATATTAGTGTCCTCAAAGCAGCGTACTACATGAACAATAGCGTCAACCTCTCTGATGTCACCGAGGAATTTATTGCCAAGTCCCTCACCCTTTGAAGCACCCTTTACAAGTCCGGCAATGTCAACGAATTCAAGGGTAGCCGGAGTGAATTTTTCCGGATTATACATTTTCGCAAGAGCGTCCAGTCTTTCATCGGGAACGGATACGATACCGATATTTTTTTCAATAGTGCAGAAAGGATAATTCGCCGATTCTGCCCCTGCATTCGTAAGTGCATTAAAAAGTGTGCTTTTTCCCACATTAGGAAGTCCAACCATACCTAATTTCATTGTTTTTACCTCTTTTATAAATTATTTCTTTTTTGTAGTTGCAGCTGTTTTTGTACTTTTATTTTCAGAAGCCGCCGATACAGCAGTTGTTTGTTTTCCGGTTTCTGCAGCCTGCGTTTCAATGACCACAATGGTCGTGCCGTCAGTTTCCTCGTCACGCTGAAAACGGTACCACGTCTCAATAAACCCATCAGAATCATCGCTGTCATGACTCTCATAGGTTTCGATTTCAAACAGCTTGTGCCCGGAAAACCAGTCGCTTTCGTTTGACTCAGTTTCCTGCATTTTTTCCTGTTTATCTTCAGCCGCTGTAGTTTCCTCACCAAAACGGTACTGGAAAGCCGTCAGGCGTTCAAAGGTTTCAAGAGGAGTTAAAGTTGTTACAGTAGTTTCAGCTTCCCTTTCCACGCTGCTTTCGTCTGCGTCAATTGCCCTTTTATCGCTTTCACCCTCGGAAACAGTCCCCTCAGTACAGCCGGGGATACACAGCAGAACTGTCACCGCCGAAATCATCCCATAAAAAAACCTTTTTTTCATAGACTTTCCTCTTTTTGACTTAATGATAATATTATAACACCATATACAACATCAAGTCAAGGTTTTTTCTTTAGCTTATTGCGACTAAAACTAATCCAGTTGCTTTTTCCTGATAATCATACCGGAATATACTAATTTTTCTCCTTCATTTCTTGCTTGTGCAATTTTTTCTTCCGCTTACTGCGGCTAAAATGGGTTTTGTTTTTTTCAGTTAAATCAAACTAAACTATACCAATTTTCTTTTTTTCCTTCATTTCTTGCTTGTGCAATTTTTTCTTCCGCTTACTGCGGCTAAAATGGGTTTTGTTTTTTTCAGTTAAATCAAACTAAACTATACCAATTTTCTTTTTTTCCTTCATTTCTTGCTTGTGCAAGAAACGAAGCAAAGAACACACAATTTTTCTTTGAAAAGAAAAATTGATTAAAGAAAAAGTAATATAAGACTGTTTCTGAACTAAAACTCACCCAGTAAAAGGGCATGTCTGACTGCAACAGGTTAAACTCATAATTGCAAAATCAACTTAAAACCCAATCACCCAAGTTACATAAGAATTTAATAAAAGAGAATTTGAATTCTGCCGCTCCATAAAAAATCCCCTTTTTTATTGCCGCTCAGCGCCGGGGACAGCCGAAGGCGTCAAAAGTGAGGGGCGTGACAGTGCCGGCTACTGGGAGAAGAGAAGTTCAGCAACAAATTCAAGCCAGTTTTTTCTTTTTGGTCAAGGTTTTTGCTTTTCGGAGAAAAGAAAAAGCTTGGGTGTTTCTTTGTTACTTTCTTTACACAAGTAAAGAAAGTAAGGGAAAAGAAAATTGGTATTATTTAGTATAATTTAAGTAAAAAATATCAAGACATGTTTTAGCCGCAGTAAGCGAAAGAAAAAATTGCACAAGTAAAGAAAGTAAGGGAAAAGAAAATTGGTATCATTTAGTATAATTTAAGTAAAAAATAATAAGACCTATTTTAGCCGCAATAAGCGGAAAGAAAAATTACACAGGTAAAGAAAGTAAGGAAAAAGAGAATTTATTGTGCAGGTATCCCCTTTTATTTTTTCAGCCCCTTTGCAAGGCTTATAAGATTTTCCAGCTGCTGGGTACTAAGTCCCTTGACGGCACCGATAAGCTCCCTTTCCTTTGAGGGATTCTGAGACTGGGTATCGAAAAACTCAGCCGGTGTAATGCCAAGATATTCGCAGATATAGAAAAAGACCGTCATTGACGGAAAATTTGCACCATTCTCAATATTATTAATGTAGCCGGGATTTTGTCCAATAGAAAGACTCATATCTCTCGCTGATACGCCTTTATTGATACGCAATTGGGAGAGCCTTCGACTAAATGCATCCTGTTCCATATTAGTCACCATCCTTATACTCATAATTGTAATATAGATGATGTATGAAAATATCATATTAGTTGTTCCAAACAGTTTGACATATCAGATTAAATACGATATAATAATATATGTATCTTATTTAAATATCAATGGGTGATGTTATGGTATGTACTTTCTTCGGACACCGGAATGCTCCACGCAGTTTACTGCCGGTAATTGAAAACAAAATAGTGGATCTTATAGAGGGCGGATATGCCGATACGTTCTATGTGGGAAATCAGGGGAACTTTGACCTGATGGCAGTTTCCTCCCTGAAAAAACTGGAAGTACTGTATCCCTTTATCAGCTACAGTATCGTACTCGCTTATTTTCCCACCGGAAATATATCACGCTGCTGCGACTATTCAAAAACAATATTCCCCGACGGAATTGAAAATGCACCTCCCCGGTTTGCAATATCATACAGGAATAAATGGCTTATCGACCATTCGGATATTGTTATTACCTACGTAAAATACTCCGGCGGAGGTGCAGCAAAATTCAAAGCGCTTGCACAAAGACGCGGAAAAGCCGTCATAGAACTTTCCGATTAGAGAATATTTGTAAGCCTTGGAATCTCACTTTCAACTATCCATTCAAGCCCCGACCTTGCATTGGCTATTTCTGCATTAAGCTCGTCATTTTCCTTCTCAATAAGAGGACGCAGCCTTGAAACTGAGGTCTGGATATTGGTGATCTTATCATTCCTCACAAATACACTGGCAAGGGAATGATATTTTTCCCACTCCTCTTCAAATTCTTCTGCCGCCTCCAGCGCCTTCCGGGTATCCCCCTGATCGGAATATTCCTTTGTCCTGTCAAGCAACGCTATAATTTCATCCGTTTCATGGTCAAGAGCCACCAGTCCGATTATGCTTATTAAAATGATACCGATTACTATCCCAAGGCTTATTTTAACTCTTCCCATTATTTTCGCTCCTTTTTATTAAAGTATAGCTTCCGTTTTTATCTGCAACAAGCAAAAACACATCGTCCTGCGTCAGATGCTTTCGCTCAAGAAGATCAGTTACCCACTGCCTTTCAAGATTTATCTCTTTAAGCCCCTGGGGTATGACCTTGCCGTCCGAAATGACAATCACCGGAGGATCACAGGTCCTCCCCTCCAGCTGCATATCCTGATTTGTAATATTCCGGTAGGGATATTTCTGGTATACCGATACATTGCCGTTTGTTTCCACAACTGCATACTGAACTTCGCTTATATCAAATATTTTATTTCCCCTCAGAGCCGTCATCAGATCATCCACCGAATAACGCAGATCCTTCATGACCTTCTGGTCGAGAATACCGTCACGGATTATTACTTTAGGCGTTCCCGAAACGATATGCCGCAGCTTTCTTGACCTTAATGTGAGCCACGACATCAGCACCTCGAAACTTACAAGGGAAAGTATAGGAATGATCCCCATCGTAAGGGGTATGTTAAGGTCTTCAAGAGGAAGTGTTGCAATATTTGAAACGAGAATAGTTATTACAAGCTCCGACGGCTGAAGCTCCCCTATCTGCCTTTTACCCATGATTCTGACCGAGGCAATTACTATTAAATATAAAATAACTGCACGAATAAAAACAATACCCAATGATATCTCCATTCCGTCTGTGTAGACAGACAATTCAAATAATGTTTGTTACTTATTTTGTGCATTTTTCAAAGACATATTCAGTATATTATGATATAATGGGAATTTTTCTATATATGAAGATGATAAAATGTGGAATAATTTTTTGTATAAAACGCAGAATTTCAGAAAAATCTTTATTCATATTATAAACTTATTGATTTTAACGGCATTATCTGCTATAATTATGTCATAAATTATAGGAGGTTATATCTATGATTCAGGAAAAGAACATTGCCCTTTACGTTGTCCTGTCCATCGTTACCTGCGGTATCTTTGGCATCTACTGGGAAGTCTGCGTTGTAAACGACCTTAAGGTTGCGTCAGACCGTCCGGCAGACCAGAGCGGCGGTATGGTCGTTATCCTCAGTATTGTAACATGCGGTATCTATGGCATATACTGGGCATACACAGCCGGCGAAAAGGTTCAGGCAGCTCAGGCAAAGCATGGACTGCCGTCAGATCAGAATCAGGCAGTTATTTATCTGATCCTTTCACTCCTCGGATTTGGGATCATTACATTCTGCCTTATTCAGAATGAACTGAACAAAATTGCAAGAACAAATGTGTAAAAGGCTCAGAAATGTACTTATAATGCTTGCTGCCATTTCGGCGGCAGGCGTTATTTATTTTATACTTTCCAGTCATGGAATATCCCTCCCCTGCGTATTTTACGAAATTACTGGTCTTTACTGCCCCGGCTGCGGTGCAACAAGAATGTGTGCAAGCCTTATGAAGCTGGATTTTTATAGTGCCTTCAGAAGTAATCAGGTATCATTTTTTGTTGTTCCCCTTATCGGTGCAATTATGGCAAGACGCATTTTCTGCTATATAAAATACGGCGAGGCAAAAAACGAGAAGTGGATGAGTATTTCATGCACAATTGCTCTGGTCATGCTTGTCATTTTTGGAGTACTTCGAAATCTTCCGCCCTTTGATTTTCTGCGTCCGCTGTAATACCATATCAGTATAAAAAAGCATAAAAAGTCCCCTGCCACAGCGGCAGGGGAAATTTTTTATTCTGAATCTTTTTCTTCCTTTGTTTCAGGAGAAATGCCGTTTTGCAGCTTCAGAAGATCACGAATCTCTGTAAGCAGTTCCTCTTCCTTTGTAGGCTTTGGCTTGGGCTTTTCCCTTTTGTAAAATACACTTATCAGCTTTACAATGCCAAACACGCACAAAGCAGTCAGCAAAAATACAATGACCGCCTGAATAAAATTGCCGATGTTGATAAAGGGGTGATTTCCCCACGGTATTTCAATTCCGAAACTCTTGAAATTTATACCGGCAAGGACTGTACCGACAATAGGCATGATCATATCGTCAACAAGCGACGAAACAATAGACGTAAATGCACCGCCTATGATAACACCTACCGCCAGGTCAATAACATTGCCCTTGCTGATAAACTTCCTGAACTCATCAACAAATCCAGAAATACCTTTTTTCTTTTTTTCTTCATTCATCTTTAGTCACATCTCCATTTCCGGCATAAATTGACTGTACCAGAACTTTCTGCATTCTCATGGAACATGCGCCATGATCCTGCATGTACATTATAGCATTTTCAATTCCGATTTTCAATAGAATTTTATTATATTTCCTGTTTTATAGTCCTTTTAAATCAAAAAAGATAAAAACAGGCAGCAAAAACTCATAAAAAGGTATTTATTTTCGGCGGGAAATGTGGTATAATGAGAAGAGCAGTAATTCCGACAGGAATTAAAAAAGTTTTAATGTAACAGCGAGGCTTTCGGCTGATTTCTTTATTTTTATTGAATTTCACTGTTATGCAAATTTAAAATACAACTTTAAGGAGGGCGTATTCTATGAACGATACTAAGACAAAACAGGACGGACAAAAGAACTACATAATAAGACGTATTATTGACGCCGTTCTTGCATTGCTGCTTATCGTGGCGGTCATATTCGGTATAAAGGCTGTCACGGGGGATTTTAACAGTATAGAACGTCTGCAAAACAGCAGCGAGAGTCCCATTAAAGAGTCTGAAAACGAAAAGCCAGACCCTTCCTCTACAATATATGTTACCGAGGTCACATATAACGGCAATATTAGCCTTGGTCCGCTTATAGTCGTAAACGATAAGCTGGAGTATAAGGGCAACGATGATGATATCGTCAGTATGTATGATATCCGTCAGAAGGATGGTACGGATGTTTATGCCGTTATGGACACCGGCGTAAGGGTACGCAATGAAGCCGCTGCAGAGCTTAATGAT
>JBJEQU010000224.1:0-2391 GCA_051881935.1 Porcipelethomonas sp. | reverse complement strand
AATACCGCTTTCCGCATTGCCTCCGGTGATATCTGCCGACTTTCCAAGGGTTCCCTTTTCAGAAAATACAATACCCTCCATAGGAATGGAAAAGGGGAATTCAAACAGTGCCGTTGTATCTCTTACACTGAGGGTATATTCTTTTTCGGCTTTGAAATATGGATCGGGGCAGATAAGGGATATTACTGCCGTTTCAGCATCTGAAAAAAGTGAACATTCAAAGGTTTCAACATATCCGTCAATATAAAGGCTTTTGCCGCCGATACCCAGATACAGCCTTGTGATTTTTTTCGGCATAAAATATCTGTAAAGGTTCATGCGGCTTTTTTCAATGTCCCGGGCAAGATTTATTGTGAGTACAATATTGCGCTTTTCCGTGCGGATATTGCTGACGATAACGCCGTCAAAGTTTGCATACTCCGCAGTACCGACAGAATTGGCAGCAGGGGAAAGTCCGTCAGCGTCCGTTATCATATAGCCGATATCCTCGTCATCATAAACGGCAAAAGGGGAAAGGTCAAGCCGTTCGCCTCTTTCATTTTCAACGATCAGTGTGAGCATTTTCTATCTCCTCTTTGACATGTTAAGCAGATTTTTTGTCTTTCGGTAAATTTCAAGCGGGGTCAGCGATTTCGGACTGGTATTGTTCTGGGTAAAGTTGTTTATTGTCGTTGACCCTGCCCCCTCGCTGTATGGAGAACTGCCGCCGTAAGCCGGAGAAGCCTCCGAAAAGTCCCGGGAAGCACTAAGAATTTTGTACGCCACAAGGTCTATCCACTTTGTGTTTTTCTCCAGCGGTACAATGGCTTCTGCACCGTCTTCACCTACAATTCTTGTCTGTGCATGGGTAACAATACCGCCGGTTGCGGTTTTGCCGATTTTTGATTTGGCTGCCGCAACGTAATCGCTTATGTTCGTTTCACCGCTGTTGTAATGCTGAGAATTGATAAATTCAGATATTGCATTCTGTGCGGTCGCAATAAGTCCCGAAGCAAACTCCTGTCCCTTGAATACACCCTCACTGTAATAGTCACAGCTGCTTACACCGGCAAGTCCTGACTGACCTACTTCCTGTCCGGCTGCTGTAACATTTCCGGTCTGGTCTCTCATTCCCTGTGCAACGTTGTTTATACCGTCAGAGCCTACAGTGTATGCCCTTTCGACCTCATAAGCAGCATCATTATAAAGCTGCTCCGCAAGCTTTACTTCTTCCTCACGAACACCATAGCCGCCCACTTCATACTGCTTTTTGATTTTTTCCCAGGCTGTTTTTGCGTCCTGTTCCTGCTTCATAAGCGTTTCAATAGAGGCATTTTCGGCGGTCTTAAATCCCATCTTCATTTTTTCATAATACAGTTCGATATCATCCGATCCCTCTTTAACCTTATATTCGAAAGTCTCCCAGCTTTCTATAAAAGCGTCATTATCCATAAGTTCAGCTTTGGCGTCATTGTATCTACCCTGAAATTGCTGGACTTTCTGTTCGGCAGTGTCGATATTGTCAATTAATGCCTACATAAGAGCATAATCCGATTCAGCTCCTGAATAATTCGGGAGTATCTTCTGTTTCATTTCTAAAGGAAGATTTCCCTCATTAAAAGCAGTAAGCATATTTTCAGCAATGACCTTGTTATTCTTTGCGGCATTCAGCTGTGTTTCTGCTGTTGAAAGATTATCCCTGAGAGATTCACGCATTGAGACAGATTCGTTATAACTGTCCATTCCGGCAGCAATGGCAGCTTCGTATTTTTCCGCTTCTATTGCAGCCCATATCTTGTCTTTCAGCTCGTCATATTTCTGGATGACCCCGTCTGTCATCTCTATTTCAAGACCGAATGCATCATTGAGGAGTGTTGTGATAACCCCTGCTCTTTCTTCATATCCCTCTTTGACTCTGCCGTTTGCGTCAACAATGTTGTCAAGTTCATCGTAAAGCTCTTCATAATAGCCGTATTCATTTTCAACGGATTTTATAGCTTCTTTCCGTGCTTCTTCATTGTCCTTCACCGCCTGGGAAAGCTCCTTTGTCTTGTCAATAACTTCCTGTTCTGCTTCTGAAAATTCAAGGACCTTTTCATCCGAGCCGACAAACAGCTCAAGGAAGCTTGAAAGTGCCCCCACAGCCACACCGGCAAGGAGGGAAGCAAGCTCCGATACAACTTCAACCACAGGACTTAAAACCTTAAGCACAGGCTCAAGGACTTTTCCGATATTTTTAATAAGGTCTACCAGCGGCGGCAGAAAGTTTTTCACAAGCTTTTTGACCGGGGCTAAAATAGTTTCAAGAGTCGGCGCAATAAGGGGAATGACCGATTTTACTATGTCCTCCAGATAAGGCATAACGTCCTTTAATATGTCAAAAATTTCCGTTATTACCGGTGCGACTTCCTT
>JBJEQU010000223.1:0-2396 GCA_051881935.1 Porcipelethomonas sp. | reverse complement strand
GAAAGACGGTTTATTCCCATTTCGAGGTATCTTACAAGCTTGTTTTCAGTTACAGTACAGGGATTGACTTCAACAGTGATTTCCGGATCGGACACTATAAATTTTCCCTTTAAAGCACTGATAATTTCACCCATAAGCTCTGGCGGCAAAAGGGAAGGAGTTCCACCGCCGAAATAGATCGTGTCAGCAGTGGCACTCCCTTCAGAATTTTCAATATCTCTTATGACACTTTTAGTATATGCCTTTGCATCAGCCATATTGTAGCTGCACGAATAAAAATCGCAGTAGGGGCATTTCTTTGCGCAGAACGGAACATGTATGTATATGCCAACAGAGTTCATTTGTAGTCAAGCCTGATTGCCGGTACAAGCTTAAAGAAAAAAGCGTCAACCGCATGGGTCAGAACGAATGCTCCCAATATTGCACCGATCATGTAGTAAAGCGAATTTGTTTCTGGCATGCATATATATGCATAAACGACAAATGCAAGAACAAGAGCATCGACTATTGCATGAAAGACGGCAGATTTAAGTTCGTTAGTGCTTCTCTTACCGCAGCTGGGGCATGTTGTGCCTTTGGACTGGGGATTGCCTGCAAAGGCTTTTTTCAGAGGTGATATAGTCTTTTCACCGCAGTGGGGACATGTATGTTTCATGACTTTTCTCCTTATTCATCTAATTTCAGAACGCTCATAAATGCTTCCTGCGGAACATTTACAGTTCCCAGCTGGCGCATTCTCTTTTTGCCTTCCTTTTGTTTTTCAAGCAGCTTTTTCTTTCTGGTAATATCACCGCCGTAGCATTTTGCAAGAACGTCCTTGCGCAGTGCTTTTACAGTTTCCCTTGCGATGATCTTGCCGCCTATTGCAGCCTGTATAGGTACTTCGAAAAGCTGACGAGGAATATTTTGCTTTAGTTTTTCGACCATTTTTCTGCCTCGTGTATAGGCGTTATCTGCATGTACGATAAATGAAAGAGCATCGACCACATCACCGTTTAAAAGAATATCGAGCTTTACAAGTTTAGAAGGTGCATAGCCCGTAACCTCATAGTCAAAGGAGGCGTATCCCTTTGTACGGGATTTAAGAGCATCGAAAAAGTCGTATACAATTTCGTTAAGAGGAAGCTGATAGTGAAGAGCAACTCTTGTTTCATCCAGATATTTCATATCCTTGTAAGCTCCACGGCGCTCCTGACAAAGCTCCATAATGCTTCCCACAAAATCAGCAGGGGCAAGTATTTCTGCCTTGACTATCGGCTCCTGAGCACTTTCAATAGTTCCGGGATCCGGGAAATTGGTCGGGTTATCAATATAAATAGTTTCGCCGTTTGTGAGAGTTACCTTGTAAATAACCGACGGGGCAGTTGTAATAAGGTCAAGATTATATTCACGTTCAAGACGCTCCTGCATGATCTCCATATGAAGGAGTCCTAAAAATCCGCATCTGAACCCAAAGCCGAGGGCAATGGAGGTTTCCGGTTCAAATGAAAGGGAAGCGTCATTCAACTGAAGCTTTTCAAGAGCCTCACGGAGATCCTCATACTTTGCACCGTCAGCCGGATAGATACCTGAATAAACCATGGGGTTTACCTTGCGGTATCCGGGCAGTGCCTCATCGCAGGGATCGTCTGCATTTGTTACTGTGTCGCCGACCTGTGTGTCACCGATACTCTTGATGGAAGCCGAAATGTAGCCTACTTCTCCGGCAGTGAGAATACCCTTGTTTATATGGCTGTCAGCGTTCATGTATCCGGCTTCAACAACGGAAAATTCAGCACCGGTTGCCATAAGCCTTATAGTATCTCCTGTCTTTACAGTACCCTCTTTGACCCGCACATATATGATAACGCCCTTGTATGCGTCATAATAGCTGTCGAAAATAAGTGCCTGAAGCGGCTTGTCCGGATCCCCTGAGGGGGCAGGCACATCAGTAACTATCCTTTCAAGAACCTCCTCAATGTTTATACCGGCTTTGGCAGAAATTCTCGGGGCGTCCATTGCCGGAATGCCGATGACATTTTCAATTTCCTCGCACACCCTTTCAGGGTCGGCAGAGGGAAGATCGATCTTGTTTACAACCGGCACTACCTCAAGGTCATGCTCAATGGCAAGATAGGTGTTGGCAAGGGTCTGGGCTTCAATGCCCTGGGATGCGTCAACGACTAAAACTGCACCCTCGCATGCAGCAAGAGAACGTGATACTTCATAGTTGAAATCAACATGACCGGGAGTGTCAATAAGATTGAAGATATATTCCCTGCCGTCGGAAGCCTTGTAGTTAAGCCGTACCGCACGGGCTTTTATGGTGATTCCACGCTCCCTTTCAATATCCATATTGTCGAGAAGCTGTTCTTCCATGTCACGCTCAGCGACGGTGTAGGTCTTTTCAAGAATAC
>JBJEQU010000222.1:0-10528 GCA_051881935.1 Porcipelethomonas sp. | reverse complement strand
TGCAAGCAGATGTGCGGCAAAGGCGACAGCCGTTAATTGTGCGGTGTTGCCTATAATATTTTCATTTTTCAATGGATATCGGTTTAAAAATATGATATAATCAGGATAGCTTATCATTATATACTGTGTCAGACAGATCAGTTTAGATGTAATAATTTGAACAATCAAAAGCTAAAAGATTATTTTATTTCCTGATATCGTAAATATCTGTTATCGGTTGATAAAGAAAGGAAAAAAGATGAAAAAAATACTAATGATGTCCCTCGCATTGCTGGTTTGTTTTTCCGGATGTGAGAATAGCAGGGAAACAGTGGAAAAGGATGCTGCGGAAACATCTGTCGCTGAAGAAACAGCTGCCGGAATTTCTTTTGAAAACGTTATTGAGGAAACGGCAGCTGAGACAATTACTGAAAATCTTACCGAAGAAACTGTTTCAGAGACTTTTGAAGAAAAAGCTCCACAAAAAAATTTCTTTTATGAAAGTGACCGGTCTGTACAGCGTTACAGTGACTGGACTCCGAGAAGTGTTGTTGCGAGAGGCCGTCGCGTTTATGTTGACGGAGAGGATGTATACATAACCATATTCCATTCAAATAAGCTCTATCGTTTTGATAAGGACGGAAACAAGACTTATATCTGCGATGCTGCATGGGACTTGTTCAGACAGGACGGTGTGATGTACTGCGAGGACTGGGAAGGTGCTACAAAAGATCCTAAATCACTGGCTGTCCTGGAAGACGGGAAAAAAAGAATTATTGCTGAACACTGCTTTTTTCATTATGGTGAAACTGCTGTATTTTATGAATCCCTTGATGACGGCGGACTGTATTCAGTTTCATATGACACCAATGAAATAAGCTATATTATGGATATGCCTGAAGATTTGGGTCTGATTGCCGAGTATAGAAACAAGCTGTGGTTCAGAGGAGGAGATGGGTTGTACTCCTGCAATACCGATGGTTCGGAATTAATAAAGGTCGTCGGCGGCAGTCAGACGATATTTGGCTTCAGAAACGATTACATATACTATCAGTGTTACTCTATGCTTAAGAGATATTCCATTGAGACAGGAGAGATCGTCTCATTTTACGGTATTGATGCTTCACATATTTACGCATGTAATTTTACCAATGACAGCTGTCTTATTGCAAACAGTGATGGTCTGTATTCCTATGACGCTGATTTTAATATTGAGAAAAAAATTTCGGACAACAGGAATATCTTAAACATAACCGTTTCGGATGATGTTATTATCATCGGATATCGGGATGAGAATGGGCAGGAAATATACGAAAGCATTGACATGGATGGGAATGTACTGAGAACATTCAGATGATTTTTCAAAGGTTCAGCAGGGAAAATAAGATACGGCTTATGGAACGGCGCAGGCACTGTTTGAAATCCAGGAGGACGCAAAGAAAAATAAACGTAAGTGACTCCGGCACAGAGAAAAATATTGTCGGAAATTCCGGAAATATTGATAACCGGAACTGTTGAAAAGAAGTCCCGGTTATGATATAATTATAATAGTTTATTGATTATGTTAAGGAGTTAATATGGACAAGCCGGAAGTATTTAAAAGAATAAAAGAATTATCCGAGGAAATCGAAAAGCATAACAGGAATTATTATGTTCTTGACGATCCGCAGATCTCTGATTATGATTATGACATGATGATGAGAGAGCTGCGCAGACTTGAAGCGGAAAATCCCGAATATGCCTTTGAAAATTCCCCTACAAAGCGTGTAGGCGGTGAGGCACTCAATACATTTGACAAGGTGGAACACAGGGTCCAGATGGCAAGCCTTCAGGATGTGTTTTCCTTTGAGGAGGTAGAAGCCTTTGTTCGCAGGTGCAGAGAGCAGCTTGAAAATCCCGTTTTTATAGTAGAACCGAAAATTGACGGACTGTCTGTTTCACTTGAATATGAAAACGGGGAGATGACTGTTGGCTCCACAAGAGGTGACGGCTTTGTTGGGGAAGATGTTACGAATAATCTCAAAACAATAAGATCTATACCTCTCAGGCTCACTGAGAACGTTCCCTTTATAGAAGTCAGGGGAGAGGTGTACATGCCTCGGAAAAGCTTTGCAGAACTTGTTGCCAGGCAGGAGCTTGAGGACGAAGAACCGTTTAAAAATCCCAGAAATGCGGCGGCAGGCTCACTGCGCCAGAAGGATTCACGTATCACAGCAGAACGCAGGCTTGATATTTTTGTTTTCAATCTCCAGCAGCTTGACGGAGAGGATATTACAGGGCATAAGCAGTCCCTTGATTATATGAAGTCCCTGGGCTTTAAAGTGATTCCAAGCTATGTTGAATGCAGGGAGTATGATGAGATCGTCAGTGAGATCAACAGGATAGGAGACAGCAGAAATGGATATTCCTTTGACATTGACGGGGTCGTTATAAAGGTGGATGATTTTGCTCAGCGTGAAGCTATGGGCGCTACTGCAAAGGTCCCGAAATGGGCGGTTGCGTATAAATTTCCTCCGGAGGAAAAGGAAACTGTTTTAAGGGAGATCGAGGTCAATGTGGGAAGAACTGGGGCTATAACTCCTGTTGCAGTTTTTGATCCGGTTTCCCTTGCCGGTACAAGCGTTTCAAGAGCAGTACTCCATAATCAGCAGTTTATTGATGAAAAGGATATCCGTATCGGAGATACCATACTGGTAAGAAAAGCCGGAGAGATAATTCCGGAGGTTATTCGTTCGGTTGCTCATAATGGAAAGTCCGTTCCCTTCAAGCTGCCGGAAAAATGTCCGGTATGCGGAACAGAAGCGGTAAGGTACGAGGACGAAAGTGTACTGAGATGTCCCAATACCGATTGTCCGGCGCAGCTTTTTAAAAATATTATTCATTTTGCTTCAAAGGGTGCAATGAATATAGACGGCTTAGGTCCTGCAAATATACAGGTGCTTCTTGACAAAGGGCTTATTAAATCTGTTGCCGATCTATACTGCCTGAAATTCCAGGATATTGTTTCCCTTGAGAGATTTGCGAAAAAGTCTGCTGAAAATCTTATATCGGCAATTGAAAATTCAAAAAAGAATAATCTTGACCGGCTTATTTTCGCTCTTGGTATCAGAAATATCGGTGCAAAGGCGGCAAAGCTTCTGTGTGAAAAATATAAGAATATTGACGATATTATGAATGCCGGTGCTGACGATATTTCTAGGATCGAAGGCTTTGGCAGTATTATGGCGGAGAATGTTTTCAGGGCATTTCGTGAACCTCACCGAATAGCTCTTGTGGAGCGTCTGAAAGAATATGGTCTTAACATGGTATATGAATCCGCATCGGACGGCGGTGACGGACGGTTTGATGGCAGGACATTTGTCCTTACCGGAACTCTCCCTACGATGAAGCGGAAGGACGCACAGGCTCTTATTGAAAAGTTCGGGGGCAAGGTCACCGGTTCAGTATCAAAGAAAACCGATTTTGTTGTCGCAGGGGAAGACGCCGGAAGTAAGCTCGTAAAAGCACAGTCTCTGGGCATTGAGATACTTTCCGAACAAGAACTTATAGAACGTACCCAATAAAATCGTGTCTGGAGAAAGTTATGAAATTTGACATAGAGCATATAGCAAAGCTTTCCTGTCTTGAACTCAGCCGGGAAGAGCTTGAAAAATATAAACAGGATATAGAGAAAATTGCGGCAATGGCGGATACACTTCCGGATGTTGAAACCGGAGAGTATACCGACCCTGACAGTATTGCAGAACTGAGGGAGGATATTGTCTCCGGCTGTGGTATAAGCCGTGAAGAGCTTCTCTTTAACTCTCCGGAGGTAACGGGCGGTTGTCCTGTTGTGCCGAAAACTGTATGAAAGAATGAAAAAAATGAGATTATGTGAAAATAGAGCCTTTGAGCTTTCAGAAATGCTGAGAAGAAAACAGTGCAGCGCCGGAGAAATATGCGAAGATGTTTTAAATAAAATAAAAGAAACGGATAGTAAGATCGGCGCCTATGTTACAGTTACAGAGGAGCTGGCAAGGAAAAATGCTGCGGCAGTCGACTCGGCTCTTGCGTCGGGGGAGGAGCTGCATCCCCTTGCCGGCATTCCCATAGCAGTCAAGGACAATATTTCTACAAAGGGGATAAAAACTACATGCTGCTCAAAAATGCTGGAAAATTACATTCCGCCTTTTAACGCAGCTGTTACAGAAAAAATCTGTGCCGCAGGAATGACTATAGTTGGCAAGACAAATATGGACGAGTTCGCAATGGGTTCTTCTACAGAAAAATCATTTTTTCATCCCACAAGAAATCCGAACAATACAGATTATGTTCCCGGCGGCTCTTCTGGAGGGAGTGCAGCAGCTGCAGCGGCAGACAGCACCATTCTCGGACTTGGTTCAGATACGGGAGGTTCCGTGCGCCAGCCTGCGGCATACTGCGGAGTGGTGGGACTAAAACCTACCTATGGAAGTGTTTCAAGGTACGGGCTTGTCGCTTTTGCTTCATCCTTTGACCAGATAGGTCCCATCGGAAAATGCGTCAGGGATACGGCAATGCTTCTGAGTCTTATCTGTGGGCATGACAAGAGGGACAGTACCTCTGTAAAAAGAAATCACCCTGATTATGCTGCTGCCCTTTCCGATGACATAAAAGGTCTGAGGATCGGTATTCCGTCTGAATATTTCGGGGATAATGTTGAGGACAGCGTCAGGATGTGCGTTATTAATGCTGTAAAGGAATATGAGAAAAAGGGTGCTGTAATAAAGGAAATTTCCATTCCCTCTGCTGAATATGTTGTCAGCGCATACTATATAATATCCTCCGCAGAGGCTTCGTCAAATCTGTCACGCTTTGATGGGGTGAAATACGGATTCCGTGCCGGGGAATACGGCGGAATTTCAGATATGACAGCAAAGACAAGGGGAGAAGGCTTCGGGGAGGAAGTTAAAAGACGAATACTGCTGGGTACTTTTGTTTTAAGCTCCGGATATTATGAGGCTTACTACAGCAGAGCTAAAAAAATTCAGAACCTGATTTGCAGGGACTTTTCTGATGCTCTTGAAGATGTGGATGTTATTGTTTCGCCGGCATCACCTGTTCCGGCGTACAAAATAGGAGAATACATCGATCAGCCGACGAAAATGTACAGAAATGATATTTTCACTGTCACTGCCAATATCACCGGTCTTCCGGCGGTCAGCGTCCCATGCGGAACCGACAGAAACGGTCTTCCTGTCGGGCTTCAGCTTATGGGAGGGAGATTCTGCGAACAGACTGTTCTCAATGCCGCATATGCCTGTGAAAAGATCATTGGGGGAAAATATGAAGAAATATGAAACGGTTATAGGACTTGAAGTCCATGCAGAGCTGAATACCCGGTCGAAAATATACTGCTCCTGCAAAAATGCATTCGGAGATGAGCCTAATACAAATGTATGCCCTGTGTGTATGGGAATGCCCGGCACGCTTCCGGTACTCAATGAAAAGGTCGTTGAGTATGCTGTGAGAATGGGACATGCCCTTAACTGTAAAATAAACTGTAATTCCCGTATGGCAAGGAAAAATTATTTTTATCCCGACCTTCCCAAGGCGTTTCAGATCACTCAGGCGGACATGCCCCTCTGCGAAGACGGATGGCTTGAATTTTTTTCAGACGGTGAGCTGAAAAAAACTGGGATTGAAAGAATACATATCGAGGAGGACGCCGGAAAGCTTATCCACCATGCGCAGGCGGGAGATTCACTGATAGACTATAACCGCTGCGGAGTTCCTCTTATTGAAATTGTGACCCGACCCGATCTGAGAAGCTCTGCCGAGGCAAAGTCCTTTCTTGAAATGATAAGGTCGGTTCTTTTATATCTGGGAATATCCGACTGCAAAATGCAGGAAGGCTCTGTAAGATGCGATGTGAATGTGTCGGTCAGGGAAGAAGGCTCGGATACTCTGGGCACACGCTGTGAGATGAAGAATGTAAACAGTTTCAGCGGAGCAGTAAGGGCTATCGAATACGAGTCAGCAAGGCAGATAAAGCTGCTCTCTTCCGGCGGCGCTGTTGCCCAGGAAACACGCAGATGGGACGATGCGAAGGGTATGAGCCATGTCATGCGTTCTAAGGAGGACGCTCAGGATTACAGATATTGTACCGAGCCGGACATTCCCCCTGTTAAAATCGACAGGCAATGGGCGGAAAATCTGAAAAGTACCATTCCGGAGCTTCCCTGTGAAAAAATAAAACGTTATACATCCCTGCTGGGACTGCCGGAAACCGAAGCCGGACTTATTGCCGGAGAACCGGAGCGTGCGGCGCTGTTCGATGAAACATACGATATCGGGGATTGTACCCCGAAAAATATTGCCAACATGATACTAGGCAATATAATGAAATATGTAAACGATACCGGCACCTGCATTGCGGAGATAAAAATATCTGCTGAAAAGTTAAGTGATATTATAAACCGCATGGAAAATGGAATTATTTCAAATCTTTCGGGAAGAAAGGTTCTTGATGAGATAATGAAAAACGGCGGCAGTGTGGATGAGATAATCAAAGAGAAGGGTCTTGCACAGAATTCCGACCCGGAGTACATAGAGAATATCGTCAAAAATATTATCCTGGAAAATCAAAAGTCGGTAAATGACTATAAAAGAGGTAAAAAGAATGCGGAAGGATATCTTGTGGGGCAGTGCATAAAGGTATCCGGGGGCAAGGCAAATCCGGGGATGGTTGCTGAAGCAGTTAAAAAAATGCTAAAGGAAATTTGAAATTACCCGAAAAAATTTTTTGTATTGAAAAAACCGGATTTATTACTGGTTATTATTAACAAAATTCTTTGACGATTTTCATACATTGCGACAAAATTTACAAAAACCACTTTACAAGATTGTACAAATAGTTTATAATAAACATGAAAATTAATTGTGTTGTTTGTGATAGCTGCAAGACACGATTGTTTCGGAATTGTGAGGAAGAGAATTCCTGCATTATTGCTTGTATTGCACAAAATACATAGTAATCAAAGAAGGGCGAGAATATCGCAAATCATCTTTTATATTTTTTGGGAGGGTAATTAAAATGCACAAGCATAAGAGAATTGCTAAAGCAGTTGCAGCCAGCTTAATGGCAACAACACTGCTTACAACAACAGTTGCTACTGTTGTACCTATGACAGTTTCAGCCGGTCAGGCACTTGGCGAAACATCCTTTGACTACAAGGCTCTGCCTTGGCACACATGTGAGACAAACCCTGCAAAGCAGTCGTTTACTCTTGATAACGGAACATTCCATGTAACAGTTATTAACCCGGGCGGTGCTGCTGCCGGCGGTGAGTCCAGATGGGATCTTCAGACAAGACACAGAAAGATCCACCTCGTTAAGGGTCATACATATCAGGTTAGCTATAAGGTAAAGGTTTCACGCCCTGGCATCATGATTTACACCAAGATCGGTGATACATCAGGTGACAGAGAATACTGGCATAATGACATGAATGGCAACAGTCAGTACGGTTCCACATGGGATCCTATGACTATCAATACTACTGACTGGGTAACTCATACAGGTACATTTACTTTTGATGGTCACTATGAGTGTGACAAGGCATTCGATGTAACAGAAGATGATATTGCTGCTGAATGGGCATTCCACTACGGCGGTGCAGGCGAGTATCAGTCTTCGCCATGTACTCAGGAAGGTGACGAGATCTGGTTTGATGATATGTCACTCATTGATATAACAGGCAGTGAGGGTGATAACGATCCTTCGAATACATTTGGTGTTACAAGACGTGATAACAGCGGACTTGAGAACAACTTTATTTCTGTAAACCAGATCGGTTACTATACAAACCTCGAAAAGATCGCAACTCTTGGTGATAACAAGGGTGATATTACACATGAACCTTCAACTATTGATCTTGCATCAACACCTTATGATTATGAGATTGTAAATGTTGACACAAATGCTGTGGCATATACAGGTCAGACAATTCCTGGTTCATTTGACCCGGATTCAGGCGACACGGTTCACCAGATTGACTTTACTGATTTCGATGTTCCGGGCAGATACTACATCAGAGTAGGCGAATGGCGTTCATTTGAATTTAATATAGGCGACAACATTTACACTGATACAAACCATAATATGCTTACAAATGCTATTAACTATTTCTATCAGAACAGATCAGGTGTTGACATTGAGTCTGCATACATTACATCTGGTGACAAGACAACTCTTGCTCATGAAGGTGGTCATAAGACAGATACAGCTACTGTTCAGACACAGTGGGTTCAGGCATATAAGAGTGTTAACGAGGCTACAGGAACATATGCATCATCTCAGATCACTGCTACAGGCGGTTGGTATGATGCCGGTGACCATGGTAAATACGTTGTAAACGGCGGTATTTCCGTATGGACACTTCAGAACATGTATGAAAGAGCTGTAGTACAGGGCGATGAAGCAAAGTTTGCCGATGGTTCAGGTACTGTTGTTATTCCTGAAAATGGTAATGGTGTTCCGGATATCCTTGATGAAGCTGCTGTTGAGCTCGACTGGATGTGCGACATGGTAGTTCAGTCTAACGAACCTACATGGGGCAAGTATGCTGGTCTCGTATACCACAAGCTCCATGACCACAAGTGGACAGGACTTGCAACAAGACCATGGAATTATGAAAGCGAATGGGGCACAGTAAGAATTGTTAAGCCTCCTACGTATGCAGCTACTCTTAACTTTGTAGCATGTGCTGCACAGGCTGCACGTCTTTGGGAACCATATGATTCTGCTAAGGCTCAGAAGTATTTAACAGCTGCTAAGACATCATTTGAAGCTTTCAAGACACACTTCAAGGAATATACAGCTTCAGAAGCATCTAACCCACAGTCACTTTATGCTCCTCTTGACCAGGCTATCGGCGGTGGTGCTTACGGTGATACAGAAGTTAAGGATGATGCTTACTGGGCAGCATGCGAACTTTACGCAACAACAGGCGATAAGGCATATTATGATTATCTCAGCCAGTACTCTGACAGCTTTAAGGTTGTATCAAACCTCGAAGGCGGTGAGAACAAGGGTTCATTCAGCTCATTTAACTGGGGTAATACAGCATCTTGCGGTTCACTTACTCTCTATCTGAACAAGGATAATGCTGCACTTACAGATCTTACAGATGCTAATAAGACATCTATTATTGATTCTATAACAGCAGCTGCTGATCTCTATGTAGCTAAGGAAGATGAACAGGGTTATGGTATCCCTTATGAGGGTTCAGAGTACACTGATCCGGTTAACTTACCTGCTGACGTTGTAATCACAGGATTTGAATGGGGTTCAAACTCATTTGCTATCAATAATGGTATCATTATGGCTTATGCTTATGATGAGACAAAGAGCATTAAGTACATAAATGGTGTTGCAACCATGATGGACTATCTGCTCGGTCGTAACCCACTTTCATTCTCTTATGTAACAGGTTATGGTTCATATTTTGCACAGAGACCTCACCACAGATACTGGTCTAATGAGCTTGATGCTTCACTCCCGATGGCTCCTGATGGCGTACTCTCTGGTGGTGCCAATGCAGGTCTCCAGGATCCGTATGTTCGTGCTCTTGGATTTGTTCCTGGTGATCCTGATAATGCTTCTGAAAGATGCTATGTTGACTCAATCGAGGCATGGTCTGTAAACGAGGTTACAATCAACTGGAACTCACCTCTTGCATGGGTAGTATCCTTCATGCAGGATGAGGCTGCTGAAGCAGTAGATGACACAGATCCAACACAGCCTACAACTCAGCCAACAACACAGTCTACAACCTCTGCAACAACTACTTCCAGCACAGATCCTTCAACTTCTGAAACAAACCCATCTTACACAGGCGATACTACAAAGCTCCTTTATGGTGACGTTGACCTTGACGGTAAGGTTTCTGTTTCAGACGTTACAAAGCTTTACAAGTATTTAGCAAGTAAGGCTATTTACCCTGTTGGTAAGGATACACCTGAGACTATAGCCCAGGCACTTGAACAGGCAGACGTTGCTTGGGACAGCAAGGTTGACAGTCTTGATGGTTCTAAGCTTATTGAATATTGCCTTAGCAAGATCACTTTGGATAGTTTAGGTCCTCAGCAGTAATTGTGATTTTACAGAAAACTCCGATTTACATCGGAGTTTTCTTTTTTGTTCATAAAATGCAATATATTTTTAACCAGACAGAGAATTTTTAAAATAATATTGCCTGCTGTGCTGATAATACAATATATCCTGAAATTTTTTATAAAAAATCGGATAAATGCACTTTACAAGTTGGCAAATATAGTGTAAAATAGAAATATAATATTTTTTGAGGTGTGAAGTATGAAACCTAAATATAAAAGGATACTTTTAAAACTTTCCGGTGAGGCACTTGCCGGCGAAAAGAAGTTCGGACTTGACTATGATGTCATAACCGAAATATGCAAGAGCATTAAGAGATGTGCTGAAGCAGGTGTTCAGCTTGGTATTGTTGTGGGCGGAGGAAATTTCTGGCGTGGACGTTCAAGCGAGAATATGGACAGGGTAACCGCCGAC
>JBJEQU010000221.1:0-10575 GCA_051881935.1 Porcipelethomonas sp. | reverse complement strand
ATAGGCTTCCATAGTCGCACCGATATCGTTTCTCTTTCCGTCAGTTATAACGTACATTCCCTTGAGTTTTGCATAGCGGATAGTTTTGTCAAGCGCCTTAACTCCCTGAAATCCGTACATTTCATAATAGGCTGCCTGCGGCTTTATAGCAGGAACTATATCGCACAGCTCATCGATAAGCATTCTGTTAAATTCAAGGATAGATTTTGCAGCAGCCTTGAGAGTCTGACCATGTTCGTCAAAATGCTTTTTCTTGATAAATTCGGGAACATACTCAAGCTTCGGGTCAAGCCCTGCTACAGTAGGGTTTTTCTTTTCAATGATTTTAGCTATCAGTCTGTCAAATGACATGTGCAGTACTCCTTTTATATAAATTTATTTTTCAAAAAACCTAATTTCTCCGCCGGATATTGTACCAACGGGTTTTCCTTTAAGGGTCATACCTTTAAAGGCAGAGTTTCTTCCTTTGGATCTGAATTTTTCAGGTTCTACCGTCCATTTCCTTTCAAGATCTGCAAGGACGATATTCGCTCCTGCTCCGACCTGTATTCTTTCCGGCGGAAGTCCGAGAATCTTTCTCGGGTTTTCAGACATAAGCTCTATGAGCTTTTCAAGGGTTATCTTGTTTGTATGGTAAAGTCCGTCAAGCACAGCGGCAAGAGATGTTTCCAGTCCCACAATGCCGTTGGGGGCTTTGATAAAATCGGACTTTTCTTCCTTTGAGTGGGGAGCATGGTCGGTAACGATACAGTCGATAGTGCCGTCGCATATTCCCTCTATGATTGCCAGCCTGTCCTCCTCCTCACGAAGCGGAGGGTTCATCCGGTAATCTGCATCCTTAAGAAGCAGCTTTTCATCTGTCATCATAAAATAATGTGGGCATGTCTCACATGTGACCCTCACACCCTGTCTTTTCGCATTCCTGATGATCTCAACACTGCCCCGGGTGCTTACATGGGCGATATGGATACTGCACCCGGTTTCCGCAGCGGTCAATATTTCCCTTTCGGTTATGGAGTCCTCCGAGGTTCTGTCCATTCCCTCAACACCGAGCATTTCGGAGATTCTGCCCTTATTGATGATGCCCTTTCCGATTATTTTAAGATCCTCACAATGGGATATGACCGGAAGTCCCGCATCCTGTGCGGCAATCATCCCGTTTCTCAGCATGGATCTGCTCTCAACCGGTCTGCCGTCATCGGAAACTGCAATCGCACCGGCAGCTTTCAGCATAGCATAGTCGCAAAGCTCCTCCCCTCTGAGTCCCTTTGTTATACAGCCTACAGGGCAGACCCTGACACCTGTTTCCTTTGATTTTGTGATAATATATCTTACTGTTTCAGCATTGTCCGTTTCCGGCCTGGTATTGGGCATGCAGGCAACGCCGGTAAAGCCTCCTGCAAGAGCCGCACTGCAGCCGGTCACGATATCCTCCTTGTAGGTCAGTCCCGGATCTCTGAAATGCACATGCATATCAAAGAGTGCCGGCATAGCTGTAAGCCCTGTGCAGTCGAGTTCATTGTCGCTGTCACAGACTATATTTTCTTCGATTTTTTTAATTATCCCGTCTGCAATATAAATATCGCAGACTCTGTCCATACCCTTGTCAACGGCACGGACATTTTTAAGAAGAAGTGAACTCATTGTATGATTATTCCTCCTGTCCGGAATAGATTGCAACACTGTCGGAGCCGTCAGTTTCGATGACCGAGACCTTAACGCTTTCCTCACGGGATGTAGGAAGATTTTTACCCACATAATCCGGTCTTATAGGAAGCTCACGGTGTCCCCTGTCCACAAGAACAGCAAGCTGTATAGACTGAGGTCTTCCCCGTTCCATAAGTGCGTCAATAGCCGCTCTGGTACTGCGTCCGGTATAGAACACGTCATCAACAATAACGACCTTCTTATTGCTGACATCAAAGTCAATGACTGTTCTGTCAGCAGTATCAGCAGGTTTTTTATCATCCCTGAACGCTGTAATATCCAGTGCGCCGCAGGGAATCTTCTCGCCCTCAAGCTCTGAAATTTTGGAGGCTATTCTGCAGGCAAGAGCTACTCCCCTTGAGAATATCCCGACGATGCAGAGATTCTCTGTTCCCTTGTTGCGTTCGAGAATTTCATAGGTAATTCTCGCTATTGCCCTTTTCATGTTGCTTTCATCCATAATGACGGCTTTTCTGATCAAACTATCACCCCTGTACAGCAAAAAACGCTTACCTGCCCCGAAGACAGATAAGCGTGAAAATTTACATATAGTTACACCTATATCCAACTGTTTATCACACCTTGTCAATCTCACGGGATCAACTTAAAGGTTTCCACAATGTTCTGTGTATCATTATAACATAAAAAAATACATTTGTCCAGTTATTTTGATAAATTTTCTTGTAATTATTTTCCTCTGGCTATAAGAAACTTGATTTTCTTGCCCTCATCAGTAAACATCTTTTCATGTTCAGTCTCATAGCTTTTACCGCTGTAATCGGAGGAATGGAGATCATAGGTCTGATATACTATCTCAAAACCTGCCTGTTCAAAATATTCAAAGGATTCTTCAAAAAGCTGGTCATCATCAGTTTTAAAGTGTATTTCCCCTTTAAGGAAGGTTTTATACTTCATAAGCTGACGGTAATGGGTAAGGCGTCTTTTTTTATGCTTTGACTTCGGCCATGGATTGCAGAAATTTATGTAAATTCTTTCTACAGGATCATTTTCATCAAAGACACTGTCTATCTGCTCGATATTTTTTATGAAGATCCTTACGTTATCCATAGGTATATTTCTCTCGCTGTAAGCCTGTTCAAGTTTTCTTTTGGCAAGGACAAGCATTTCATTTTTTATGTCAACAGCAATATAGTTTATGCCTGTGTTGTCAGGGGCAGCCTGGGAAATAAATCCTCCCTTGCCGCATCCCAGTTCGAGATGGATAGGGGCTTTGTCCGGAAATTCGTTTTCCCAGTTCCCTCTCAGCTTTTCCGGTTCGTTTATACAAAAATCACATGCTTCAAGCTCCGGCTTTGCCCAGGGTTTACATCTTATTCTCATTTGTTTTTCTCTCTTTCATTAAATTATGCGGTTCTTATCCGACAGGTTTAATTATAACACATCCGGCGAAAAATTACACTACTTTTTTCAAAAAATATTGACAACCCCATATAGGTCAATATATAATAATATTGCAGAAACGATGGAGGTAAAAGAAGATGTCAGTAACACTTACGGATATACCATATAAAAAAGCAGGTCTGAACCCGGAAAATTTCTCACCTGAGCTTATTCCATATACCCTTTCTCTTTCACCGGAAACAGGCAGAAAAAAGCGTCCGGCGGTAATAATCTGTCCCGGAGGGGGATATGAATTTCTGTCCGACCGTGAAGGTCAGGCTGTGGCGATGCGCTTTGCCTCCCACGGCATAAACAGCTTCGTTTTAAAGTACAGTATAAAAAGTCCGTTTCCTGCGGCACTGCTGGAGCTTGCCTGTGCAGTAAAACATGTCCGTGAAAATTCGGAGGAATATGACATAGATCCGGGGTCGGTCATTGTCTGCGGATTCTCTGCCGGAGGTCATCTCTGTGCTTCACTTGGGACTATCAGCGGCAGTTATCTGAAAGATTTTTTTCCGGATTCCGATGCCATACGCCCTGACGGCATGATACTGTCCTATCCGGTAATAACAAGCGGCAGCTTCCGCCACAGGGGTTCAATAGAGAGTATCCTTGGAAAAAATCCGGATGCTGAAATGCTTGAAACAGTATCACTTGAAAAACAGGTTACAGCCGAAACACCAAAAACCTTCATCTGGCACAACGCTGACGACAAGACTGTGCCTGTTGAAAATACCATAGATTTTACAAGGGCGCTGAGCAGCTGCGGTATCCCTTTTGAATGTCATATTTTCCCTTACGGCGGCCACGGATTAGCTCTTGCAGACGAGTCTACTGCAAAAAATGAAGCACACCTGAATCCGGTCTGTGCACAATGGGCGGACCTTGCAGTAAAATGGATAAAAAGAGAATTCGAGGCAATACACTTTGATAATTGAGAAAAACTCTTGCAAAATAAATACATTCATGTTATAATGTAATGTATCAATAATTTTTAGGAGAGAGAAAAATGTTCAGAATAGTACAGAAACGTGTGCTTAATCCGTCTGTAACACTGATGGAGATCGAAGCTCCGTTTATTGCAAAAAAGGCAAAAGCAGGTCAGTTTATTATTTTCAGAATCGACGAAAAGGGTGAAAGAGTTCCTCTGACAATTGCCGACTATGACCGTGAAAAGGGTACAATAACCATTATTTTCCAGATCGTTGGCAAGACAACCGAACAGCTTTCAACACTCAATGAAGGTGACGGCATTCTTGATGTTGCCGGTCCTCTTGGAATAGCTACCCATATTGATGAAAATGCAAAGAAAGTTTGCGTCATCGGCGGCGGTGTAGGCTGCGCCATTGCTTATCCCCAGGCAAAGGAGCTTTTTGCAAAGGGAATCGAGGTTGACGTTATTGCTGGCTTCAGGAGCCGTGATATTGTAATTCTTGAGGATGAGTTCAGACAGCAGTCCAGTGATCTTACAATCTGCACAGATGACGGCTCCTACGGCAAGAAAGGCTTCGTTACTGACGCTCTTAAGGAGAAGATCGAAGCCGGAAACAAGTATGACGCAGTAATCGCAATAGGCCCGGTTCCAATGATGAAATTTGTATGCGAGGTCACAAAGCCGTATGGCATCAAAACTATCGTTTCCCTCAATCCTATTATGATCGACGGAACAGGAATGTGCGGCGGCTGCCGTGTTACAGTGGGCGGAAAGATAAGGTATGCATGTGTTGACGGTCCTGACTTTGACGGACATGAAGTTGACTTTGACGAGCTTATGAAGAGAAATTCAACATACAGAGAATACGAGCACAACTGCCGTATGTTAAACAGCAATAAATAATAAATCGGAGGAAATAAACAAAATGGCAAATATGGCACCTAATAAGGTAACAATGCCCGAACAGGACCCGAAGGTAAGAGCAAGAAACTTTGAGGAAGTAACTTTGGGATATACAAAGGAAATGGCTATGGAGGAGGCTTCACGCTGTCTTAACTGCAAAAACAAGCCATGCGTTTCAGGATGTCCCGTAAGCGTCAGAATACCGGAATTTGTTGCAGAGGTCGCAGCCGGCAATTTTGAAAAAGCCTACGAGATCATTACATCTACAAATTCACTCCCGGCCGTATGCGGAAGAGTATGTCCCCAGGAAAACCAGTGCGAGGGTAAATGCGTAAGGGGTATCAAGAATGAACCGGTGGGAATCGGCCGTCTTGAAAGATTTGTTGCAGACTATATGATGAAAAACGGGGGAAGCGCAGCTTCAAAGCCTGAGTCCAACGGTCATAAAGTCGCTGTTATCGGCGCAGGTCCTGCCGGACTTACATGTGCCGGTGACCTTGCAAAGCTTGGATATCAGGTAACTATTTTTGAGGCATTTCATACAGCCGGAGGAGTTTTGATGTATGGTATTCCGGAATTCCGTCTGCCAAAGACCATAGTTCAGAAGGAGATACAGAAGCTTCGTGACCTCGGCGTTGAGATCATGGAGGACATGGTTATCGGCAAGGTTTTATCCGTTGATGAAATAATGGATATGGGATATGAAGCAGTATTTATCGGTTCCGGTGCAGGTCTTCCGAGATTTATGGGCATTGAGGGCGAGTCGCTTATCGGCGTATGCTCCGCAAATGAGTATCTTACAAGAATTAACCTTATGAAGGGTTATCTTGACGAGTATGACACTCCTGTTATCAAGTCAAAATCTGTTGCAGTAGTCGGCGGCGGAAATGTTGCTATGGACGCTGCAAGAAGTGCTCTGAGAATGGGTGCTGAACACGTGTACATAGTCTACAGACGTTCCGAAGCTGAAATGCCGGCACGTAAAGAAGAGGTTCACCACGCTAAGGAAGAGGGGGTTGAATTCCTCAACCTCAATAACCCCGTTAAGATCAAGGCTGATGAGAACGGAAGAGTATGCGCAATGGAATGTATTAAAATGGAGCTTGGAGAGCCGGATGAAAGCGGCAGAAGAAGTCCTGTTCCGATAGAAGGTTCAAATTACGACCTTGCTGTTGATACTGTTATCATGTCCATTGGCACATCCCCAAATCCTCTTATCAGGACAACTACTGAAGGTCTTGAGGCAAACAAGAGAGGATGTCTTGTGGTAAACGAGAACATGCTTACTACAAAGGAAGGCGTTTATGCCGGCGGTGACGCTGTAACAGGTGCAGCAACGGTTATCCTTGCAATGGGTGCTGGCAAAACTGCCGCAAGATCCATTGATGAATATATTAAGGCAAAATGAGCCATACTGTAAAATAAGACAGAACATGCTTAAAAATCTCCGTTTGCCGCTTGGGAGATTTTAGCCAGAGACATCAGCGGCAGAATTGGAGATTAAACTAATGCAGAATTTTATTTTTATGGCAGATACAGCTTCAACCGGTTCGCAGAGTACTGCTATGATGCTTATCACGACTTTCGGTCCTCTTGTGCTTATTGCAATTGTTTTCTATTTTCTTCTTATAAGACCACAGAAGAAAAAGGACAATGAAGCAAAAGCTATGCGTGAGAACATCCAGATCGGCGATGAGATCATGACTATCGGCGGCATCGTCGGCATTGTTGTAAGAAAGAGCGAAGACACTGTTGTAATCGAAACAGGCGGTGACAAGAGCAAGCTCCGCATCAAGATGTGGGCAGTTCAGGAAAACCTCACACTTACTGAAAAAGCCAATGCTGCAAAGGCTGCAAAGAATGCCGAGCGTATGGAAATGATCAGACAGAGAAAGGAAGCTAAAGCTTCTAAGAATAATAAAAAATAATCAGAAAAATAATAAATGCCTGACAATTATCAGTCGATAATTGTCAGGCATCAGTTTTATATAAAAATTACTTTTCGGTACAAAATTCTACCTTCTTGCCCTCAAGGATCATGTTGGTTGTTCTTACAGCACACATTTTGCCGCACATTGAACATGTATGGCGGTCTGCAGGCGGAACACTTTCAAAGTATTCTCTTGCTTTTTCACCGTCAATGGCATACTTGAACATCTCGTCCCAGTCAACCTTATGACGTGCCTTAGCCATAGCATTATCGATATCCCTTGCATGAGGAATTTTCTTTGCTATGTCAGCTGCATGGGCAGCAATTTTACTTGCTATAATACCCTCCTTAACATCGTTGATATCAGGAAGTCTCAGATGTTCTGCCGGAGTAACATAGCAGAGGAAGTCCGCACCGCTTGCAGCAGCGATTGCTCCCCCGATAGCTGATGTAATATGATCATAACCCGGGGCAATATCAGTTACAAGAGGTCCGAGAACATAGAACGGAGCATTATGGCACAATCTTTTCTGGAGCTTCATATTTGCTGCGATCTCATCCATCGCCATATGACCGGGACCTTCCACCATAACCTGTACATCCTTTTCCCATGCACGTTTTGTAAGGTCACCCAGTTCGATAAGCTCGCAGATCTGTCCGGCATCCGTACTGTCCTCAATGCAGCCCGGACGCAGAGCATCACCAAGGCTTATAGTAACATCATATTCACGGAGAATTTCAAGTACTTCATCATAGTGTTCATAGAACGGATTTTCATTTCCTGTCATCATCATCCATGCAAACAGGAGTGAGCCGCCTCTTGAAACGATATTCATCTCACGCTTGTCACGCATAAAGGCATCAATAGTGCGGCGGTTTATCCCCGCATGGATAGTCATAAAGTCAACGCCCTCCTGAGCATGAGCTCTGACAACCTCAAGAAAATCCTCCGCAGTAATATCTAGGAGATCCTTTTCAAGGTATCCGATGGCATCATACATAGGAACGGTACCGATCATGGCAGGAGATTTTTCTATAAGCTCTTTTCTGAAGGTGCTTGTTTTACCGTAATTGCTCAGATCCATTATTGCTTCAGCGCCGAACTTAATAGCCATATCAACCTTTGCCATTTCCACGGAATAATCCTTGCAGTCTCCGGAGATACCAAGATTAACATTAATTTTAGTTTTAAGACCTGTTCCGATACCCTCCGGTGAAATATTTTTATGATTTATATTACATGGAATTGCCACTTCGCCCTTTGCCACAAGCTCACGAAGCTTTTCAGTTTCCATATACTCTTTCTTAGCCACTGCTTCCATTTCCGGGGTAATGATTCCCTTTTTTGCAGCTTCCATCTGTGTTTTATAATTTCTCATATCCTTTTCCTTTCAGAAGTTTTTATTCTGTAAATTTACTTTTTATATCAAAGGCATGGTTTAATGGTCCGCTTCCCTTTCCCAGGTCAAGCATAGACATCAGTGCACCGGATATATATTCCTTTGCACGTTCAATCGAACGGACTATATCATATCCCTTTGCAAGATTTGCAGCAATGGCGCTTGAAAGTGTGCAGCCAGTACCATGGGTATTGGGATTGTCGATGCGCCTTGTACGGAACCACCTGTACTCGCCCTTATCATAAAGCAGATCATTGGCATCGTTTATGCTGTGTCCGCCCTTGCAGAGTACTGCACTGCCAAAACGTTCATTAATATATTCTGCAGCCCTGATCATATCATCTCCGGACTTTATGATAATACCTGAAAGTGCTTCAGCTTCCGGAATATTAGGGGTCACAACAGATGCCAGGGGCAGAAGTTTACCTGTAAGTGTATTAACTGCATCCTCATCAATAAGACGTGAACCGCTTGTGGCAATCATAACCGGGTCAACAACTATATTTTTGACGTTGTAATACATAAGGCTTTCCGCAATGACCTCAATAAGCTCCGAAGAAGAAACCATCCCGATCTTTACAGCGTCAGGGAAAATATCCTCAAATACCGCTGAAAGCTGCTGTTTCAGGAATTCAGGGGTAACCTCTGAAACAGCAGTCACACCCATAGTATTCTGTACCGTAAGGGCAGTAACAGCACTCATAGCATAGACCCCGTTAGCAGTCATAGTTTTAATATCCGCCTGTATTCCTGCACCGCCGCTGCAGTCACTTCCGGCTATAGTCAATACCTTTTTCATTTTTTCTCCTGAATATTCCCGAATTTCACGGTTTCGCAGATCAGCGGAACCGAACCAATATTATTGCGTAAAATCACCGGCTGGACTCGCTCCGCTGCATGTCTGCTCTCAAAATCTTCGATTTTGAGAGGCGGCAGGGGGAAGGGTAACAGTACACATTCCGAAATCGTTCACTCCCCCTGCCTGCCCATGCCGCTTTTCAAGCGGCGGCAGACATGCGTGGGTTCCCTTCGCTGTCAGATCTGCGTAACCTTCCCTGACTCGATCAACAGTTTTGCCGTTTCATGTTCAATATCTGCTGCACCGAAAATTGCTGAAACAACCGCAATCCCTTTTACTCCTGTGCCGCTGATCTCGTGGGCATTTTCAAGACTAATTCCGCCAATGGCAACAGCCGGGATGCTGACAGACGAGCATATTTCCATGAGCTGAGCTTTTGTGATCCTGACAGCGTTTTTCTTTGTCGCGGAAGGGAAAACCGCTCCCACACCTATGTAATCAGCTCCCATTTTCTCCGCTTCTGCTGCCTGCTCCACTGTTTTCGCTGTTGCACCTATTATAAAATCACTGCCGGCAGTTTTTCTTATCATATCTACAGACATATCATTCTGTCCTACATGTACTCCATCCGCACCGCTCTGAAGAGCAACATTTAAATTATCATTTATTATAAGAGGTACATTGTACGAATGGCACAGCGCTGCAAGCTCTTTCGCCTCCGCAGTAAATTCCTGCTCATCAAGATTTTTTTCCCGAAGCTGGAGGATCGTAACTCCTCCTTTCAAAGCCTGTTCGACCTGCTGATACAGCGTCATTTTACCAGTCCAGCAGCGGTCGGTTATTCCATACAGCAAAAGCTGTCCTGCATCAAATTTCATATTCTGCTCCTGAGTTTTTCAAAGTATTCCCCTACATTGTCACACTGCATAAGTCCGCTCATTATGCATACTCCTGCCCCTGTATCTGTAACCTGTTTTATGTTTTCACTGTTTATTCCCCCGATAGCATAAACAGGAATACTGACGCTTTTCACAACATCCTCAAGAAATTCAATGCCCCTGGGGGGAACTCCTTTTTTGCAGTCGGTGGCAAAAATATGTCCGGCAGTAATATAGCTGCATCCCATACTCTCTGCCTGTTTTGCTTCTTCTGTTGAGTGAACAGAAGATCCCAGAATTTTAAACTCTGCTCTCTCCTCCTCAGTCAGCGAACATAAAACATGCATGGGAAGATGGATATTGCTGCATTTTACAGCGGCTGCGGACTGTGTAAAGCTATGGAGTATACACGGCACATCATAACACCGGCATATATCCATGACTGCCCTCGCAAGCTCTGTATATTTTTCAGCCGGCAGATCCTTTTCACGCAGTATAATTCCCTGAGGACCGCACTGTGCAATTTCCTTTATGCGCCGCAGAAAATCACCGCTGGACAGTCCCCTGTTGGTTACACATAATATCCTACACATAGAGGTAATCATTAAGTACAGGCTGGATTC
>JBJEQU010000220.1:0-2448 GCA_051881935.1 Porcipelethomonas sp. | reverse complement strand
TAAATACACCAGCGAATATGACGTCCGTGTTCGCGGTTATGCTTCGCCCGAAGTGGCCCGCCTGGTCAACAGCCAGGGCAAAATAGAGAAGCTGATCCAGAGCAACAAGGTCACAAAGGAACTTTTCGGCGGCGGACTGATGATCCATACCGACGCAATGGTCGCAAGGTCCATATGGGCATGGTCCGAGGCTGCCGTAAGGAACGAGAATCCCGACCTTGAAATCGGAACACAGAAGCAGATCGACGCAGGGCAGAGCCCGTTCTATAAGGCTGTTGCTGAGAGATACAACACGGCGATAGGCAATACGCAGTCCATGTACGATATCATGCACCGCAGCGCTCTGCTCAGAGACGAGGGGGCAGTCAGCCGCGCATTTACAATGTTCCATACCGACATTATGCAGGCGGCAAACCTGCTGATGAAGGCAAAGGGGGAGCATGATTATTACCGCAAAGCGCTTGCCGCAGATCCGGAGAATAAAGCACTGCAGGCGAAGGCTGCAAAGTATGAGCACTCAGTCGGAAAGGCCGCTGCAGGCGTTGTTACCTCTTCGATGCTCGTTGCACTCGTGAGCGTGCTCAACTCGCTGCTCAAGCGGCGTGATGAATTCTACGATGAGAACAACGAATTTATGTGGGACAAGTTCGGCGTTGACTATGCAACATACATTCTCAAGGACTTTACCGGAATGCTGCCCGGTATTCCCGAAACTCTTCTCAGTGCCGGCATAGATCTTGCAAGAGGCGAGAAATGGTATAATGTCGAGGTTATGGGCCTTGATCTGTTTAATGATCTTGTAGAAACAAATATTAAATTTGCAGGAAAGGCCATTAACGGCACTGCGACAGCAAATGATGCCAAGGAAATAGCGTTTTTGGTTGCAAGGCTTTTTGGAATACCATTTGACAACATTGAACGCTACACGCTCGGCTTGTTCTCATGGGTGGCTCCGGAGATCGGTGAAGCTTATAACAACATGATCTCGCCTCCGGGTAAGTCAAATCTCAAGGGCAAGACCGGGGATATTCTGGAGCGGGATATCTACGACATGTATAAGCAGTTCGGCCTTGACCGAGAGACTACAGACGAGCTTGCACGGCTCTATGAATTAGGGTATGATAAGATCATCTATGGCAAAACTCCGGAACATATTACGGTTGACGGTACCGAATACGAGCTTGACGATGAGGCAGCGGAAAGATACAGTGCCGCACTTTCCGAAACGCTTTCTAAAGTGGGTGAAGTCATTTCCTCAGACGAGTACCAGGAAGCGGACGACAAGGAACGCATGGGGATGCTCAAGCGGCTTAACGCCTACGCTACTGAAACCGCAAAGGCTGCTGCTATTCCGGAGTATGATATGTCGCAGTGGGCCGAGAGCTGCAAAGGGCTGGTTGATTCCGGAGAAAGTATTATGACTGTTGCCATGATGCCCTATACTGAAAAATCCTCGAGCAGCTCCAGCGGCGGAGGTAACGAGCCTCGATACGTCAAGCTTATCAATGCCGGAGTCGAGTATAATAATGCCCGTGACATCGAGGAAAAGCTAACAACGCTTTTGCCGGACGCAGGTAAAACCAACGTTTCTGATTTTCAGAAAATCAAAGCAATTGCTGAAATGCCGATACCTGAATCAGACAAGGCTGCCGCTTTAGAAGTTATTGCAGAAAATACTAACTTCATCAGGAAGCTGTATAACGCAACATCTTCAAAATGCAGTCTGCTTGAAATCTGCGATATATATTCTGCTGTTATAGCAAAGAGCGAAAAGGGCTCGTTTACACAGGATAATTTCAAAGAAGTAGTATCTGAACGTGGAATACCTTACGATGTTGCATCGGCAATCTGGCTTGCAAAGTGGGAGCCTAAGAACAATCCCTATGATTAAAAAATAAGGAGCAGCTTTCGGGCTGCTCCTTATTATATGTTCCTGACGTTAGGCGGTCCGGATGGCGAGCTCGGAGCATCTCTGAGATACCTCAGCCAGCGATACAGCATGCCGTACCCAGAGCTTAAAGGACTGCTGACCGATATAGGAACCGAGGAATTAGGTCACCTTGAGATGGTGGCGTCGATCGTGCATCAGCTCACAAGAAAAATGACTCCGGAGGAGATCAAGAAGGCCGGCTTTGAGACATATTTTGTCGACCACACAGCTGGAGTGTATCCTCAGTTTGCCTCCGGCACGCCCTGGACAGCGGCGACTATGCAGGTAAAAGGTGACGTGATAACGGATCTGAGTGAGAATATGGCTGCGGAGCAGAAAGCTCGCACCACATATGACAACATTCTCAGGCTTTCCGACGACCCAGATGTCAATGATGTGATACGTTTCCTGCGCGAAAGGGAGATAGTACACTATCAGCGCTTCGGCGAGGGTCTCAGAAACGCTATTGAAAAAATGGATTCCAAGAATTTTTACGCCGTTAATCCTGCATTTGACTG
>JBJEQU010000219.1:0-2473 GCA_051881935.1 Porcipelethomonas sp. | reverse complement strand
TGAGCCGGGTAAAACAAAGGATCTCGTATTTCTCCTCGGTTATGTTGAAAATCCAGTTGAAGAACAATTCAATGCCGACGGTTCAATGAACAAGTCAAGAGCATATGAAATGATCGAAAAGTACAACACTCCTGAAAAGGTTCAGGCAGGTCTTGATGAACTCAGGGAAATGTGGGATAATCTCCTTTCAAAATATATTGTTGAAACACCTGATGACAAGATGAACAGAATGGTAAATATCTGGAATCAGTATCAGTGTATGGTAACATTCAATATGTCACGTTCTGCTTCATACTTTGAAAGCGGTATCGGCAGAGGAATGGGCTTCCGTGACTCCAACCAGGATCTTCTTGGTTTCGTTCACCAGATCCCGGAGAGAGCAAGAGAAAGACTTATCGATCTTGCTTCCACACAGTTTGAGGACGGCGGCTGCTATCACCAGTACCAGCCTCTTACAAAGAAGGGCAATGCTGACCTGGGCGGCGACTTCTCGGATGATCCGCTCTGGATGATCCTTTCGGTTGCTGCATACATCAAAGAAACAGGAGATTACGGCATTCTTGATGAAATGGTTCCTTATGACAATGACCCTTCAAAGGCACAGCCTATGATGCATCACTTAAAGCAGTCATTCTATCATGTTGCACAGTTTGTAGGTCCTCACGGACTTCCTCTGGCTATGAGAGCTGACTGGAACGACTGTATCAACCTCAGCTGCTTCTCATCTGAATCGGGCGAATCATTCCAGACATATACTTCACCTAAGTACGGCGACGACAAGTACAGCAAGACTGCTGAATCAGTAATGGTTGCTGCGCTCTTTACATATGCAGGTCCGAGCTACGTTGACCTTTGCAGACATAAGGGCGATGAGGCTGAGGCTGAAAAGGCTCAGGCTGAGATCGACAAGATGAAGAAGAATATCATGGAATTCGGCTTTGACGGCGAATGGTTCCTGAGAGCTTATGATGACTTTGGCAAGAAAATGGGTTCAAAGGAATGCGAAGAAGGCAAGATCTTTATTGAACCTCAGGGCTTTGCTGTTCTCGGCGGCGTAGGCAAGGAAACAGGCGCTGACCTTAAGGCACTTGAAAGCGTTGACAAGTATCTTAACAGTGAGCATGGTCTTGTTCTTAACAACCCGGCATTTACCAAGTATTACATTGAATACGGTGAAATTTCTACATATCCGGCAGGATACAAGGAAAATGCAGGTATATTCTGTCACAACAATGCATGGATCATCTGTGCTGAGGCGTTCGTGGGTCACGGTGACAAGGCGTTTGAATACTATTCAAAGATTGCTCCGGCTTACAGAGAGGAAAAGTATTCCGACCTTCACAGAACAGAACCGTATGTATACTGCCAGATGATCGCCGGCAAGGACGCTAAGCGTCACGGCGAAGCTAAAAACTCATGGCTTACAGGTACTGCTGCATGGAACTTCGTTGCTGTTTCACAGTATATCCTCGGCATTATGCCTGACTGGGACGGACTTAGGATCGACCCGAGCATTCCTTCTGCATGGGAGGGCTTTACAGCTAAGAGACAGTTCAGAGGTGCAGAATATGCTATTACGGTCAAGAACCCAGACCACGTATGCAAGGGCATCAAGTCGGTTACTGTTGACGGCAATGCAATTGAAGGAAATGTTCTTCCTGTATTCGGCGACGGCAAGACACACAATGTTGAAGTTGTAATGGGTTAATCTGAATAAAATATTGAGCACTCTCTTGGAAAAGGGAGTGCTCAGACTGTAGAAGAACCTTATTTTAGGGGTTGATCAGGGGCAGCCCTCTCTTGCAGGGCATGCCCCTCTTCCAAAACAGTCCACTGGACTGTTTTGGAATTCACCCTGTGCGGAGCGCCCCTAAGGCAAAGAATTTCGCCCTCTGCGGAGGGCGACCAAGGCTCCGCCTTTGGAAACTGCAAACTTTTTGAAAAAAGTTTGATCAAAAACTTTCATGTTGCTATCCGCATACTTAAAATAACTTTTTCGACAAACTGAGCACTCTCTTGGAAAAGGGAGTGCTTTCTGATGTTGACATCTGGCATCATTTGGAGTATAATATTCGATGTAAAACGTTTAAAACAGCAAAGGAGTAGTCAAAATGAAATTGAAAAAACGAATTTTAGGAGTGTTTTCAGCGGCTGTATGCGGTATTAACATCTGTCTTTCCGGAACGGGCGCTTTAGTTACTGAGGCAGCTGATCTGGTACCCGGATATGACAATGTTGACAACTATGTTGCAGACTGTCTGCTGAACGGGTATATCAGTCTTGAAACCGCTGAATATGAGGGTTCGGGTTTTTATAATCTTGAGGATCCGGGACTTTACATATTTGAACAGGTTTCGGAAGATATAATGACTAATGAAGGTATTTCCGATCCTTCGGCTTTTCGTGATCTTGGAGCAGATATTTCTGCTGAAGCCCTGGAAAGTGTAAGCAATCAGCAGCTTTATGAAATTCT